>JAGWWZ010000097.1 GCA_018970165.1 Planctomycetota bacterium | reverse complement strand
TGTATTGCTACATTCTCGCGCGACTCGCATGCCTAATCCACGCCGCCAACGTTCATTCTGAGCCAGGATCAAACCCTTCACTTGTGTATGCTTAGACCACCTCGAAGCCCCGATCGAGTTACCTCAATCGATCCCAAGCGGCAGCCATGACCAACAAAGTTACGGTTTTGAAACCGGTTGGTGTTTTGCGGTCAACAAAACACCTGTTTTTTCTATCACAAAACTCCTCATGTGTTGCCACTTCTCGCGAAGCGACAACTCGAAGGCTCGTCCACCGGATTGTCAAAGATCATTCCATGCTCTCGGAGAGAGTCGCGACACTTGGACGCGGCAGAGCCCTTTCGGACACTGCTTCTCTCGTTGATTTGGGCCCAACATGGTAGCCGACAATGTCGACAACTGTCAACCCATCCCCCACTTTTTTCTTGCGGCCCGTCCTAATTGGAACGGACTGCGTTGGTGAGGGACGAGAAGAATAGTGATCGGCATTCAGATCCGCAAGTGCTTTGAAAAACTTTTGCAGATTTTCTTTTTTCCGTTCGGTTTATTCGGCACGCTTTGGATTTCTTCGACCCCCAAGGCTGGGCTATCCGACAACAAGATGACACGCAGATGTTTCCCAGTGTTGTCGCTGATTAAGTGCTTGGACACTTTGTTTTAGATCGATTCCATGTCGAATATTCCAGCCTCCAATTCGGAACCCATCGCAGCGTCCTCGCTCGAAACGGTCCTCGAGCGAATCAAACGGCTCTCGAGTCAGTCCTCGATCTCGGTTGCTGGATCGAACTCTGCCCCCAAAAGGCCCGCTGATCTCCCGAACTCCAGTCCCAAGCCCGATGCGGAAGCAAAAGCTCCAGGTCCCCCGTCGCGATCCGAAATGGAGAATTGCGATTGTTTTCAGGCTACGGGGGATTTGAATGAACCGCTTATTCCAATCGAACCCAAGACGCTCGAAGAGACGGGAGTCTCGCATTCGCTCCTGGAGGAAATGATTACTCGGCTGCTGCTCGGCCGCGGGGATATGTCCGGACGAGCGATCGCAGACCACCTCAAACTCCCCTTCGGACTCGTCGAACCGATCCTGTGGCAACTCAAAGCCCAGCAACTGACGGTCTACTCCGGCACCAACGCTTTCAACGACTACATCCACTGTCTAACCGATGCAGGCCGCGATCGCGGGCGCCGCAATATTCTCAAGACAACCTACTATGGCGCCGCCCCTGTCTCCCTCAAGCACTACGTCGCATCGATCCGCCTTCAGTCGATCGATTCCCAGCATCCGACACGCGAAGACCTTAAACGTGCCTTTGCCGATCTGCTGATTCCCGATGGTCTCCTGGCTCGCTTGGGACCAGCGATCAATAGCGGGCGAGGCATGTTCCTATACGGAAACCCAGGGAACGGAAAGACCAGCATCGCCGAACGTGTCACGCGGTCTTTCGGAGACTACATCTGGATCCCCCGCGCCGTTCTGGTCGATGGCGAAATCATGCGCCTGTTCGATCCCCTCAATCACCAACACTGCCCAATACGAGAAGGGGAAGGCTTGTTGGTGGAGAGCACAGTCGACCGACGATGGATCCGAATCAAACGACCCACCATCATCGCCGGAGGGGAACTGACCATGTCGATGCTCGAAATCGCTCGCAACCCCGAGACCAACATCTGCGAAGCTCCACTGCAGATGAAAAGCAACTGCGGCGTCCTGCTGATCGACGACTTCGGACGTCAACGCATGAGCGTCCAGGAACTCCTCAATCGCTGGATGATCCCCCTCGAACAACGTCACGACTACTTGTCGATGCACAGCGGCAAACGATTCCAAGTACCCTTCGATCAATTGGTGGTCTTCAGCACCAATCTCCAACCCAAAGATCTGGTCGATGATGCTTTTCTGCGACGCATCCCCTACAAAATCGAAGTTGCCAATCCCAGCGAACAGGACTTCCGCAAGCTCTTTCAGATCATGGCCAAGATCATCAAGGTCCCCTACCGGCCTGAAATACTCGACTACCTTATCGCCAAACACTACAAGGGAGTCGGGCGCGAATTCCGAAACTGCCAGCCCCGCGATTTGCTGCTGCAGGTGCGATCCTACTGCTTGTTCAACAGCATCCCTCAGCAAATGACACAGGAAACGATCGACTTTGCTGTCGATAACTACTTCTCGATCATGTAGCTGTTTCGATCAAACAGTCTTCGAGAGCCTCTAACCACGCCGCTTCTCGAGCATCACCATCATGATCAGCGATAAAAGGGCTCGCAACTCATCATCCTCGTCGATCTCCGCAAGCTTCTCAATGACAAAGTATCGCTCAAAAATCGATGGCTTCTTGATCGCTCGAAGCGCTGGCGTACCGTCCGCCATCTTGACCAAATATGAGGGATTGAGCAAGTAAACAGCGATGAAGCCAGCGATCGGTATCTCTCCAAGTACACTCTCGACAAAACGCTTCCACGGCTCCTCCTCGCGGATCGTCATGTCGATCTGCCCCTGCTCGTAGATGTCATAATGCGCCGCCCACAACGATCGCATCCCCTCGCGACGCACAGTCCCCCAATCGGTCCCGTCAGCCGCCGTGAATCGATAGTTGGCGGAAAAGTCCAACATGCGATCGGCGTTGATCTCAAACAGCTTCTGCTTCATATCGGAGTCGGAGAAAACCTCCACCTTCTCCTTCAAGCGAAACATCTTTTGCTTCACATACAAGATCGACTTGCCCGAAGCATCATGTACGGCGATCTGTTGCGACAATGCAAAGAGCTTGAATCGCATCTCTATTGGATATTGCATAACGCAAACCTCGCTGACCTCGGGAATAGCTGACCTCGGGAATTACGGTCGATACGAATGACGCCCAAATCGGAACAGAGTCCGATTGCAGGAGACAACAGTATAGAGATTTTCCCATGAATCGTTGGGAACCGGCTCAGGGAAAATCGCTCGCGTTTTTCTTCTCTTCCGCAGCGCTACCCCGGTAATACTTGGGCAAAAAACCGAAGATTTCCTCGATTTCCCCTCTCTCCCAACGCCTCCAACCCAACTCCGCCACCGTTCCTGCCATCGGTGACGATTCCTGCCCCTGGCAGACTTGAACAAATGGGTGCGCCGAAGTTGATCGCCCCTCGCCCAACCACTTGAGAACCCTTCCCGCTCCCGGCCCTGCCAAGATGATCTTTCGATCTTGAGTTCGAAAACAACGTTCCGTCAAGGCCTCGATGTCCTCGATTGCCGTCGGTTCCTTATTGACTACCCCTGACTCGAGCCAGTCATACTCCGCCCGAAAAACCTGACCGCGATAGGCATCGGACACGACCACCAACCTCGCGTTGTCAATCGTAGAACCATGACTGCTGTCCAACAACGCTCGATTGCTTGTAACTTGATAGGCAACGCAATCGAGGGCATCGACCGCAACGAGCGGAATACCGAGCGCCCACGCCATGGTCTTCGCACTCGCCGCTCCCACTCGCAACCCGGTAAACGATCCGGGTCCTTGAACTACCGCGATCGCATGCAGCATGCGCGGCGTCAACTGCCGATGATCCAACAGCCTCGCAATCGCAGGCGCCAGCGTACGAGCGGATCCCCAATCGGGGTCCAAGACCTTTTGCTCAATCGCCAACGAACCATCGCTGCGGATTGTAGCCAATGCTACACTTCCACTTTTGCCACTGGTCTCCAACGCCAATAGGGTTGGTCCCACGTTCATCAGCCGGCCATCGTTCGCCAAGTCGCGATCGCAACCTTGATCGCATCGGCGATCTTTTCTGGAGACTTGCCACCCGCCTGAGCCAAATCGGGTTTGCCGCCACCTGATCCCCCGACTTCTTGTGCGACGGGAGCGATCCAGCGGCCCGCGCTCAACCCCTTCTCAACCAAGGAGGGACTCAAAGCCGCGATCAACGTCACCTTGCCATCGGACGGAGTGGCCAACAGGATCGCGACCGGATCCTTTGCCTTTTTGCGCAACTGATCGATCCACTGCCGCATCATGGCGGGATTGGCTTGGGGAACCTCGCGAGCAATCAATCGCGAACCGTTGACGACCTCGGCTTCATCCAACCAGGCATCGACATCGACTGCGCCTCCCGTTGCGAGTTGTGCGATTTGATTTCGCAGTTGTTTTTCTTCGCCGAGCAATGCCTCGACACGGTCAGCAACTTCGTCGAGCGAAACATTGAGCGCACGCGCCGCCTGCTTGAATGCACCTCTCACGATTCCATAGGCTGACCCAGCCCCTTGAGCACCTATCGACGATGCAACGCGTTCCGGTACCGTCTCGCCACCTGCGGAACCCGTGGCGAGCTTCTTGAGCTTGCGGATGATAGAAACCAGTTCCACGGTCTGCTCACCGATTTGGTCGACTGGGCAACCCAACCGTTCTGCGACCCGCGTTGCCACCGATTGAATCTTGGCTCGCTGCTCTTGGGCACGCGTTCCCGTGACCGCAGTGATGCGTCGAACTCCCGAGGAAACGCTCTCTTCGGAAAGCAACTCGAATTGATCGACCTGCGAAGTGTTGGTGAGATGCGTTCCACCACATAATTCCTTGGAAAATCCACCCATGCTGACCATCCGAACCGGGTCGGGATACTTCTCGCCAAAAAGCATCATCGCACCTGCCTCGCGCGCGGTAGCCAAGGGCACGGTCTTCCAGTCGATCGGCGCCGATTCGGCGATCCTCGTATTGGCGAGATCCTCCACTTGCTTGAGTTGCTCGTCCGTCATCGAGTCTTGATGGCTGAAATCGAACCGAAGCCAGTCCGCATCCACCTTGCTCCCCTGTTGCTGCGCATGTTTGCCCAAGTGGGTTTGGAGTGCATGATGCAAAATATGAGTGGCTGAATGGGCGCGGCGAATCGCGTTGCGACGCGTCTCATCCACGTTTGCCTGAATGGTTTCCCCCTCCTTGATCGTGCCCGAAACCATCTTGCCATAGTGAACGATCAATTCGCCGCTGCGCTGAGTATCGGTCACTTCAAACACGCCGTGAGGTCCCTGCAGCTTGCCGGTGTCACCCACTTGTCCACCACTCTCGCCGTAGAACGGGCTCCGATCGAGCACGATCCGGAATAAATCACCGGGAGTTTCGGCGGCGATGGAACTGACCAGTCGATCCTCTTTCGGCTTGCCAAGAATGATCCCTTTGACTTGCGCGCTGGCGGAAGTGGACTCGTATCCCAAGAAATCAGAATGATGAAAAGCCTCCTTGAGCGTTTCAATCGGACCGGTCTCGAAGAGCTCGATGACATTACCGCCACTGACATCGCCGTGCTCCTTCATCGCCTGTCGATAGCCATCCCAATCGAACGTAAAGTTCTTTTCTGCGGCAATTTGTTGGAACAATTCAGGAGGAACGCCGTGTGTTTGGTATAGATTCGCTGCTTCGGCACCATCCACCATCCAGCGATTGCCGCTAGTCATGTCAGCGAACACTCGCTCGATTCGATCCAAACCGGAATCGATCGTCGCAAAGAAATCGGACTCTTCGCGCTTCATGACTAGAGCGACCCGATCCACAGTCTCAGACAATTCCGGATACGAAGCCCGCATCATCTGAGCTACGACCGGTACCAGTTGATACAGGAACGGGTCGCGCATCCCGATCTGATGGCCGTCGAGCACCGCGCGTCGAAGCAGTCGTTTGATTACATACCGCGCCTTCTTCGGGCCCGGGTAAACATTTTCATGAATAGCAAACGTGCACGCGCGGACATGGTCGGTGATGCGGCGCAAGCGGCGACCATTGTCGCTTTCGTACTCATACGGAATCCCACAAACTTCCGAGGCCGCTTGAACAATCGGAAACAAGATATCGATATGAAAGTTCGTCGGAACATTCTGCAAGACGCTCGCGGTTCGCTCCAAGCCCATACCGGTATCGATGTTTTTGCTCGGCAAAGGCCGCAAATTGTCCGGTGGATCGCCGACTCGATTGAACTGGGTGAAGACCAGATTCCAGATCTCGACTGATTTACCGGTATCGAGCGTATAGTAGATCTCGCTGCAGGGACCACACACGCCATCGGGCCCTTGGCTCGGAGCGCTGGCCGGCCAAAAGTTATCGGCTTCGTCCATGCGCGTGATGCGACTCGTCGGCAAGCCGATCTTCTCGTTCCAAATCTTGGCCGCCTCGTCGTCGTCTTTGTAGACAGTGATCGTCAATCGCTCGGGGTCGATCCCCAGCCATTGCTTGGCGGTTAAAAACTCCCACGCCCAGTGAATCGCCTCCGACTTGAAATAATCGCCGAAACTAAAATTCCCCAGCATCTCAAAAAACGTGTGGTGGTACGCCGTTCGACCCACGTTATCGATGTCTCCCGTTCGAAGGCACTTCTGACAAGTCGTTGCCCGGGTAAAGTCGAGTTTCACTTTGCCCAGAAAGTGGTCCTTGAACTGGTTCATCCCCGCCGGAGTGAACAGCACCGAGGGATCCCAAGTCGGAACGAGAACATCGCTCGCCTGGCGATGATGCCCTTTGGATTGAAAGAACGTTAGGTACTTCTCTCGTAGCTCGTCCGTTTTCATATGTCGATCGCGCGATGGGTTGAGTAGGGAATGGGGAAGTCCGGAGTTCGAAAACCTAAAATTTACCCTGGAACGGGCGATGGGCGAAGCCCGCACTGCGGGAGTGCGGGTTACGATAACACTAGATTCGAAGCCACGAAACAATCGGCGATGGATCCTTTCTGCCTTTGCATTCATTTGTCTACTGCAGGTGCCGATGAGCAAACCGAGCCTTTTGGAACAACTGGGCCGCAAGAAGACCTTGGCCCAGATCCAGCGAGAACTCGATGAGCGGGAGTCGGGGAGCTTGGTCAAGAGCCTGACGCTTCTGGACCTGACATGCTTCGGAATCGCGGCCGTCATCGGTGCGGGAATCTTTTCCACGATCGGCACAGCTTCGTTCGATGGCGGACCGGCGATCTCGATCCTGTTTGTGATCACCGCCCTGGCATGCCTGTTCTCGGCCCTGTGCTACGCCGAGTTCGCATCGAAAATCCCAGTCTCGGGGAGCGCCTACACCTACTCGTTCGCGGCCTTCGGCGAGTTCGTGGCATGGATCATCGGGTGGAATCTATTGATGGAATACGCGATCGGCAACAGCGTGCTGGCCTTTGCCTGGTCGGAGTACTTCATGAATCTTGTCGAAGGAGTGGGACTCCAGCTACCCAGTTGGTTGTGCAACGACCATTACAGCTGTGCCGAAGCGGCATCTAAACTCATGGAATTGACTAAAGCAGGCGAACCAGCCAACGAGTCGATTCTGCGCCTTGGGGAGGTTTGGAACAACGCGCCGCTCTTGATGGGAGTTCGATGCATCATCGATATCCCCGCCTTGGCGATCAATCTGATCATTACCACGTTGGTCTACATCGGCATCCATGAGTCCAAGGTCGTTAGCAACGCGATGGTCTTTCTCAAGCTAGGCGTAATCCTGCTAGTGATCGCCGTCGGCATCTTCTATGTGCAACCCAAGAACTGGAACCCGTTCGCTCCGAATGGACTCGAAGGAGTCTTTAAGGGAATCGCTGCGGTATTCTTTGCCTACATTGGATTCGATGCGATTTCAACGACAGCCGAGGAGTGTCGCAATCCGCAGCGAGATATCCCGCGGGCGACGATCATGACGTTGATCTTGTGTACGGTTCTCTACATCATCCTGGCGTTTATCCTGACCGGGATGGTGTCGTACCGTGAACTCAACGTTCAGGATCCGCTCGCCTTTGTATTCGGCAAGGTGGGGCTGAACGCGATGGTGGGAATTGTATCGGTCTCGGCCGTGATCGCGACGGCGAGTGTCTTTTTGGTCTTTCAGCTTGGCCAGCCTCGCATTTTCATGAGCATGGCTCGAGATGGGATGCTCCCCAAATCGTTCGCTCGCATCCATCCTCGATTCAAGACCCCCTCGTTTTCGACAATCATCACCGGGCTGATGGTTGCGTTGCCGACGGTGCTGTTGAGTTCTCAAGTCGTCACGGATCTTGCAGCGATCGGAACTTTGTTTGCATTCATGCTCGTTTCGGCAGGGATCTTAGTCGTAGGACGCGGAAAAGTGACCGACGAGAACCGAGGGGCATCCGGTTTTCATGTCCCTTACTTCGATGGTCGAATTTGGGTTCCGCTCGCATTTGTTGCGTACACGTGCTTGTTGCCTCAATTGCCTGCCAATCATTTCGTATTGGGTGACTGGTGGACGATGGATGCATTTCAATGGGATCGCATTCCGTATTTGTTCTTTTTCGGAGTGTTTGGTGTGCTGACGGTTTGCTCTTTTAGGTATCGCTGGTCAGCGATCCCGGTATTTGGAATTGTGGTGAACCTGTATTTGATCGCAGGTTTGGGAGCCGGGAATTGGATTCGCTTTTCGGTGTGGTGTGCGGCAGGGATCGTGGTATATGCGCTGTACAGTTATCACAACAGCACGTTTCGTCGCGAGAGAGAAGGGAGCGAGAGGGGCTCGCGTGGCGTGTAATTGCCGATTGCGACCTACCGTCTTTTGTTAGCCGAAATGCGCAAGCATCCGGGTTGAAACGCCCTCGACCATGCGACTATTGAACTCGCACTGTTTGCGCAGGGTTGGGGGGACACTGCAGGGTTGGTGGGACACGACGTGGTGGGGCGATACTACGCCGGCGGGGTGGGGCGATACTACGCCGGTAGCTCAAAACCCTTGCGGCGTTCGCGAATGAGCAGCTTGCTCGCCTCAGGGTCGTCGACGAACGACTCCTTCGCGGGATCCCATCGAAGCGGTCGCTGCAATTCGCGAGTGATGTTGGCCAAATGGCATACCGTGATCGAACGATGCCCGATCTCGACATCGGCCACAGGCAACTCTCGCGATTTGATGCAATCCAGCCAGTTCTGCATGTGCCATCGCGCTTGCCAGAGCGCCAGATCATCGCTCCACTTGCGCTCCTCTTCGTCGATGTCGAGCTGTTCGCGAAGCGCGATCGCGATCTCGGGAGGATTGGAAGTGAACTTGTTGCGGTTGATCTCCAGTTTCCCTTTTTCGCAAATGAAGACCGCGCCACCCATTGGCCCCTTGCCTGGCTCGATCACGAAATTGACGACCACTCCGTTGGCGTACTTCATCCGGACATGACCGCTCAGGCCGCTGGTGAGGGGTTCGAGCTCCACCGGTCCGGTATTGTCGGTACCGAGTGCCCATTGAATCTGGTCCACCCCGTGGGCTCCCCAGTTGGTCATCTGACCACCAGCGAAATCGCGCCACTGCATCCATCCCATCCACTTCGCGTTGAACGGGCGCTCGGCAGCTTGATTGAGCCACAGGTTCCAGTCGAGCCCAGAGGGAACTGTTTCCGAAGGGAACCCTTGTGCAGGAGATAGCTGAGGCCCTTCGTAAGCGATCGCGCGGACCTCGAGAATTTTTCCAAGCCCGCCGTTTCGAATCAACTCGCATGCGACCCGGTTCATTTCCATCGAACGTTGCTGGGTTCCTACCTGCACAATCCGCTTGGTCTTGCGAGCCACATCCACCAGTGCGCGACCTTCCTGAACATACAACGAGAGGGGCTTTTCCGCATAAATATCCTTGCCCGCCATGCATGCTTCGATGCATGGTCGCACCCGTTGAAATTCACCCGTTGCGACGATCACTGCGTCGATGTCTTTGCGGTCGAGGATCTTCCGATAATCAGAGTAGACCGGCCAGTCGGCCTTGATCTTGTCTCGGAACGCCAGGGCTCGCGGTTCGTTGCAGTCGGCGACTGCAACGATCTGAGCCGTCTCGGGAAGTTGCTCGAGCAATAGCGAGCCGCGCCCGCCAACTCCGATCGCGCCGACTCGGATTCGCTCGCTGGCAGCAACCGGATGAGTCGTCGACGCCAACATGGTTCGCGATGATGAAGAGGCAACCGCGATCGCTGCTGTACTGCTGGCCGCCGACAGAAAATGACGACGATCCATCCGGAATGGCTTTAATGGTTTCATAGTGATTGCGGACGACAGTCCATCAGGCATGCGTCTATTGTTCCATGACATCCGCTTCGCGGGCCTTGGCAAGCTCGCCGACGGAGTCTTCGAATTTCTTGGTCAACTCCTGCACGTCTTCTTTTGCCTTATCCCGATCATCTTCGCTGATGGTCTTCTCTTTTTCGGCCGTCTCAAGAGCTTTGTTGGCATCGCGACGGACGTTGCGGATGGAGATGCGGGCCTCCTCGGACAGCTCCTTGATGCGCGCGACCAGTTTCTTCCGAGTATCGGTGCTCAAGGGTGGAATATTGATGCGGATGATACGGCCATCGTTTTGAGGATTGAGCCCCAATTCACTTGCGACGATCGCCTTCTCGATGTCTTTGATGATGCTGGTGTCGAATGGGCGAATTACCAACTGCTGCGGCTCGGGAGCCCCGACGCTGGCGAGTTGCTTGAGCGGGGTTTGCGAACCGTAGGCAGTGACTCGCACCGAATCGAGCAAACCGGGTGCAGCCCGACCTGTTCGAATACCTGCAAGGTTCGTTTTCAAGTGACTCAGCGCC
The DNA here is from genome assembly GCA_018970165.1 of Planctomycetota bacterium. GTDB lineage: Bacteria > Planctomycetota > Planctomycetia > Pirellulales > Pirellulaceae > JBKCUI01. The sequence goes on along the minus strand of JAGWWZ010000097.1, from coordinate 10,472 downwards.
TTGTCCATGCGTTCTTCGGCATCGAGCATGATATCATCGACGTTCATATTTAAATCTCCGAGAGGATGTGATGACTGGGTGAACTCATGTTGTGTTTGCTAAGTTGCGTTGATCAGGATCTGTTCGCCCGACTCCGAGCGAGGACTGATTCGGGTACCGACCTTCAGGCCGCTGACCGCTTTGACGATGTTCCCGTCTTTCTTGAAGTTGAAGACCAAGATCGGCAACTTGTGGGTTCGACATTGAGCGATCGCGGTTGAGTCCATTACCTTGAGATTTTTTTCGATCACCGTATCGTAGTCCAGTTCGCGATAGAGGATCGCATGCGGATTCTTTTCCGGGTCATCGCTGTAAACACCATCGACGCGGGTGGCTTTGAGGACGATATCGGCATCGAGTTCCAGCCCGCGGTTGGCTGCACAGGTATCGGTCGTAACGAAGGGAGCCCCGGTGCCGGCGGCCAGGATAACGATGCGTCCCTTTTCCAAGTGACGAATCGCGCGTCGACGAATGAATGGCTCTGCAACTCCGTCCATCTTGATCGCTGACATGACTCGAGTATTGCAACCGATAGCTTCGAGAGCATCCTGCAGAGCGAGGGCGTTGATCACCGTCGCCAACATCCCCATATAGTGCGCAGTAGCCTCCTGAATCATCTCGCCGCTGGAGCCTTTGAATTGAGCACCCCGCAAAATATTGCCACCGCCGACAACCACTGCCAACTGACAGCCCAAAGCATGCGCATTTTTGATCTGGCGGGCTATCGCGGATACTTCGTCCATGCTGATGCCTCGCTCACCCGCGTGAGACAAGCTCTCCCCGCTCAATTTCAAGATGACGCGACGATAGAACGGGCGAGTGTTTTCAGGGGAGGATTCGTCGGTCATAAGATTTCTATAAAATAGACTCGCCAGAAAAGGTCATGCATGCCAGACCACCCATGATAGCCACAAAACCGAGACCGAACGAGGCCGGTGCGGCTATGGCGATTTCTCGCGATGTGTTACCCTATCACAGTCCACTGGGGAGACGCTGGCCCCTGACAGGACTCTCTTTTTTTTCAGGATTTCACCCATGTCACTGCAAATCTATATCAACGGTACTTTCTACGACAAGGAAAACGCCAAGATCAGTGTTTATGATCACGGCCTTCTTTACGGCGACGGTATTTTCGAAGGGATGCGAAGCTACTCGGGCAAAGTATTCCGCCTCAGCGAACACATGGATCGACTGTACGAATCGGCCCGCGCGATCTGCCTGCAAATACCGATCTCCAAGGAGCAGATGGAAGCCGATGTGATCGAAACGCTCCGACGAAACAATCTGAGCGATGCCTACATTCGCCTAGTCGTTACCCGGGGTGCCGGCTCGCTGGGACTCGACCCAAACCGAACATCCAATCCGCAAGTCATCATCATCGCCGACCACATCGCTCTGTATCCGGCTGAGTACTACGAAACCGGGCTCAAGATCATCACCGCCTCGACCATCCGCAACCACCCCGCAGCCCTCAGTCCACGGGTCAAGTCGCTCAACTATCTCAACAATATCATGGCCAAAATCGAAGGCCAACAGGCCGGTTGTGTCGAAGCCTTGATGCTCAATCACAAAGGGGAAGTCGCTGAGTGTACCGGCGACAATATCTTCATCATCAAGCGAGAACAACTCCTCACCCCGCCCAAAGATGCAGGGATCCTCGAGGGGATCACACGCAACGCGGTTCTAGGTTTGGCCAGATCGCTCGGTATCCCTGCCCAAGAAATCACCCTGACTCGGCATGATCTATTGGTAGCCGACGAATGCTTCCTGACCGGCAGCGCCGCGGAAGTGATCCCCGTCATCTCCATCGATGGCCGACCTATCGGTGACGGCAAAGTCGGTCCGATCACCAAGAAGTTGATGACCGAGTTCAAGGCACTCGTGCACCGATAACGCAATCTCAACCGAAAGCGTTAGCGGCCGATGGTCGGCGGGTTGTTGGCAAGGAAATCGCGAGGACCTCGCACGGTGTAGTAGGGATACCCAACGGTCGCCGATGCTACACCCGAGCCTGTCTGATTGTCATGGCGGTATTGGCTGTGAGACAAATGTGCCCCATAGTCGGTCCCACCACGCTGCCAAGCCACTGGGCATGGTCTGCATCCGATCGGACCGTTGCATGTGTTGCATTGACCTGCGTGACGATGCAGGCAGCCCGTCGATCCGATGAGCGACAGAGCGATGAAAACCAATGAGGGAAGACCGCGTTTCATGACTTGATCCTTCGGTAAAACGAAACCATCTCGGCCTCTGTAGGATCGAAATAAGCGGCACCGAGAATTCAATCCCTCCATCCTGCCCATCAGAGTCGACGCAGATTGCCACGATATTCTGCAATTCCGAACTCAAGTATCTCTCGCCATCATTGCTTGCATTTCACATCCATGCTTTGCAAAGCCCGTTCGGAAGGGGCGAGTTTTTGGTGGGATCGCCTATTGAATTTCGGCGATATCCCTCGAGCCTGGGATATCCTGCGGCCACCGTGTCCAGATAGGGGTCTTTTCGATGACTTCCTTGACGAAGTTCTTTCGTTCCCGTTCCTTTTTCTGCTCGATGAGTTTGGTTCGGATGTCCGCTTGTGACTCCGCGAACGATAGAGTCCGAGGCTCCTCGCGCTCGAGGACTTCGACGATATAGTACCCGTCCTCATCTTCAATGATCTGACTCAGGGCCCGCAGTTCGATCGAGAAGACGGTATCCTCAACCGCCTTGCTCTTGAGAGCACCTGGAGACACCCAGTCGAATACGCCACCTTCATCGGCGTTGTAGCCTTTCGAGGATTGCTTCGCGACCGCTTCGAACGGAGCACCACCCAAATAGACTTGGTTCCCCATATCGACGATGGCTGTGTAGGCTGCTTGTCGGTCGTTCTCGAAAGCTTTGAACGTTGCGGACAAGACGCGGAACTTGGCCCGACGATTCCGTTCCCACTGCTCGGGATGCTGATCGTAGTAGTCTTGAAGCTCGAATAACTGCGCGTCGTGTTTTTCCTTGGTTTTTTCGCGAATCGCTTGCTCCGCCCAAGCCGACTCGGCGAAACTTCGCATCAGGGTCGGAAGACTCGAACCCTGCGACTCCACGAGCTTCATAAACTCCAATTCCGATTCGCATTTGAATTGCTTCATCTGCTCAGGCATCACTTGATTACGAAAGATCTCGGCCGTTTTCGCCATCATCTTGGACCGAATCTCGTCCCGTTCCTTTTTGGGTTTACCAGCCGTTTGCAGGTTGAGGAAATGCTGAGCAAGACACTTCTTTGCGATCGAGTTAACCAACTCCTTGCGCAACCTCATTTCAAATTCACGATCCGACAACGCATCCTCAGGGACGCGTGTGGGACTGAGTAAATCGCCGACCAACACAGGCTCGGTGCCGACAACCGCGATCATCCGCCCCGCTTCGAACCTCTCTCCACGCGGGATCGGTTGGCTGAGCTTCGCTTGCTCAGGATCAAACGTCGCGTAATCACCTGACGAAGGCGCCGAACTTGGTGGCAGACTGGCAACTCGGACCGATTCTTGCCCTTGCGAACGTGTTACTGCACTGCACGCAGACACCAACACGCAGAAGAACACTATTGCATGAGCAAAGAACTTCATGACCAAAGAATCCGATTGGACAACACGCCTGACAAACGTCACGTTCACAAGGGCTATACGGTATTTAGCCGTCGTAACGCAATATCTGTCGGAGGATGGCTAGCAAATCCAATTTGGCGAGTCGCTTCGTCCGATCGCTATCATTTGGTGCGGTCGCTGGACTCGAGTCCCACAGGGGCCAAAAAGCGTTGTGCTGGTCGATGACCCGTAGCTTGCCCGCATGCTTGAGGGCCAGTTGCCCCATGCGTCGCGAGTCGTTGTAGACGAAGCTGATGCAATGCTCTTCGATGCCGATGGACCGAACCGACCATAACGCTGCATCCATTTTCAGTTCCGCCAATTCGAGCAATCGCTCGGCGGGTTGGGGGAGCTCCCCGAAGCGGTCGAGCAGTTCCTGGCGCATATCGGACACAGCCTGTACATCCTGCAAGCGACTGACTCGGCGGTAGATATCGATTTTCTGTCGCATGTCGACGACATAGTCGGCTGGCAGATAGGCTTCGATCGGCAGGTGGATCTCGACATCGAGGCTGAGTTTCGGAGGTTGATGGGTCAGTTGTCGGACCGCACTCTCGAGCAGTTGGCAGTACAGTTCGTATCCCACGGCTGCGATGTGGCCACTCTGTTGGGTACCGAGAAGGTTTCCTGCGCCGCGAATTTCCAGGTCCCGCATCGCGATGCCAAAGCCAGCGCCCAGTTGCGAAAACTCTTCGATCGCGTGGAGTCGCCTGGCCGCATCCGGATTGAGGTGCTTGTGCCGATCGACCAGCAGATAGCAGTGGGCTTGATGGCGATAGCGCCCGACCCGTCCTCGGAGTTGATGCAGTTCGGACAATCCGTAGCGGTCCGCTTCATCGATGAAAATCGTATTGGCATTGGGGATGTCGAGTCCACTTTCGATGATCGTAGTCGACAAGAGAATATCGGCCCGATGCTCGATGAATTCGAGCATGACTTGTTCGAGTCCATCCTCGACCATTTGTCCATGGCCGATCACGATGCGCGCTTCAGGGACAATGTGTTGCAGTCGCGATGCCAGCGCATGCATATCCTCAATACGGTTATGCACAAAAAAGATTTGGCCGTCTCGATTCAACTCCCTCAGAATCGCATTGCGAATCAAGGCATCGTTCCACCGAACGACGCGAGTCTCGACCGCCATCCTCTCCTCGGGTGGAGTCACAAGATTAGAGATATCGCGGATACCGACCAGCGACATGTGCAGAGTGCGAGGAATAGGTGTTGCCGACAGGGTCAACACATCGACTTGAGCGGCGGAACGTTTGATGCGTTCCTTCAGTTCAACGCCGAATTTCTGTTCCTCGTCGATGATCAAAAGCCCGAGATTGAAAAATCGAACATCGCTCGATGCGATGCGATGCGTACCGATAACGATATCGACCTTGCCGCTCGCGATCCGATCGATGGTCTGGCGCTGTTCTGCGGCGGATTCAAATCGGCTGAGTTTCGCGATTTCGAACGGGAACTCCGCCATGCGTTCGCGGAAGGTTTTGAAGTGTTGCTCGGCGAGCACAGTTGTGGGGACCAGGACACCGACTTGGTAACCGCTTTCGACGGCTTTGAACGCGGCTCGCATGGCAACCTCGGTTTTTCCGAAACCGACATCGCCGCAGATCAACCGCTCCATTGGCCTGGGAGTGATCATATCTTTCTTGGTGGCCTCGATGGCTGACAACTGATCCGGAGTTTCCTCGTACGGGAACGATGTTTCGAATTGCTGTTGCCATACCGAGTCCCCCTGAAACGCGATCCCTTGCTGTGCGCGCCGTTGGGCTTGCAGCTCGAGCAGATCGGCCGCCATGTCAGCCACCGCAGACTCGGCAGCTCGTTTCTGTCGGGCCCACGATTGACCGCCGATCTTCGCTAGTTTCGGACGTGTCTTGGTCCCGCCAACATATCGCTGGACCAAATCGATCTTCGTTGCGGGGACATACAACTTGGTCCCGCCGTCGAACTCGAGGGCCAAGTGCTCGAAGCGTTGTCCTTCCTTTTCGATCATCTCGAGGCCGAGGTAAATCCCGATGCCATGCGAGAGATGAACCACCAGATCTCCTTCGCGAAGATCGAGGAAGCTGTCGATGGCTCGCGATGCATGCTTCTTGCTCGAACGTTTGAGCATCGTGCGTCGAAGCAATTGATTGACGGTCAGAATCAATGCGCCGCTGGGGATCTCGAACCCACAGCTCAGGATGCCGACCAAAAGCCTCAGTCGCCCTTGCGCGAAGGAGTCGCTCGACTTGACGATCTCCTGCATCCGAGCCAGTTCCCCTTCGTTGATGCAGACGATCGCGGCATTGCGCGTGTCCCCCAGAGACTGGTCAATATCGCGAGCAAGAGTTTCCAACTCTCCGCCGATCCGTTCGACATTCCCGATCGGAATCCGAATCAGTTCCCCGGAATAACCCTCGACAGCCAACTGTGTGATCTGCGCCAGAGGATAAGTCTCCAATCGTTGATAAAGCGCGATCGGATCGATGAATCGCTCAGGAAACGGCACTCGCGATCGAAATGCATTGGCTTGATGCAAGGCTGCGATCGGTTCGCTGACCAAGACCATCGTGGTTGCGGGAAGATGATCGAGCAACGATGCTTCCTCGCGCGTCGCCTCGTTAGCCGCCAACAGATCGATCCGTTCCATTCGATCGATCGATCGTTGAGTGACGCTGTCGAATGTTCGAATCGATTCGACCTCGTCATCGAACCATTCGATGCGACGAGGTTCGGACGCATCGGGAGGATAGACATCGAGGATACCGCCGCGGGCCGTGAACTCACCAGGCAGTTTGACACTCGTGGTCGTTCGATACCCCACCGAGGACAACCATCCCTTGAGTTCGGCCAGATCGGTCCGCTTGCCGACTTCAATGATGCGTCGATCGCGCTGCATTTGTTCAGGACTCGGGACCGGATGCATCATCGCAGGCAACGTGGTGACGATGACCGGCACTCGCGAGCTTGGATGATTCCGAAACTCATGCAGATGCGCCAGCACCTGCAGGCGCTGGATCACTTCTTGCTGTTGCAAGGAGTCGACTTCGCTATCGTCCGAAGCGGGCGGGAACACATCGCAATCATGCTCGAGGAAAAACTCCAAATCGCGAGCGATCGTCTCGGCGTCTTGATGATGCGCAACGACGATCAGCAACGGCTGCTTGAGAGATCGGACGGTCGCTGCAGCGATCGGGGGGACGGCCCCTAGCCATGCTCCTTCCCAACAGATCGGTTTACCCGCCTGCCATGCACGAGTCGCCGATTGGAACTCCGGCAACGCGCCGATGGCATCCAGGAGCGCGGGAGCAGGACTCGGCTCTTGACTCTCGTCTACTTTTTTTGCCAAGACCCCCGACCGTGATGAAGTTTTCTCAACCTTGGCCGTCGGCTCGGTCTCCGACCCTTCCGTGGCCATGCGAATCAACGACTCGGCGCTAGCCAGATCGAATGTCTCTGGATCGTTCGGGTCATCGACGGGCACGGGGGTACCGCGAATGAAGTCGGCGAGGGTTCGTTTGGCCCTTGTTGGTTTGGATTTCATCGAAGTGGCACGCAGTAAACAGATAATTTGTTGCGACTGAAGTTAACCGACCGGATCCTTCATGTACACTGCAAGAATCCATCCCAAAAAACCAGGAGAAGCGATCGATGTTCCGTTCGGCTTACCGTTTTGCCATCCTTTCCTACGTTGTATTGGCCTTTTGCTCCGGAAATCGCGCGTCTGCACAGACCGACGAGCGAGCGGAGTTCATCCGGGCCAACTACACCAAAGACGAAGTCCGCATCCGCATGCGCGATGGAGTCGAACTCTTTACGGCAATCTACTCCCCAAATGACTTGGACCCGAACAGCAAATATCCGGTCATGCTCTTCCGCACCCCCTACAGCGTCGGGCCGTATGGTCTCAACAATTACCCTTCACGTTTGGGACCGTGCGTTGAATTCGAGCGAAACAAGTACATCTTCGTCATGCAGGATGTCCGCGGCCGATACATGAGCCAAGGAGAGTTCGTGAATATGCGTCCCCATATTCGCAACAAGACCCGCAACGATCAAATCGACGAGAGCAGCGACACGTACGATACGATCGATTGGGTGATCAAGAATGTGTCTCGCCATAACGGCAGAGTGGGTCAATGGGGAATCTCCTATCCAGGCTTCTACACCTCTGCAGGTGCGATCGAATCCCACCCGGCCCTGGCCGCAGTATCACCGCAAGCTCCGATCGCAGACTGGTTCTTCGACGATTTTCATCGCAACGGAGCTTTCGTTTTGCCGATGGCTTTCAACTTTCTGTCTTCCTTCGGCAAGGCACGACCTCAGCCTACGACCGAGGGAAATCCATCCTTCGACTTTCCAACGCGCGATGGATACCAGTTCTTCCTCGATCTCGGGCCGATGAAGCAAGTCGATCAAAAGTACTTCAAGAACGAGATCAGTTTCTGGAACGATCTCGAGGCCCACCCCAACTACGATGCCTTCTGGCAAGCTCGCAACATCCTTCCGCATCTGAAGAACATTCAAGCTTCCGTGCTGACCGTTGGCGGTTGGTACGACACCGAAGATCTCTACGGTCCGCTCGCAACCTATGCAGCCATCGAAAAACAGAACCCCGGCATACGCAATACGCTGGTGATGGGCCCGTGGTATCACGGTCAATGGGCCGGCGATGACGGAAAACGATTGGGACAAGCCGACTTCGGGTTCGCGACGTCCGCTTGGTATCAGAAGCAAGTTCTCGTACCGTTCTTCGAGTCCCATCTGCGAGGGGCCCCAGGCTCGGCTACATCCGCCGCAGCGATTCCCGAAGCCACCGTATTCGATACCGGCTCGGATAGTTGGCAACAGTTTCCAACCTGGCCACCCGCCAACATGGTTTCCACACCGTTCTATCTAGCCGCCGATGGCAAACTGGCTACCAACAAGGAAGCAATCGTCGAGGGGGCGGACTCCTTCCCGAGCGACCCTCGCAAACCGGTCCCCTACACGATGGAAATTACCAACAACTGGGCACGCGATTACGTAACGGAAGATCAGCGATTCGCATCGTGGAGGCCGGATGTGCTGGTCTATCGAGGCGATGTGATCGCCGATCCCGTGACGGTCGCTGGCCCGATCCCGGTCGATCTGTGGGTCACCTCCACTCAAACCGATGCCGATTGGATCGTCAAAATCATCGATGAGTTTCCAGGCACACCCGGCACAACACGGCGGCGCGGCGAAACGGTCGATAACTCGCAAAGCGGTCGACAGGAATTGGTGCGGGCTGGGGTTTTGCGTGGCCGGTTCCGTGAAGGATTCGAAAATCCCCTCCCCATGACCCCAGGACAGCCCACCAGGATTCGCTTGGAATTGAATGACATTTTCCACACGTTCCAGCGAGGGCATCGAATCATGATCCATGTCCAAAGCACTTGGTTTCCGTTCATCGACCGGAATCCCCAAAAATTTGTCCCCAACATTTTCGATGCAGACGAGGGGGATTTCCAATCCGCAATCCACTCCGTCCTCCGCAGTCCCGGGCGCCCGAGCACTGTCTACCTGCCGATTCTCCCGTAATAGTCCCCCTCGTGATCGGATCCGATGAGATCTCGTTGCGGTTGGGGGACGATTGCGGTTCAGAGTAATGGGCGTACACTGACGCCCCTCCGGACGAAACCCAGCCAGAGCTATGGGTTGCCGATCCGGAAGAATACTACTCAGTTCGAATAATCCGACTTTTCCGTCGGGCTTGGCCAAATCGGGAACCGCCACCATGACATCCGCAACCAACAACCGTATCCGCATTCGAGTAGGGCATAGCCCAGACGCGGATGACGCGTTCATGTTTTACGGCCTGGCCAAGGATTGCTTCGATACCGGACCCTATGTCTTCGAACACGAATTAGTCGACATCGAGACCCTTAATCGTCGCGCGTTTCAAGGGGAACTGGAACTGACCGCCCTGAGCTTGCACGCTTACGCCTACCTCAGCGATCGTTACATGATCTGCTCCTGCGGCGCGAGTATGGGGGACAACTATGGGCCGATGATTGTTACTCGCTCACCATCGACTCGCGAGTCTCTCGCTGGAAGAACCATTGCGGTACCCGGAACATTGACCACCGCCTACCTGTCATGCCGCATGTGGCTCAAAGACTTTGAACATGTCGTCGTTCCCTTCGACGAAGTACTCGACGTGGTCGAACAAGGAAGTTTTCAAGGTCGTCCGATCGATGCCGGATTGGTGATCCACGAAGGGCAGTTGACTTATGCAGCCCAAGGTTTGCACCTAGTCGTCGATCTGGGCAAGTGGTGGATGGAGCAAACAGGTCTGCCGTTGCCTCTCGGAGCCAACGGCATTCGCAAGGATCTCGGACCCGAGGTGATCCGCGATGTGAATCGACATCTGTACCAAAGCATCGCCCATGGACTGGAGCATCGCAAATCGGCTCTCGATTACGCACTCGGTTGGGGCCGGGGACTCGAACGGGACAAGGCCGATACTTTTGTCGGCATGTACGTGAACGATTGGACCCTGGATTTCGGACAACGCGGACGACAAGCTGTTCGCGAGCTTCTCCGTCGCGGCTACGAATCGGGTGTCATCACCAAGTTGGTCGAACCTGAGTTTGTCGATCCTCCCGAGGGATTAGCCGTCTCGTAAACCACGTTCAGGTCCTTCGCAAAGCCTCAGGGGGTGCCACCCATGTTCACGCGGAACGCGTTCAATAAAAGCCGAGCAGCGCAAGCTGCCGGGTTGAACTGCGGCAGACGTTGCGATGTTCAGTGCGATTCCACCCGGATGCTCGCGCATCTCGGCTAACATTCACGTCCATCGCA
>JAGWWZ010000096.1 GCA_018970165.1 Planctomycetota bacterium | reverse complement strand
CCTGTGTCGGTTTCTCGAAAGAATGCCTCGCGGCCGCTACTGCTGCCGCGAGCAAAACTGACTCGGCCGTTGGCATCCACCACGCGTCGGTTCGAGGCCACGTCTCGCACTATCGACTCGGCATATCCAATATGAGTGATCGCCTGAGCCTCATCGATCGCCTGACGCAACGATTCCTCAGCCCTTCGCAATACATCTTCGTGGAATTCCCGATCGAAAAGCTCGTTCGTTAATCCCACCTGATCGAGCAGATCCTGTGCTCCCGCATCGATCACAGGCGCGTCGTGCTGATGCAGGGAACTGACCAGGACTCGCTGGGGCGATGTCCCTGCGACCGTGGCTAACCTGGATCGCCACTCATCATACGACGCGTTGCGAATCTCACACCAATCGATGGCGACGACAACGATCGGCTCACCGCTCCCGAGCAACACGAACCCGTGCAATTCCAAGGTGTCAGCAATCGCAAGAGATTTCTGTGGTAGCACCCCCATGCACCGATGACCGATAGGTATCGTCGCATCGATCGCGAAATGTCCGATGCGGTAGGTGGTTTGCTCTGGCTCAGGCGGCTGACCTGAACTTTCCGTATCCAGGACAGCGATGAGTAGGATGCTCACCAAGGCGAATACCAATGCGCGAAGGCACCGTCCGATCCGTTGCGACGAGATGAGCCTGGGTAACTCAGATAAATCGGTAATCATCGTCCGCCGCGGAAACTGCCAGCGCCGCCGCCGAAGGATGGACCCGAGGGAATCCCCCCTCCCCCAAACGACGGACCTCGCGGCCAACCTCCCACTCCAATTCCAGGTCCTGGAATCGGACGTGGGTAATAGCCGTAGTTCGGTACCCCGTAGTAGGGAACCCAAGGATTCATGGGCCCCACACCCCAGTACGGGTTGTAACCATATCCATATCCGTACCTATACCGAAACTGATTGTTGGGAACAAATCCTCGCCCGACATTCCCTGGAATGAATCCACTTCGCGGTACGATCGTCCCACGATTCTGAAAACGTCCTCTCGGTGGATCTGCCATGGCCGTATCGCACAAGCAAGCAAACCCGATCGCAACGAGTAACGCTGCAATGAGCCATGATTTTCCAAGTCTCGCTGACATATTCGATCTCCCATTCCGATAAATGAAATTGCTCAGCTCATTATATCCATCACACGATCTCTGGCACGACGAAGGGTGGCCTGTAGGTGCGTTTCAGGTACGCGTTTCCGCGCTGTGAGCCTTCCCCGATAAACCGTCCAGTCTTTGGATCCAGTTCCATCCACGGGCTCATCACGATCGACGGATTCTCAGGCTCAATTCCATGTGCATGCAGATGCATATGCATTTCCTCGATCAGAGTATTCCAAACCCCGAAACCGCGTGCAGCTTCGATGGTTTCCATCAAGCGAGCATGCTCCCCTGTCTGAAAACAGATGTTTGCGAAATTGCACCATCCGGTTGAGTCGTGCCCGACCTGGACCTCCGCATTGAGCAGACTTGGGTCTCGCTTGATCACCGCTTCGACAAAATTCGCTTGATGACCTGCACCACTATTGCCTCGAAACTCTTGGATGACTTTGTTGTCCTTGTCAAAAGCCCGTGCGGAACCTCGTTGTCCTTCCAGTCGACCTCCCTCACCGATCACCACATAACCGCTCCCTGGACCAGGCACATCGGGTGATTTGTTGCTGTCTGGTCCCGCGGTCAAATTGCTTAACCCGATCACCACCGGCAACGTGCCCGTGTCAAAGGCGACGACGTGCACATTCGGGGTTTCTCCTGCATCATCCCAAGCCACACGTCCGCCTCCTCCCAAGATCCTGCGCGGCACTGCCACACTGTCCTGGAAGACCACGTTGCGAACATCATCCAAGACATGGACGCCCCAGTTCCCCATCTCTCCGGACCCCGTATTCCAATCCCAATGCCAATCATAATGCCATGCATTGCGAAAGACCGGTTTGTCGGCCGCCGGCCCCAACCACAGATCGAAATCAATCGCGGGATCTTTGGGTAACGGTTCCGATCGTTTGCCTATGGGGCCGCGTACTCCATAGCGATTGACTCGGACGCTTTTCAATTCGCCGATCCCCTTCTGCACATGCAAGAAGTCCTTGATCTTGGCCTGCATCGGATCCGATCTTTGCTGGGTCCCAACTTGGCAAATGCGATTGTATTTTCGCGCGGCAGCGACCGTTTGCTCACCCTCCCACTGCGTGTGCGACAAAGGCTTTTCGACATAGACATCCTTTCCTGCCTGCATCGCCCAAATCGATGCCAAGCAATGCCAGTGGTTACAAGTCGCAACGACGACTGCATCGATCTCAGGATCGTCGATCATTTTGCGAAGATCGCTTGCGGTCTTGGCACCTGGAAATCGTTTCTTTGCCTTGTCAACTCGACTCGGATCTGGATCGCAGAGACCGACAACTTTCACTGAGGGAATCTTTTCAAAAGATCCCATCAACTCGTTCGCTCTGCCACCGCAACTAAGAAATGCCAAGCGTATCTCTTCATTTGCTGCTATGCTTCTTCCAACCGCCGAACTCGCTATAGCCCCTGCTGCGATTCCTGTTGCAGAAGCGGATAAAAAACGACGTCGATCAACGGAGCGATGGGAAGTCATCGGGAAATTCCTGGCGAGAGTTTTCTTCAAAGGGCTGTCTACAAACCAATCGAGTCAATTTACAGTGTAACGAAAACAGTCGCTCCTGCCATGAAGCATCCATCGCCAAAAAACTGTATGCAAGGGACTCTCATTCTTGGTTTGCTATTCGTACTTGGGTTTGTTCCGCGGGTTTTCGCCTTCGAAGGGAGCACTTCGAGCCGTCGGTATCCCTTTGCAATGCCACGTTGGTGATGCGAAAACGGAACGAACGATCGAAATGGCTTTCGCCTCGGAATCGATCGGCAAGGAACATGACCTAGTGCCACGGCAATCCGAATCGCTGATGAAGGAATTTGCCGAGATAAGCCTTGGCCAAATCACGGTCCAAGCCGAGACCGCTCAGGTTCGCATCCACTTACGTGAGGAACTACCACCATCCGGCGGCGAAGATTCCGTTGGGGTTGAGATTCTCGCCGTTCACTGGATCAAACAATAAATAATGGATGAATGGGCTACCGCCATCGCTTGTGTCGTCGCCGAAGATTTTTGCTAACCTAGGGAAGACTATTCTTTTCGAGCAAGTTCATCCATCGCGCGGCGAGACAGGTCCGGGAAATCGGTGAAGAAACCGTCCACTCTCAGTTCGTTCACCAACACGCGATGCGTTTCTTCCAGAGAGCCGGACCAGCGAGGTTGAGTTTCACGGCGCACGGTATAAGGATGGACCTTCAATCCTTTGGCGCGAGCTTGTTCTACCAATCCCGTCGACCGCAAACCGCCATCATCGGTGCGTGTTGCCAACAACTCCAAGGATGGGCCGATGCCTGCTGCATAAGTAGCCACCTTGGCGACTCCGGTTTCATCCAAGGGTCGCCCCAAGAGTTGAATCAATGGAAACGGGCAACTACATTCCCGATGTAGGTATTCCAATTCCTCCGATTCAAAACACTGGATGAAGCATCGATGCGAGCGATCGCGGATACCAAGACGTTCCAATTCCTTGAGGAGCATTGCCCCCATCGACTCTCCGAATTCTTTGCGATGAAACGCTGCCCCTTTGAGTTCGATGTACAGTCCGGTATTCCTGCCGGTGGTAGCATCCAGACCTCGAAGGAGCAAGATTTCATCCTCGAGCCTCATGATTCGTTGTCCACAACGTCCCGGAAAACGATCGGCGAATACCTGATCTCCATTCTTGCGCGTCCGTTCGTGCATTTGCAATTTTTGAAGCTCTTCCCAGGTGAAGTCTGCGAAGTACCAACGACCATCTTCACGGGCTCGGCCTGGGAATACCTCTTCGACATCGGTTGTTTCATCCATCGTCGTATCATGGGTTACGATGAAGACACGATCCTTACTGAGGACAACATCTTGTTCGATGTAGTCGGAGCCTTGGGCATGGGCGAGCACCTTGGCTGCTTCGGTATGCTCTACGACATACCCGCTCGCTCCTCGGTGCGCGATTACGATCGGAGCATCGACCGCGTCTCCCTCCCCGAAACAAACCATGACTAGGATCCAAAGCAAGGTGAAGATCGACATGAGCAGAGCCTTTGTGAAAAGCTGTTGGTGATTCGGAATCTCGGAAACGGAATCTGATTTTGCAGAGTAGCAACTCAACCTGTCAAACGCGTGGTCCTAGGTTCGTTTACAATCCTGGGAATTAGAACTTTCCACTTCATTTTTGCAAACCGCGCGAACCTGAGAGTTGCCGTCTGTGACTTGAATTATTCATGAAGAAAGGAAACCATGAACGCGCGACAACTTGAAAAACTCGGTCTCGATCCTGGCTGCATCCCTACTGCGATCCAAGTGATTCAGCGTGTTGTCGCTCAACAGGGTGTTCGAGGCAAGGACATCAAGGAACGGATCAAGGACGTGGTTGCAAGCCCCGCTACCTATGCTTCGCATGCAGATTGGGGTGACTTGGCACAGGCGGTGCTCACATGCGCTCAGCAAGGACCTGCGGCAACAGAACTTCGCAGTATCGAGTATCCGACTTGGGGATCGGACATCGATGCGGGTGCCCATGTCCAGATGGAACAGGCATGTCGACTGCCCATGGCCGTTGCCGGGGCGCTGATGCCTGATGCTCACGTTGGTTACGGTCTTCCCATCGGCGGTGTGCTCGCGCTTGAAAATGCCGTCGTCCCGTACGCAGTCGGGGTCGACATCGCCTGCCGCATGAAATTGTCAGTCGTCGACATTCCGCCAATGGAACTGATCAACCGCGGAAATCGATTCGAGGAAGTTCTGCAGCGAGGGACTCGATTTGGTATTGGATGCGAGCATGAAAAGCCTCAGGATCACGCTGTCTTGGATCGCGATTGGGAGATCACGCGGGTGACTCGCGAAAAGAAAGACATCGCCCGTCGACAACTAGGCACCAGCGGATCGGGGAACCACTTCGTCGAGTTCGGAACACTGCGACTGGCTCACGATGCACCGGATCTCGGTCTATCTGCAGGCGAGTATACCGCTCTGCTTAGCCACAGCGGTAGCCGCGGCCCCGGCGCAGCGGTTTGTTCCGTTTACAGCAGTATCGCTCGAGCAAAGCTGCCGAAGAAGTACCAAGAGACCTTCGGCTATTTAGCATGGCTCGAACTGGATAGCGACGAAGGGCAAGAGTATTGGGCAGCTATGGAATTGATGGGGGAATTCGCTGCTGCGAACCACGATGTCATTCATCGCCTAGTGACGAAGTTGCTAGGTGCCCGAGTCATCGCAGGAGTGGAAAATCATCACAACTTTGCCTGGAAGGAAATCCATCAAGGCAATGAGTTGATTGTTCATCGCAAGGGAGCAACGCCAGCGGGGCCTGGAGTTCTCGGCGTTATCCCAGGATCGATGGCGACTCCCGGATTTGTCGTGCGCGGTATGGGCAATGCAGAGAGTCTCCACTCGGCATCGCACGGAGCTGGTCGTTGCATGAGCCGAAAGGCGGCGCGGGACAAGTACCGATGGAACGCTGTCCGCAACGATCTTGCCAAGAGAGGAGTGCGTGTGCTCTCTGCAGGTGCGGACGAAGCGCCCGGCGTATACAAAGATATCCATCGCGTCATGGCGGCCCAGTCCGATCTGGTCGAAATCGTAGCTCAGTTCGATCCCAAGATCGTCAAGATGTGCGAAGACGGCAGCCCTGCAGAGGATTAGCGATCATCCTCGCAAATAGGCTTCAACTCGTGCCAATAACAATATCTGGCGCTACGGGGCCAGCAATCTCCTCGCTAAGCGAGTTGCTTGGAAGGATCGACCGCTTTCCGCTCTGCAGCGCGAGCGCTGCAAACAAAGTCACTGCGAGAATCAAACTGACTGTGTTCCATGCGTCTGTGTAGGCGACACCGCTTTCGGTTTTTGACAATGCCCAATTCATCCACGTGGGAATCTCGATCGATCTCGATGACGAAGTGGCAAGAGTCATTGAAATCGAGTTGTGAATCACATGAAACAGACATGTGCAAGCGATTCCTGCGGTGCGATAAGCCAGCCAGCCGAGCAGCAAGCCGGTCGCAGTCGCGCACACGGTCTGTTGCAATACACCATGCGATAGCCCGAATAGAACGGCGGAACCGATTACCGCTCGCAATACCCCTTTGTTTTCCAGGAGACCTGCGAACACAAAGCCTCGGAATACCACTTCCTCACATAACGCCGGAAGCACCGCCAGTACCAGCAGAACACTCCACAGCGGAACACTACCGAGAATAGCGTCAATCTGATGCAAAGACTGAGTCGTCTCCGGACCGAGCGGATATTCATGACTGATGAAGGCGGCAAACTGTACATAGGTTGGATGCAAGTAAACTGCGAGTAACCCACACGCGAGCAATTCCGAGAATCGAGGCACAGTCAGACGCAGACTTCTCGGTACCGATCGAGTCAACATCACCGCCATGATGAGCGCTGGGCCCAGCATCAAGCCGATCTGAATCACAATGGTCGACGTAGCGAACGTACCCCAGTTCAACTCCTGACTCGCCATCGCCAATCGACCAAAAAACAGGGCGACCAGGATCGATAATCCACACAACACCGACTCGGTTGCCGTTGGATATTCCGTTCGATGCATCCAAAATCGAACGACCCAACCTTTCATCGATCCCTTGTCGACATCTGAGAACAGTACCGACTCATTCTCAAACTGCCGTACCGCCCAGCGCGTGGCCAGTAAGCAGCATAGAATGGTAACGCATGCCACCGAAGGCAAATACATCAGCGCGGTGCCATACTCTCCGTCCATGAAAGCGCGAGACAGCAACACTGCACCAGTCACCGGCACGATGCTCGTGCCTGATGAAAGAGTGATGCCGGGCATCACCGGCAACATCACCAGCGGAAATCCGACGAGAATCAATGGCATGAGGTAATACTGCCCTTCCTTGGAGCTCCTGGCAAGGCTTGCAACCGCCAATGCCAAAGCACTAAACATGGCCGACATCGGTATGACCAGTACCATGAGCCAAAGGATCAGGTCGAGCGAGATGGGCCCAAAACCGCTGAGCGGGTTGTCCGACGTTCCGTCCATGGCCTTACGGAAAACGAAACCTGTCGTGACAACCATACTGATCAAATTCAGTACAGCCGTCATCACGCTAAAGCAAGTAATGGTCAGCAACTTGCCCCATACGATTTCCTTGCGCGTCGCAGGACTACTGAGAAGTGTTTCGAGCGTACCGCGTTCTTTTTCACCCGCGCACAGATCAATCGCTGGGTAAAAAGCACCAGTCAGTGCCCACACCAGGAGAATAAGCGGAAGGATACGAGACCAAACTACCGCTTGCTTGACTTCCACAGGCGCTATGTCGGAATGTTCGATCGGTGGTGGTTGCCACAAGTCTTGAGCAATCTGTTTTTTCTCTAAATGCTGCCGCACATAGTGGTGATGCCACTTGTGGATCAACGATTGCAACTGCATGACCGCTGTTCGGGAACGCTCCAAACGTTGATTGCTCAAAACCAAGAGAGGGGTATTTCCGGCCTTGGCGTTTTCGCTGTCCGCAGAAACTGGCTCCTGATTACCTTCAATGTGCTGTCCTCTCAACACCAAAATCGCATCGGCTTGGGATCGAAGAAGGAGATCCTCGATCAACCGGTTTCTCTGCTCGCCCTGGATCGATTCGGAGTCGCTGGAATGCGTTCCTAGTTTTCGATCGATCTCGATCGCTAATGGGGAGTCAGACGCGTGATGCGTCCACAGGATCGACGGTTGTTGATTCGCAGTGTCCGGCGAACGAATCGATTCCCTGGCACCTGAGTCCTGAAACCATTCGGAATCGCCGACAACGGAAATGAATATTCGCTGAGGGGTCTTCACCTGCGCTAACTGCAGCATCATCAACCCGGTCAGCGGGTAAAGCAGGAGCGGCAGTACGCAAATCGTGAACATTGTCCGACGATCGCGCAATTGATCCCGCAACTCACGAAAGAAAATCAGTTGGACTCGGGACCAGTTCACATTCCCCCCGCAGTGTTCATCGGAGCAACGCCTGGCACGCCGAGATCCTCAAACCAGATTCCGCGAGTCGCAGCCTTGGACCTGCTCTGTTCACTGGCCATGATCAACTGGTAGAACAATTCCTCGAAATCCGAGGTCTTGTGGCGATCTGATAACTCCGGAAGACTTCCCGAATCGAGCACCTGCCCGCGATTCATGATCGCAACACGGTCGCACAATCGCTCGACTTCACGCATGATATGCGTTGAAAAGAGAATGCATTTCCCCTGATCGCGAAGATCGATGATGATTTGATGAAGCGCTCGCGTCGCGAGGACATCCAAGCCGAGTGTCGGCTCATCGAAGATCAAGACCGGAGGATCATGGATCAGCGCCCGAGCGATGGAGACTTTCTGCTTCATCCCGGTCGACATTCTCGCGCCAGGGCAATCCCGGAAGTCGGTCATCTTGAGTTGCACAAAGAGCGATTCCATCCGCTCGCGAAGTCGCGAAATCGGTACACAGTACAACCGCCCGAAAAACTCCACCATCTCCCACGCGGTCATGCGTTCATAGATGGCTGTGTTGTTCGAGACGAAACCGATCGAACATCGAACCATCTCCGCTTGCGACACGACGTCGAAGTTTGAGATAAAAGCCTGACCCGAAGTCGGCTGCAAAACCGTTGCAAGGATCCGCAATGCAGTCGTCTTCCCTGCACCATTGGGCCCCAGGAGACCGAACACTTCACCAGCTTTCGCAGAGAACGAAAGTGACTCCACCGCGACGAATGGATCCCGCTGGTAATCCGCATAGGATTTCCGCAGATTCTTAACTTGAACGAGTTCCATGGCTGACCGGAAAACGAAGGGGGTAAAAAATCGCAAATGCAACACTTAACCATTACCTCACACACCGATGCGGTACCGATGTCGGCAGTTCCTTCGAGCTATTAATTGACAGGTCGGACTGTGGTTTCTCGTCTCGCGCCAAACAATCCGTACAACCGGATGTGTGTGGCCAATCGATGCAAAATCGCTAGTCCGAAAAACCAACGTAGAATTTGCGTTTTACCAATAAGGTTCTATTCTTTCTCGGGAAGGCTGCTTTCCCATTCGAAATCGCGCCATCTCTTAACCTTCGTTTGTTCCTGACAGGCACAACATGTCTACCCTCAATCTGAAGCCGTCGCTCGCGGATGTTCTTGCCAACACTCAGATTCCAGCATTGCCCACGAGTGCAATGAAGTTGCTCGAACTGTCTCAGGATCCGAACAAGGGGCCCGCCGATTACGCGCAGCCGATCGAAGCGGATGTTGGATTGATGGGCCAAGTTCTTCGATTTGTGAATTCTGCATATTTCGGATTCTCTCGCGAGATATCATCCGTACAACAAGCGCTGACGTTGGTCGGTATTCGAACCATCAAGAACTTTGCACTGTGGAGTGCGGTCTTCTCGATTGTTCCTAACCCCAAGCTTGGTCCGTTTGATCTTCGCCGTCTATGGCAAGACTCTCTGCGGCGCGCTTTGTTCGCACGAACCATTGGTCGCGAACTGCGACTGGCGAATTCCGAAGAACTATTCGCAGCCGCCTTGCTCCAAGATATGGCGATCCCGTTCCTGCTCAAGGCATTGCCAAGCCACTACGAACTGATGTTAGAACGCCGCAGCAAAGAGAAGTTAAGACTCTCCTCGCTCGAACGGGAAGTCTTTGGCTGGGATCACGCCCAGGCGGCAGCACACCTCTGTCGCCAATGGCACCTGCCCGAGGATTTCGCAACTTTGATCGAACGCCATCCTTCGCTCAATGAGTTGATGTCGGGCAGCAAGCCACAGTTTGCGGCCGCCTGCGTCGCTCTCGCGGCGTTGCTCCCCGCTTGTAAGGATACCAAGTGGGAAGAAGAAGGCGAGTTTCATACATGGTTCGAACGGATCAACCAAAACCATCAGGTATCTCTACCTGACTTGATGGCCAAGGTTGACGAAGCGATGGAAGGCTTCGCTCCAATCATGAATCTGCCGGTGCCGGATAAGTCCTTGACGGCGTTTTTGACGGCTCCCGTAGCCTGATTTGACTTCCGAGCTAGCCAAGTCCACTGCGATAAAGTTCCGAATTTCGGTACACTGAGACACGTGACACCACGTTATCTCAAGCTGGAATTTGGAACTCTCGATGACCCTCTACTGGATGGCAGGCAGCCCCTCGCACTCGCTTGGGCTCCAAGATTACCGCGAAGCGCTCGCGGATCTTTTTAGTCGCTTCGGTGGGCCGCAGCGAGTTCTCGCAGTCCCGCCCGACCACACTCGCATGGACTCTGATGCTGGCGCGATCACGCGGGTAGCCCATGAATTGTTAGGAGATCGATTGACCGATGTCCTGCCTGCCCTGGGTACGCACGAGGCGATGAACGAGTCGGAACTCTCTAAGATGTTCGGCGATCTGCCCCGCTCGTTGATTCGCGTTCACAAATACAAAACCGATGTCGAAACCCTCGGTCATGTCGACTCCGAGTTTGTGCAACAGGCGACCGATGGGATCTATAGCAAACCTTGGCCCGCCCAGGTCAACCGACTGATTTCTCGCGGAGGACACGATCTGATCCTTTCGATCGGCCAAGTTGTTCCTCATGAAGTCATCGGCATGGCCAACTACACAAAAAACATTTTCATCGGAGCCGGTGGGGCTGCTGGAATCGACGATAGTCACTACCTGAGCGCTTTGTATGGATGCGAGCGAATCATGGGACGATGCGACAACCCGCTCCGAAGAATCCTCAACCGAGGCGCCGAACTCTTCCTGCAAGAGATCCCGATCGTTTACATTCTAACAGTCGTCGAATCGGTTCCCGGATCAGGACCGCTCGTCCGAGGACTATTCATCGGCGATGATCATTCGGTCTTCTTCAAAGCGGGTGAATTGGCGGCCCAGGTCAATTGTTTTCGTCTGGATACAGCGCCCAACAAGATCGTCGTCTGGATGGATCCGGACAAATACAAGAAGACTTGGGTCGGGAACAAAGCGATCTATCGCAGTCGCATGGCAGTCGCCGATGGCGGTACGATTGTCGTGGTCGCACCGGGAGTAACGAAGTTCGGCGAACATGCCGACGTCGATGCATTGATTCGAAAATACGGATACCGTACAACCCCGGAAATTATGGATGCCGTAAAGAAGAATGAAGATCTCGGTAGTCACTTATCTGTCGCTGCTCACATGGTGCACGGCTCCACCGAAAACCGATTCCATGTTGAATACTGTGCGGGAGGGTTGTCCGAACATGAAATCAGCTCGGTCGGCTACAAATACGGAGACTGGCGATCAGCGATGGAGGAATATGGAATCGATTCCCTGCAAGACGGATGGCATACATCAAAATCGGGGGAACGATTTTACTTCATTCGCAATCCCGGGCTCGGACTTTGGATGCACCGCGGACATCCCCACGCGTTCTAGCTCCGACCGCAATATGCAGTATGCTCGACAGTGAATCTAATTGGCGATCGATCGATGACTCAAGCAATCACAAATCCGATCGTTTCGTTCTCGTGAACGGATAGAACAGTTGCTTTAGGAAAGAACGCGGAACCGTTTCGTTGTGCACCCCATAGCTTTTTGGCCATCGTTTGCCGGGCATAAAAAAGGTTCCGAAGATCATGTCGAGGACCGGAAAGTGGACGGCAAAGTTCTTGTCGATCGCTTCTTCCTCCGCACCGTGATGCCAATGATGAAATTGCGGTGTGGCAAAAATATACCGCCACCATCCTAGATGAAATCCCAAATTTGCGTGAATGAATACCGAATGCAACGAAACGAATACGATGTACGCGTACATCGGAAATTCATCGAAACCCAAAATGAAGGAAGGAATATAAATCAGACCTCGAGTCAAAGCTAAATCGACCAAGTGCAAACGATTGCCTGCCATCCAGTCCATCACTTCTGCCGAATGATGAACTGCATGGAATTTCCACAACCACGGAATCTGATGAAACAAGCGATGCACCCAGTACTGCACCAAATCGGCTAGAAGCATGATCTCAAAGAATTGCAGCAACGACGGTTGCGATCGAACCACCTCCTGAACGGCCGGAAACTGAGCCCACGAAAAAAGCACAAAGGCCGGCTTGAGCGTCAGATAGGTCGTCAACTGGACGAGCATCGTACTGATGAAAAAATACGTTGCATCCAACCGCCAACCGTCGCGAAAGACACTCTGCTTGAGTCGCCCGAAGAGCTTCTCCATGGGGATGAAGATCAAGGAATAGACTATCAATATTAGCAACGCATAATCGAGCCCAAGGTAGAAATCGTCCTGCAGCGACTCATCGATCTCGACACGCGAACCACCCAGCAACGCTGCGATTGCGACAATCCCCATACCGACCATGCCCAGCGTTTTGTTGTGACGCAGCATGACACTCGTCAGTCCCAACAGGAATGCCGAAACCAAAACTAGGTGCAATGCTAGGCGAATCCATGGCACCGGATAGAACGCTCTCACATCTGGGATGGTGAGATACGACGGGAAGTGGAAACAAAACACCGCCATCAGACCGATCACTGCCAGCGAGACCGACGCCGTTCCGCTGATCCATCCTTTGCCGAATTCCTTACCCTCTTCCATCGCGCAGTTCCTCCGTCAATCGTGAAGGGCTTTTCCAGAAAGCAGTCACACAACCCAACGCTTCCTCCTGAATTGTAAACGATCACCCGCACGATCGCAGCGCTGCTAGAGACCGAAGCATATCCCTGAATCTAGTTCCTTAATGCCCATCGCAACTCTACCTGCGGAAGACTAGCCCAGGTCTTCGTGGAAACCAGATGAATTCCTGGCCTATAGACCCAAATCTCATGGATAGCGACGGATGTCTTCCTGTAAAAAGTAGACTACGACACCCGAGACAACCACACCGAGACTCAAGAACAACGCAAACCGGTCCGCGACCACAAGAACGAATATCCAGCCCAAGGCGGCGATCACGCTGGGGATCGGATACAGCCACATGCGAAAAGGGAGTTGAATATCTGGTCGCGTGGTGCGCACGATATGCAAGGCAGCAATCTGACCCAGAAACTGAACCACAATCCGAACGCAAACCGCCGCGCTGATCACTGTCCCCAAGTCGAGAAAACAGAATACAGCCGTCAGAAGCCCGAGCGTCAGAAGCGAGACCCATGGGTATTTGCCCGTAGGGTGGATCTTCCCAAACACGCTGAAAAAATCCCCTTGGCGAGCCGCCGCATACGGGATGCGCGAGTAACCCAAAGTGAGTGCGAAAACACTGGCCAACGCCGTCCATAAAATCAGCCACGTAAAGGCAACCGCCCAAGGGCGACCATAAAGCGTTTCCATGAAATCGGCAGCGATGTTTGTGGACTTCATCGCCTCTGGCCATGGAACGACACCCATGATCGTCAAGTTCATCGTCATGTAGATCAATGCCACGACTACCACGGACGTCATGACTGCGAAAGGAATGGTCCTAGCAGGCTCCCGCACCTCGTCCCCCAAGTGGCACACGTTGTAGTACCCGAGGTAGTCGTAGATCGCGATCATCATCGCAGCCCCCAGTCCCGACGCAAAGGTCGCATCCAACCGGAACGCATTCTCAGGAAAGGTGATCTTGCTCCAATCCATGTGCCACCATCCGATCAAGATGACCAGGGCTACCGTCAGCAACGTTCCGCAGGTCATTAAGATCACTATCCAACCGATGTTTCGAATGCGCCGGCACAACAGGAGCGTGACGAGAACGATCGTGATCACCGCAATCCAGCGAGTGCCGCCCGAGATCGGTTCCATGCGTTCCTCGAGCGAAGGTATCGCATATTTGAGATACTCCAACGCTCCGATGTACCCCGACGCGATCTCCATCGCACCGCTGACCATGAACTGCCAGATAAACAGAAACGGCAGAATCCGTCCCCACGGATATATCCCAAAGATACGTTTCAGAAAATGATAGGTTCCGCCGCTCCCGGGTATCGCCGCCCCAAGCTCGCTCCAGACCAATCCATCGCATACGACCAGGATCGCAGCCAACACCCATGCGATCATCGCCTGGGGGCCTGACATTGCGGCGATGAAAAGCGGGATAGTGACGAACGGACCAATGCCAATCATGTTGGCAATGTTCAACCCAGTAGCCTGCCAGGGTCCAAGCCCCCGATCGAGCTCAGGCTCCGACGAGGAAACAAGTTCTGTGGCGTCGGATGGGTTCGATGGCCTCATGAAAATCCTGCCCCCAGCAAAATATATCTACAATAAAAGCCGCATGACCAGCACTAATTAACAAGTAGCTGCACCTAAGTTTGGTTTCGTTCAGCGTAATTCGCTGCTTCCTCTTCGCTTAGAATGGATCAAAGAGCTTGGTTGCCCATCGATACAGCCGAAGGTAGTAGGCACATTCCATTTGCCGTTCAAACGAAATATTAGCAAATCCTCGAACGCGAAGGACACGTTGGAGCATGCTTGCACTTCTTTCGACTGCGTCCTCATCTAGGATATCTTCATCCTGGATTGCTAACGCTTCGGCGACTCCTGCTTTTCTGATGGCGCCGATGGGGTCGGCATCCGATAGTAATCCCAGAACGGGTTTCCCTTTTCGAGAGTCAACTGAAAGCCGTTGCTGATGCGAGTCATGTAGTTGTAGCGACTCGCTTGAAGGCAGATAAAGAACGCACGCTGGTCCCCAAAACCCTTGCGAAGAGCTTCGATTTCTTCTCGCGTTACCTTCGACGGAGTGCGTGTCAGCTTGCGAGCAAATGCCAACGCTTGCTGTTGGGGTTCGGTGAACGAGGACCAATCGTTACCAGCAAGTTTCTGGCTGAGGTCGGCGATCTGCGTTGTATCCATGCCCATGACTTCCCAGTTCATTTCACAATGCCCCATGCAGTAAGGGCATTTCACCGCGTCGGTCACCATCCAGAAAATGCAGTTGCCAAACGCGCGGTCCCAGTTGCTCGAAATCTCTGCTCCGGCAGTACGCAGATAAATCTCAAAGGGGACCGCCAATTCATCTGCATAACCGAAAGCGATCTTGTACCAGATGATATCGCTCGGCTTTTCCATTAGCCCTTGCGGCAAGCGGTCGGCAAAGACCCTCCACTCGGGGATGGGCAATCGAGTTGTCCGATCCCGCTGCTGTTGCAATCGAGTCTGCAGCTGTTCATAGGGGAGCCAAGTGAACTCTCCGTCGTCTTCGATAATATCCTTATTGATCTCGGGCTTTGCTCCTGGGATATCTGGTTTCTTATTGGCGGGAGGAGGGGTAGTGGTCTTGGTTAGTGTATCGCTCGCGAATTTGACGACGACCGGAGGCAAGGGACCGTTCTCTTCGATCGGTGCTCCTAAGCAAATCAGAAATCGATCTTGAAAGTTCGCGTAGGCCATCGCGAGCACCATCGCCGCCGCTTGGCGATCGCTAAAGAGTTCGACCAACTTCGCGAATTGTTCGTCGGTAACACCATCGGAGTTTAGCGTCATATCGTGAGCGAACTGCAGTGCAGAGCGTTCGGCAGGACTCCATGCGGCATATTTCGGTGTATCGAGCGAAGCGAGTTTTTCTGCCGTAACACCGGCACGCTTCGCATCCGCCGCCGCGGTAGCTGTGGCGTAGGAACACCCGTTCGCTTTCGCGGCGACATATCGCATCCCCGCGCGCAAACCTGGTTCGACTGGACTGCGCGTACGTTGAGCAAGATCGAGTTCGAGACATGCAGCTGCCGTTCGCGGAGCTTCCCGAGCGAGCATCCGAGCCCAGGTTGGTAGCTCTGCCTCCTGCCCTTGTTTCGCCGCCGGCATCACCTTCCACGCGTCGGCGCTTGACATCGGCGCAGGCCATCCCATTGCGGTGGGCTCGTCACCTTTCGCAATACCCATGACTGTCACAACGCTCGCTCCCAAGACTGAGATTGTGATTGAAATTAAGATTCGAAGCATGATGAGTAGCTCCAGAAGGAAAATTGCCTAGTGAGGACGCGAAATGTTGTATTTGTACGACCAGTAATTCCCGATCGCTTTGGCTCCTGCGACAAAGCTCTTTCCGTTCACATTACCAGTCATGTAGGCCAACGCGTCCATGGGCGGAGGTTGATCCAAGATCAACACCGGGCAGCCCTGATGTTGTTCGGACAGGATCGCGACAATATCTTTTCTCGGCTTTGCGAAATCGACGTAACGGATATCGAGCTCGTAACGCAATTTGGGAAAGTAGTCCAGGACTCCGGTAATTTGAGCGCAATCAGGACAGTAATATGGGGCTCCCGCACCATCGGCGAAATCCGACTTGAGCAGAAACAAAGTATCTCGTGCCATGTAAGCCTCCAATGCGACAGGGGATGAATGATTCGATCCCGCGAATTTTAGCAGAGATGCGTTGTGGTCGAAATGCGGTGGGGATATCGGAGATCGGTTAATGCCTGTCCCTGTTTCACGCTCTGCTACTTTTGTCAACGGTGTCGAAGTACAATGATTGGACGGAGTACCGAATGGAAAAGTTTACGATTGTTGGTGAGGAATTATGGGCAAGGATGGAGCGCGCAGTGGAAAAGGTGAACGAGCGTTTGCGAAAGACGGTCCGCATTCTTGAGGATGCCGGCGTTCCCTATGCGGTGATCGGCGGTCATGCGGTACGCGCCTGGGTCGCTCAAGTGGACGAAGCCGCCTTGCGCACAACTCGCGATGTTGATATTCTCGTACGCCCCGACGATTTCCCCTTGTTATTCGATGCCATGATCGCTGCA
The DNA here is from genome assembly GCA_018970165.1 of Planctomycetota bacterium. Lineage (GTDB taxonomy): Bacteria > Planctomycetota > Planctomycetia > Pirellulales > Pirellulaceae > JBKCUI01. Next base: position 4,209 of record JAGWWZ010000096.1, on the reverse strand, counting down.
GGGCTTCATCATCGGAATGTCGGCGGTTTGGATATGTTTGTGGAACATCCAGAGGCGTCAGCCCGCGATGCGATCCATGTGATGATGGTTGGCAGGGTGGAAAGAAAAGGGGAAGAACCGAATCCCGATATCGAACCTTGGGTTCGTGCAAATGACTTTCGAGCCATCGCATTAGAAACGCTGGTCCGCATGAAACTCAATTCTTTCAGGGACAAAGATCGAGTCCACCTCCGAGACATGATCTCGCTCGGACTGGTCGATGAATCCTGGCTTACACGGTATCAAAATCGGCTTCAAGATCGTCTCCGTTTCTTGCTCGACGATCCCGACGGTTGAAGGGCTGATCCTGGGATCGGGGCGGCGATTTGACGTCCAGCAGCGAATCAAACATGACGTTGGACGAGACGATGAGACGGAATCTTTCTGGTCTCGACCCACTGAGCACGTCCTTCGCAAAGCCTCAGGGCGTGCCCACCAGTGTTTAGCTCAGGGCGTGCCACCCAGTACTTAGCTCTGTGCTCTGTGCTGCCACCGCTTGGCAGCGGTAGCTAGGGCGTTATTCCGAGACGTCGCGGAGCAGGTGCATTAGGCTGCGCCAAGGCTTGCCGCTGCCAGTGGAAAGGGAAATCGCACACGACCTCGCGTTCGTGTAGCCTTCCTCGCATGAGGCGGCATTCATGTTCTCCGCCACCGTCGCTGTGGCGCTTTGGACCAACTCGGGAAGCTCAAATCCGCGATCGCCTCCCATCCCGCAACACTTTCCTTCGTGGGGCTGAATCATTTCGTCCGCACACGCCGAGCCGACCGTGATCATAGCATCCCCCCAGCCAAACTTCTGATTCGAGCAAACCGAGTGGATCGCGATCGAACGCTTCCGCTTCGATATCTTCAGCTTGGGAAGCAAGATCTCAGCATAAAGTGAAGAGTCGATCAAGCGGATACGGGCCAACTGATCTCTCCGCACGGGGTCGAGATCGCTAAGTCCTTGTCGGATGAAAGCGGTGCATGAGCCCAGATCGGTCACGATCGGTCGCCGCCCTCGATCGCTCCATCTCCACATGGCATCGACCAGTTCCGACTGCTTCGATACGGCCGATGCGATAAAACCCTTTGAAGAAAAAGCTTGGCCGCAGCACAATCCGACCGCATTGCTCGGGATATGCACTCGAACGTCTGCTCGTGAGGACACCTCAACCAAGGCTGCGGCAGTACCGTGCATCATGCGAGACATGCATGCAGGCCAGTAGACGTATTCGCACTCGTCGAGTTCGGATAGGAGTGACCGATCGATGTCCTCGCGATCCTTTTCAAGGGCTCCGTGCCATTGCGGAAAGCCCGGGAATACGAGTGACAGTCCGTGTGTCATACCGCGCATGACCGAGTCGCCGAGGATCGCGGATGCAATTCGACCTGCGGTGAGGCTGACTTTCACTCCCCGTTCTGCGATGCCGAAGGAGCGAGCCAGCATCGCTGCCATCGACTTCTCTGTCTCGGTAACGCTTTCTCTCCGAAGTTGTTTGATGAGTTCACCGGTGTTAATGGCGACCGGACAATCCAGAGCGCACAACCCATCGGTCGCGCACGATGCTTTGCCTGCCAACTCGTAATCCCGATCCAATTGCTTCGCCAACTCCGTACGACCTTGAGCGATCAATCGCTGCCTCGCTCGTCGCAACACAATACGCTGTCGAGGTGACAACGTGAAATCGCGGCTCGGGCAACGCGGTTCGCATGCCCCGCACTCCACGCACTTGTCGACGACATCCTCAACGATCGGAAGATCCTTGATATTCTCCAGGTGCAATTTCGGTTTGGAGGTCAGGATCACATCCGGATTGAGCAAACCGTCCGGATCTACGGCACGCTTGAGTCGGTACATCAAGGCGACAGCGTCGGACCCCCACTCGGTTTCAACAAACGGTGCCATGTTCCGTCCCGTGCCATGCTCGGACTTCAAAGCTCCATCGAAGCGATGGACCACCAGATCGACCATGTCATCGATGAGGCGGGCATAGCGATCTGTATCCTTGGGGCTGGCCATCGGTTGCGAGATGACAAAGTGAAGATTTCCATCTTTGGCATGGCCGAAGATGATCCCGTTGGCATACTCATGCTTGATAAACATCGACTGCAGTTCGAGTACCGCGTCGGCCAATCGGTGCAGCGGGAAGTTGATATCTTCGAGGATCACGGCTTCGCCCCGATGGCGCATCGCAGCCACGGCAGGATACATTCCTTTGCGGAGCTTCCACAGATACGCTTGCTTCTTCTTGTCTTGCGTAAACGCGACGGGACTCAAGACCTTCAGTTTAGGCTCAACGCGTTCCCTAAAGATTTCTAATTTGTGTTCAAGTGCTTCGGGAGTTGCCGCTTGAAACTCAAATAGCAATCCCATCAATTGCTGATGGGTTGACAGTTGCTGCTGCAATTCGGGTGGAGCGCCTTCGAGATCGCGAATCGACTGCAGGCTCGCCCGGTCCATGAATTCGACGGCATCGCTTTGTACATCGATCAAGTCGGGGATTCGATCGCAAGCCGACCTCGCATCCTCGAAGAATGCCAGGGTGGTTGCCTTTTCAGGCAATTCGGGGATGGTTCGAAGTACCGCTTCGCAGATAAATGCGAGTGTCCCCTCAGCGCCGATCAGCACATGGGAGAGAATATCCAGCGGTTCTTCGTAATCGACAAAAGCATTGAGCGAGTATCCAACGGTGTTCTTTTGACGGTACTTGCGCCGGATCTTTTCCAGCAACTTAGCGTTTCCCAGAATGGATTGGCGAATCGCGATTAACTCTTGGCAGAGCACTGGTTTTTCAGTGCGAAATCGTTCGGATTCTTTCGCACGCGATGTATCCCACAGGCTGCCGTCTGGAAGGATAAAGCGAATGCTGTCCAGGGTGTGGTACGCGTTGTTGACCACACCGCAGCACATGCCACTCGAGTTATTCGACAGGATCCCTCCCATCATCGCGGAGTTGATGCTCGAGGGATCCGGCCCCATTTTGCGACCCAACGGTCGAAGATGAGCATTGACCAGTCCGCCGATCGCACCGGGCTGTACCCGTACGCGCAAACCATTGTCGAGGCTTTCGATTTTTCGCCAATGGCGACCGATGTCGACCAACCATCCGTCGGTCACCGCTTGACCCGACAAACTGGTTCCACCAGCCCGAAAGCAGATCGGGATCCGCTTCTCTCGCGATGCGAGGAAGATGTTGCGGATTTCCTCTTCATCCTTGGGCTGCAACACCGCCTGGGGAATCAGAAGATAGGGGCCAGCATCGTTGGCGAAGGCGTAACGTTGCCATGCTTCTTCGAGCATCTCACCGCACGGTCGATCGAAGTTCATGGTCGGGTCAATAAGAGAGTGGTGAGCAAGCGAATGTTAGAGTGCCTTGACTGCTTTGACGATGTCGAGGACAGCCTGTTGGCCGTCGGCATAAAACATCAGAGTGTTAGGCATAGCAAAAAGTGGATTCGGTATTCCAGCGAAGCCAGGGCTGAGGCTTCGTTTGATCACGATCACCGTACGAGCCTTGTCGACATCGATAATCGGCATCCCTGCGATCGGGCTATTCGGATCGAGGCGTGCCGATGGGTTCACAACATCGTTTGCACCGATCACGATCGCGACATCTACCGTATCCATGGTCGGATTGATCGCATCCATCTCCATGAGCTTGTCGTAGGAGACATCGGCCTCGGCCAGGAGAACATTCATGTGACCTGGCATACGGCCAGCCACCGGGTGAATCGCATACTCGACGTTCGCGCCCTTCGATTCCAGCACTTTGGCCAGGTCTCGGACAGCATGCTGAGCTTGTGCAACCGCAAGACCGTATCCGGGAACGATGACCACGCGCTGTGCACCATCGAGAATCATTGCAATGTCGTCAGCGGAAGTGCTGCGCACATTGGCGTACACCTCGTCGGCAGAAGCGACCTTGCCTCCGCCAGCCATTTTTCCGAAAAGCACGTTAGCCAAGGATCGGTTCATCGCCTTGCACATGATCTGGGTCAGAATGATTCCCGACGAGCCCACCAAAGAACCAGAGATGATCAAGACGCTGTTATCAAGAATGAATCCGGTCATGGCTCCGGCGATTCCCGAATACGAATTCATCAGCGAGATCACCACCGGCATATCCGCGCCGCCGATCGGCATGACCAAGAAGAATCCCAAGATCAACGCCAGGGCAGTGATCGCCA
>JAGWWZ010000284.1 GCA_018970165.1 Planctomycetota bacterium | reverse complement strand
GTTCGATTCAAGGTTGGAAACAGCAATAAAGACACCAAGGACAAAGAAGTGAGCGGTCGTTACGAAAGCAGCTCCGGCCGCAAAACCGAAATTCGTAATGGAAAACTATCCGGCTCGAAGATCACTTTCGATTTCAACATCAATTTCCAGGGTATGGACGTCAAGCTCGAATTCGAAGGAACGATTTCGCAGGATGAGCTGAAGGGAACCGTACACGCCTCCTCCCCCGATGGTAGCCGGGATCTGCCATGGACCGCGAAGCGAAGCGTTCAAGCGGAAGATGTGATTGGCAAATGGAAAATGAAAATCGATGCTAATGGCAATATCCTCGAGCCGGTCGTGACGATCTCCAAGGATGGGGAATCACTCAAAGCGATCTATGCTTTTAGCAATGCGTCCGGTGAGGAAGTACGTATCGATGCCAAGGGAGTCAAAATTGAAAACAATCAACTCCGTTTCGGTATCGATACCGAATATCAAGGAACAAAGATCAAGGCAGATTACAAGGGGCGACCGTACGGCGATCAGATTCGCGGAACGATCGACTATGTACTAGGCGAGAACGCCGGTGAAATCGACTTTACAGGCGAACGACAATCCGACGTGTTGTGACTCGAATCATGTTGGGTTTCTAACGATTCGTGTCGTCATCCTCGTTCGAGTTCTAAACGAAAAGGAAGGAACCGGTCTGCTTACGTATCCAGCTAAATCGCCAGGTGTTTTTTGGCATTGCGGGGCTAATGCTGTCTTGTACCTTCGTCTCTTCGTTGTGTCTGTGGCAGGGCTGGTTTTTCCCGTCCGGTCGACGACGCTAGCGTAATGGCTGGGTGAGCGTACGGTGACCGAGGTAAGATTTTCCCTTCTTATTCCTTAGTTGTCAGGTAGGGTTCTGCGTTCGAAAAATCATTCCGCCTCATCGCAAGGAACCTATTATGGAACGTGCATCTGATTCCAATAAAGCCAACCTTTGGCGACAGCATTTCATTGATTTCGACCGCTCTCAACTCTCCGTCGCCCAGTTCTGCCAGTCCATCGGTTGCTCAATACCAACGTTTTACCATTGGAAACGCAAACTCACCAAAACTCCTCGACCATCCGCATTCCTCCGCGTCCAAACCACCGATGAGCAAACGTCCTCTGTCGACATCAGGCTACCAAACGGTATTTCCATTCGTGTTCCACTGGTTGCCATTGGATCTCTCTCCGACATTCTCCAGCAACTGGCCTAAACGATGTTGGCTATTAGCCCCTCGGTTCCCATCTATTTGCATGCCGAAGCCGTCGATATGCGTAAAAGCTTCGACGGTCTTTTTGGGATCATCAAGAATGAGCTAGAGCGAGATGTTCGAAACGGAGGCTTGTTCATGTTCCTCAACCATCGGCGAAATCGAGTCAAGCTTTTATACTGGGATACCGATGGAATCGCCATCTGGATGAAACGACTCGAGCGAGGCTGCTTCCAACGCCCCTTGCGAAACGCGGACGGCAAGCACGTGATGGTGACTCCTGCCGAGCTTCAATGGATCCTATCAGGCATCGAGCTTGAATCGATACGCAAGAGAAAACGTTACACGGTAACCAACTGCTTGGCCTCCTGAGCCAAGAAGATTCTTGCATAGAAAATTTCTGGTTTTCAATGGTTTTGGACCGTGTTCCTCTTGCGCTTTTTATGCATCGCGCTATAGTACGCTCCATGCAAGAAACGAATGAACTCCCCGATGATTTGAACACGGCCCAGGAAGTAATTCTGGTGCAATCGAACGTCTTGGTGAAGCAGAAGACAGAGATCGAATCACTAAAAAAGGAACGAGAGGAACTGCTAGCCGAAATCCGATTTCTTCGTGCTGGCAAGAAGCGTGAGAAGTTTATCGATTCGAACCAGATGCTCATCGAGTTCGAGGAAGACAAGGAGTTGATGGCCGCCCTGGAAGCGGCAAAGCAAGAAGCCGAAGCGGAGATCGAAAGGATCGCCTACACTCGGAAGAAACCTGTTCAGGACAAAAAGCCTTCGCCTGATAAATTTCCTGCCCATCTGCCACGCGAAGTCGTTGAAGTCGCTATCCCGGAGGTATTCCAGCAGCGAGTTGACTCTGGCGAATTGATCATCAAACGCTACGAGGTCACTGAAGCTCTAAAAAGCATTCCCGCTAAGCTGGTCGTCCTGCAGTACAAAAAGCCAATCCTGGCATATGCCAACCATCCTGAAAAAGAATGGATCGTTGAAGAGGAAGTCAATCTCGGAGAAAAAGGACGCTACCACCCCTCAGTCGCTGCGGTCGTCGTTCACGGGAAGTTCGGCCTTCATCTCCCCTACTATCGGCTTCAAGATCTATTCTCTTCGTCGGGCTGGACTCCGAGTCGTTCATCGCTCGATTACTTGACGGATCTGGCCAACGAAGTCACCCAGGATCTTACCAGGACAATGCTTTCGCGTCTTCTAACGTCGCACTGCCTAGGTCTGGACGACACGCAGGTGAAGTTGATCATGCCCAAGGAAATCCCGTGCTTGCCCGAGGGACAGCACGACCCACGAACGGTTCGCTTGATCGAAAAGATGCGGGAAGCCAAAAACGACAAGAAAGCGAGCTTGGATGCCAAGATGTGGGGGTATTCGAGCTTTGATCCGAGCGTGCCATACGATGTGTTCGACTTCCGGGTCTCCCGACACCGCGATGGCCCTGAGGAGGTATTATCGGGGTACTTGGGACATGTCATGGCGGACTGTTATTCAGGAAACATGAGTGTGATTCTTGCGCCCGAGTCGAAAATGACTCGTATGGCGTGCTGGTCGCATGCGAGGCGTCATGTGTATGAACATCAGGATCATGATACCAAGGTGTCAGCGATTCCCCTTGCGCTGATGAACCAGCTGTATGACATCGAGCGAAGAGCTACCCATTGGAGCGACGAAGCGCGTGGGGAGTTGCGGGACAAGGAATCGAGGATGATTCTGAATCGCTTGAAGGAGTGGCTCGATGGTCCCGTTGCGATGAGCGTTTTACCGTCGAGCAAGCTTGGTGGTGCATTGAATTATGTTCGGAACCACTGGGACGCCCTGTGCGTCTATGTGAATGATGGCCGCCTGCCGATCGACAACAATCAGGTTGAGCGCCTGATGAAGCGAGTAGCAATAGGTCGCAAGAACTGGCTATTTATAGGAAGTATGAGGGCGGGAATTCGCAATGCGAATTTGATGAGCTTGGTGGCAAGTGCGCAGCGTCAGGAGATCGACGTTGGGATGTACTTAGAGAGCGTAATAACGCATCTGCTGAGAGGAACGGCAAAGCCAGAGGAGTTGCTTCCAGACCGGTGGAAAGTACAGCATCCAGAATCGAACCGAACGTATCGAGAGCAAGAGCGCAGGGACAAAGCCGACATGGCCACCGTCCAAGCAGCACGGCGTCGTATCCGCAACCAACTCCGGAAGTCGAAATAGCCTGCAAACGGCACGATTTCGAGGTGTAGACAAAGAATTTCTGAGAGCATGCGTGTACGCTCACGC
>JAGWWZ010000283.1 GCA_018970165.1 Planctomycetota bacterium | reverse complement strand
GCTCAACACCGCGGTGCCGATGCCGCTGAGAAACAGCGTGCACTGGTCGATCGTATCCTGGCTGCTATTGCAGCCTCATTCACCGACACCGATGCGGATGCGCTGAGCATCGTCAATCCGATGCAGCGGTTAATGGCGATCCAGTGCTTTGAGGGTGCTGGAATGCGGCCACGGCCGGATAGCCCATTGGCACGATCGTCGCTCTTCACAGGTACCAGACTCGATGCAAGCCTAGGAAGCCAACTCCGAAAAGAGATCTCCACATGCGACCGCGTTGATATTCTTTGCTCGTTTATCAAATGGAGTGGGCTTCGAATCCTGCTGGATGATCTACGAGAATTAGCCGATGCAGGCGACGAAGATCAACCATCGATTCGGATCATTACCACGAGCTACATGGGCGCGACCGATCCCAAGGCGATCGAGATACTGCAAAACTTGCCTCGGACCCAAATCCGCATCAGTTACGATACCAAACGAACGCGTCTGCATGCAAAGGCCTACTTGTTCCATCGAAAGACCGGTTTCAGCAGCGCCTACGTTGGCTCTGCAAATCTATCGAACGCCGCCCTTTCAGAGGGCCTGGAGTGGACGACGAAAATCAGCCAATATGAGTTGCCGTATCTATGGGAAAAGCTCACGGGTACGTTCGAAACCTATTGGCAAGACGACGAGTTCCAGCCGTTCGATGCGTTATCGGTTCCTAGACTTCGCCAAGCGATTCGCTCAGAGCGGAACATCAATACGGAACCATTGACCTCCGTAAACTTCGATCTGCGACCGTTCCCTTTCCAGGAGGAGATCCTCGATATCCTCGCAGCCGAACGGGAGGTGCAAGGCAAGCATCAGCACCTTGTCGTTGCAGCAACGGGGACCGGCAAGACGATGATCGCGGCATTTGATTACGCTCGAGTCGCCCGACAACTCGGGCGAATCCCTCGTCTACTCTTCATCGCTCACCGCAAGGAAATACTCCAACAAGCATTGACTTCTTTTCGATGTGTCCTCCGGGACCAAAACTTCGGCGATCTGCTCGTTGACGGCAGCGAACCGAATGAGCGGGATCATCTGTTTTGCTCCATTCAAAGCTACAACGCTCGCGAGATGATGCAGGAGCATCCGGAACGCTACGAATACATCGTCGTCGATGAATTCCATCACGCTGCTGCGCCGAGTTACCAAGCGTTGCTCGGTCACGTTCAGCCGACGATCCTGCTGGGATTGACGGCGACTCCCGAGCGGTCAGATCAACTCGATGTGCTGAGTTGGTTTGGGGGACGCCCGAGCGCCGAGATTCGGCTTCCGGATGCCATCGCTCGCCGGTTGTTGTGCCCGTTTCAGTATTTCGGTGTTGCCGATTCGGTCGATCTCGATCGTCTCGTTTGGCAGCGTGGCGGGTACCGAGTCGACGACTTGGATCGACTCTACACAGGCAACGACATCCGGGCCAAGTTGATTCTCGAGAAGCTTTTGCAAATAGTGCTTAATCCAACCGAGACGCGAGGGTTGGGTTTTTGTGTAAGCGTCGCTCACGCGGATTTCATGGCTCGATTTTTCTCAGATCATGGGATCCCGGCCATGTCGCTATCCTCACAATCCTCTTCCGAGGAGCGGACCTCGGCTCAACGACAATTAAGAGACCGTTCAGTGAACTTCATCTTCGTGGTCGATTTGTACAACGAAGGTGTGGATATCCCCGAAGTGGATACGGCCCTGTTTTTGCGGCCGACGGAAAGCCTTACTGTATTCCTTCAGCAACTCGGTCGTGGGCTTCGACTGCACCCTGATAAGGAATGCTTGACCGTCCTCGATTACATCGGCGCGCAACGCAAGGAGTTTCGATTCGCCAGCCGCTTTCGTGCCCTTAGCGGTAATCCAGCAGTCAAGCTTGACAATGAGATTGAGAATGAATTTCCTCATCTGCCAAGCGGTTGCTCCATTAAGCTAGAGAGAATTGCCCAGCAACGAGTCCTTGAGAATGTTCGGGAATCGATTCGTTTGGTTCGACCTCGTATGCTGTCATCCCTGCGGGAACTAAAACAGTATTTGGGACGGACTCCGACAATTGAGGATGCCGTCGACTATTTCGATACGAGCTTGGATGAATTGCTGAAGCGAGGGCTTTGGTCACGGTTGCTTTCGGATGCCGGGCTAGCAGAAACGGTTTCAGCTCCCGATGAGCAGCAGCTTTCCAAGGGATTGTGCAGACTTACCCATATCAACTGTCCCCGTCAGATCAGCGTTTTGAACGCGTATCTTGATTGCTCGAAACGCAGTCTGGAACCGGAGGATGCGAAACTGATTGAAATGCTGCACACGACGCTTTGGGGAAGCATGCATGGAAGTATTTCGTTGCATGAAGCAGACCAGCGACTTCGCGATAATCCGTCTGCGATCGAAGATCTGAAAGCTGTTCTGAGTTATCGTCTCAAAAATTCACCTGCCATCGCTAGCACAAGATCTCCAGTCTACGATCCGCTCGCCACTCACGCTGCGTATACGCGAGACGAGATCCTGGTTGCCTTGGGTCACTGGCGCTTTGATGAGCGGCCAAGTCAACGCGAAGGGGTTTTGCACCTGAAAAATCGTAATGTAGATGTCTTTTTCGTGACTCTCCAAAAGACGGAAGATGAGTACTCACCCACCACGATGTACGAGGATTATTTGATATCGCACGAGCTTTTTCACTGGCAGTCACAAAGCAATACGTCAGAACAGTCACCGACCGGGCAGCGATATATTCGGCATAGTGAATTCGGGTATACACCACTTCTGTTTGTACGGGAGACAAAGACGCTTCCCTCGGGACTATCAAGTCCGTATCACTTCCTCGGCCCTTGCCGTTATGTCGGCCACTCAGGAAGTCGACCTATCAGCATCACATGGAAACTGGAGCATCCCGTACCAACTCGACTCCTGCGTACCATGGCCAGACAGATCGCGGTTTAGCGTTCCGCGAGCCTTGGGTACGACTAGTTCGGTCACGCACAGAACTTGTGTTCGCGGTGCCAAGCCAAGTGTTGCGGATCGGGCCAGAGATTTGAGTTGGCAGGAAGCGATACTCGCGTGCCCTCAAAGTCTCGCAAAGGCCGCTGGCCGGGGGAATCTTCGTCGAATGCATCATGGGCCACAAGCACACGGTAGTCGTCGTCCAACGACCAGAGCCCTTGATCGAACATCCAATGCGCGTTCTTGCACAAGGCGATGCCGTTCTTGGGGTCGTTGTTCCTCGACTCGGAAAACTGATGGATATGCGCGGCGTCGATGATCGATGAGCCACCGATCGTGGTCACGCGATAACCGGTCAATGCACAGGTATATCCGTACGCCGCCACAATATCCAACCGGAACCGGACATCGCGTCCCGTCTGGTACGATGCGTCCCCCTCCTTGACCGCGATGAACTCATTCGACAATTCCTCGATGGGTACGTTCACGAGGCTGGTCAATGCCACTTGTTCCGCCGGCTCAAAATACGTACGGATCAAGATGAGTCTCGCTTGGGAACGGAAATCCGCA
>JAGWWZ010000095.1 GCA_018970165.1 Planctomycetota bacterium | reverse complement strand
GTGAGGGCATCGGTGTCGAGGCGACTTTCGCGGGGTGAGAACCGGAGGGCTTCGACGAGGGTGTTGAGGTTGACCTGGGATGTGCCACCGGACATGGAAGCGAGAGCGCCGTCGGCGATCTCGAGCCCTTCGCCAGCGGCATTCAGGATCGAGGAGGCTTGGATCCCTGCGGTATCGTGCGTATGAAAATGGATCGGGATCCCGATTTCTTGTCGTAGCGTCGCGACCAGTTTGCGTGCAGCCTCGGGTTTGCACAGACCGGCCATATCTTTGACGGCCAGCATATGCGCACCCATCTTCTCGAGTTGCTTGGCCAGATCGACATAGTATTTCAGGGAATACTTCTGCCGCTTCGGATTGAGAATATCACCGGTGTAGCAGATGGCCGCTTCGCAGATCATCCCCGAATCGACGACCGCGTCCATCGCAATGCGCATGTTCTCGGTCCAATTCAGAGCATCAAAGATGCGGAAGATATCGATGCCCGCCTGTGCTGCTTCGTGAACGAACTCTCTGACTACATTGTCTGGGTAGTTGGTATAGCCCACGGCGTTCGAGGCGCGCAGGAGCATTTGGAATAACAGATTAGGGATGCGAGATCGGAGGTCGGCCAAGCGTTGCCATGGGCTTTCCTTGAGGAATCGCATCGAGGTGTCGAAGGTCGCGCCGCCCCACATTTCGAGCGAGAAAAATTGCGGTGCGAGCCGTGCATAGGCGTCGGCTATCTTGAGCATGTCATAGGTCCGAACGCGCGTTGCCAACAAAGATTGATGCGCATCGCGCATGGTTGTGTCGGTCAGGAGCAACTCCTTGGTGTTGCGGATCGACATACAGAAGTCGCGAGCACCCAACTTCAAGAACTGTTGACGGAATCCGTCGGGGATCGGTTGCGAGTGGTCGGTGCGAGGCACTTGTGGCAGTTCGCGGCGCAGCTTACCGGCACTGGCCTCGACGAGTTTATTGCCGTTGACCAGCGTGTCGGCGATGAAGCGAAGCAGGCGTGTCGCGCGATCGCGACGTTTCGGTAGCTCGAACAACTCCGGCGTCTTGTCGATCATCCGAGTGGTCGCGTCGCCCGCGAGGAACGTCGGATGCGTAATCAGCGAGATCAAGAACGGGATGTTGGTCTTTACGCCGCGGATACGGAATTCCTGTAGGCATCGCTCCATGCGCCCTGCGGCTTCCGAGAGATTGCGACCTCGGGCTGTTACTTTGACAAGCAGCGAATCGTAGAACGGATTGACGACCGCGCCGCTGAACGCGCTGCCGGCATCGAGACGAATCCCCAAACCTCCTGCGCTGCGGTAGTGGGTGATGCGACCGTAGTCGGGTCGGAACTGATTGCTCGGGTCTTCGGTGGTCACGCGGCATTGGATCGCGCTACCGACCACATGCACGTCTTCTTGAGCGGGCAGACCCTGCGATTCATCCCCCAATTTCTGGCCGCAGGAAACGAGAATCTGCGAACGGATCAAATCGATACCGGTGACTTCTTCGGTGACCGTGTGTTCGACTTGGATGCGCGGGTTGACTTCGATGAAGTAAAAGTTCTTGGTCTCGGTGTCGAGTAGAAACTCGACTGTCCCGGCACAGTAATATCCCACCTCGCGAGCGATCGCGAGGGCGGCTTCATGCAACTGGCTCGCGACCGATTTGGGCAGATTGGGTGCGGGGGCGATTTCCACCACCTTTTGATGCCGACGTTGCACGGAACAATCCCGTTCGTGCAGATGGATGATGTTGCCATGTTGATCGCCGAGGATTTGAACTTCCAAGTGGCGAGCGCGGCCGACCAATTTTTCAAGAAAGACTTCGTCGCTGCCAAACGCATTCTTGGCTTCGCGTTGGGCTTGTTCGAGATTCGATGCCAGTTGGTCTTCCGATTCGACCACGCGCATGCCGCGTCCACCGCCCCCTTTGGAAGCTTTTAGCATGACCGGATACCCCATCGATCGCCCCATGGAGATGGCATCGTCGAGATTGCGAACTGCGGCCGAAGATCCATCGAGGACAGGGACACCGACCTTCTTTGCGATCTCGCGAGCCGCGACCTTGTCACCCAACAGCTCGAGCGCTTCGACACTCGGCCCGATGAACATGATGCCATGGGCGCGAAGGGCCCGCGCGAACTCGGCGTTCTCGGACAGAAAGCCATAGCCCGGATGGACCGCATCGATTTGGTTCTCCAGGCAAAGCTGCACGATGCTTGGAATATCTAGGTAGGAGCGAATCGGCTCGCCCGGTTTGCCGATCGGATAGGCCTCATCCGCTTTGAACCGATGCAGCGCGAATCGATCCTCGTGGGAATAGATCGCGACGGTGCGGATCGCAAGTTCATGGGCGCTTCGAAAAATACGGATGGCAATCTCGCTTCGGTTGGCGGCGAGAAGTCGTCGGATCGATGGCATAAAATCAATCGTCGATCGAGAGAATCAGAAGGGACGGAAACAGCAACGAGAAAGCTGGGGAGGATGTCAGCGATCGAAGTCGAAGTATACCGAGTTTCCGGTCCATTGTTCAGCGCTCTTGGCTCGTTTCAGCCTGAAATGGCTGGTTGAGAAGGGGGCCACAAACTACGGACCACTGACATCAAGGGCGAGGATCGCGCGTGGTGCGGCTGCGAACATGGTTGCCCAGCCCGCACCAACCGCCGTTGACGGCAATGGTTTGCGCGTTGACGAACTCTCCATCACCCATGCTGATAGAAGCAACCGTGCGGGCGATGTCGCTGGGGTTTCCCCATCGTTGCAGCAAGGATTCTCCCTCTGCTCTTAAGTTCCATTCCTCCGATGTTTCCATGCCCCAATCGGTTTGGATCCACCCGGGTGCAACGCAGTTGACGCGGATCTTGGGGGCTACGCTTTTGGCGAGGCTTTTGGAGAATGCTGCAATGGCAGCCTTGACGGCGCAGAAGAACTGGCCGCTATCTCCTTCCATACCATGTTCGGCTTGGTCCCAACCGATATGAACGATGGAAGGAAGGAGTGTGTGGGGTACGCCGCGAGCGATCATCTGTTGCGATACGCGGCGGCTGGTCAGCATGGTACCGCGCACATCGGTTTCCCATAACGTTTGCAGTTTGGCTTCGAAGGGGAGCGATGCTTGAGAGCCGGTGAGCACATCGGCTCCCGCGGCATGGACCCATACATTGATATAGCCTTTCCATTCAAAGGCCCCTCGCACCATCGAATCGATCGAGATGGTATCGGTCAAGTCGGCCAGGATGCATCGGACGTTTTGGGATGGTTTGTCACGGTGAGCAGAGCTAGCGTCGAGGGATCGAATGCGCTGGACCGTTTGCTGGATCCCTGCGAGGTTGCTGCGCGCGTGGATCAAAACGCATGCGCCGCGGGCAGCGAACTCGGTTGCGATCGCTTGGCCGATTCCGCTGCTGGATCCGGTAACGACGGCCACGAACGGATGCTCAGCAAACGGATGTTGCGAATCAGTCGGAAGCTTCATTCGGAGGTGGTTCGTAGTTGAATTCCTGCCACTTCACGGCGTGGTCCATCGGTTCGATGCGCAGAACCAACATACCGTTTTGATAGACGCGAACCGTACCGCTGGATTGGCTGACAACAATCGCGATGGCTTTGGTGCGCTGGGTGATTGCGGCGGCCGCCCAGTGCCGCGAACCGAGACCTTTGGAGAGTTGGAGATTCTCGTGGAGGACTTCGATGATCTGCCGCGATCGCTCTGCGATTCCATCGGGAGAAACAATGAACGCGCCGTCCATTTGCGCAATCTCTTTGATGTCTTCGCGGACACGTGCGTCATGCAGATCGCGGTGCTTGCGACTGTAGCCTTTCAGGGGATCGAAGCCACTGTCTTTACAGTGGGTCATGACCTTGCGCGTATCGCCGACGACGAAGAGGGTGCCGACTTTCTTCCCTTCGCGTCCTTCTCGACCGATCTGCACGGCGAGATCGATCACGGTTTTGAGGTTATTGAGGGGGACGGCGGTTTCGAGTCGCTGCAGGTCGCGGCTAGTGAACCGTCGCATCCGTTCATCGAGTTTGATGATCGAAATAGAATCGATGCGGGATGCTTCGAAGCCGCAGTAGACGGCTACGACATCGCAGGTACTGGCCAGCAGTTCGTCGGCGACCGCTTCGAGGAGCGCGTGCTGAAGTCGCTCGAGGAGGGGGGCGTCTTCCTTGTTGAGGACCAGCGGAAGAAGGCCGAAACCGGTGGCCGCCTCGAGATCCTCCTCCCGATCGGCGGCTACCAAAACCCGCTGGACGTCGGCCGGGATCAGCTCACGGAGCCGCTCCCAATCGGTCGCTCCGTCGAGCAGGAACAGGATCGCGTCGGCCTCAATGGCTACGGCGAGATTGCCGGCGGCCTCGACGACACTTGTGAATTCCCGGGTAATTTTCTGAGTGCTCATGGGTCCGCGGGGTTGGCTGTGAATTCGCAAGTCATTGTCGACAGTACGTTTAAGCACGCTCCGATACGGAGTTTACTGGTCGGCGGCGGATCGGGCAATCCGAATGAGGAGGGGCAACACCCAACAAATTTGACGTTGATTCCCTTCACTATCTCGATATACTTCTTTCCCCTGGAAAACCCAGGAATCATTTTGAAAGTTCGCGTTGTTTTTGAGTGTGGCGGGTTTGGTCATGTCTAGGTCGTGTGAAATTTGCAGCAAGTCTCCCCAAGTCGGCAACATGGTGGAAACCCGCGGTAAGGCGAAATACTTGGGGGGTGTCGGCACCAAGATCACAGGGATCACCCGTCGCCGATTTATGCCCAACCTGCAGACCATCAAGGTCGCTCTTCCGAGTGGTGAGATTCGCACCCAGCGCGTCTGCACGCAGTGCATACGCAGCGGTCGCATTCGCAAAGCGGTTCGCAACAAGCCGTTCTCGTTGCCATCGTAGCTTCCTTGCGTCTTGTCGATGGATCGCATCGGTGCGCGGAGTCCTCTGCTGTGCTCAACCCCAATGAAATTCGAAGACTCGCTCGATTGGCAAGGTTGAAGGTTACCGAGGATGATTTGCAGGGCCTCTCCCAGGAACTGTCGAAGATCGTAAGTTTGGTGGATCAGTTGGCTGAGGTTTCCACCGACGGGATCGAGCCAATGGTTCATGCGTTTGACCTCCAGAATGTTTTGGCACCCGATCGGGTTCAGCCATCTCTTCCCTGCGACGAGGCGCTTCGCAACGCTCCTTCGCATGACGGCGAGTGCTTTCTCGTTCCTGCAGTTCTGGGGTAATGGATCGTGTGGAGAATCAGGTCCTTTTTGAACACGGATCCTCCTCACCTCACAAAAATCTGGAACGAACATCACGCCGCAGCATCGTCACCAGCGCGCTGTTCGGTGAACCTTTGGGATCACTGCGTGCTGAGCAAGCTCTTTTTCGAGCCCGAGCATCTGCTGTTAGCGCTGGATGAAAATGATCAAGCGATCGGCTTCGTCCATTTCGGTCAGGGAATGCCGGGGGCCCGCTGGGGGACGGAAACACTCAGCGACCAGGATTCAAGATCTTCGTTTGGACTGATTCATGCGCTTTGCGTTTTACCTCATGGAGATGAAGATCGTATTGCACACCAATTGATTCTGCATGCGGTAGGTAGCATGCGACAACGTGGATTGCTTCAGTGCATGGCTGTCGGCTCGCTTACTTCCAGCATCTTCTACCTCGGCATCGCGGAAGGTGACAACCTGATGGGTGTCCTCAGCGACGATACGCGTACGAGCGCATGGCTGAAGAGAGCAGGATTTCAGAGCAACGCCGAAACGGAATGCTGGGACTTGTACTTGGATTCGTTTCGACCTCCAGTCGATCGACAGCAAATCGCGATACGAAGAACCTGTTCCATCAGCCGGATCTTGGAGGAATCGCATCCTAATTGGTGGGTTAGCACTGTTCTTGGCCATTGCGACCAATCCCGTTTTCATTTACTAGCCCACGGACCAGAGCGAACAGAAATGGAGGTACTCTTCTGGTCTCCAGACACAACGATTCGCGGGGTCGATTCAAACATCGCGAGAATGAGCGTTCCCCAGATTGCGACGGACGAAACCAATCGGGAACGGATGATATGTTTGATCGCGGAATCGGCAAGGCAGTTGCAGCAAGAGAGAAAACGCATCATTCGCGTTATCGCTATGCAAGACGATGCTCCGATGCACATCCTGTTCAATCGGCTCGGTTTTCGCATGGTGCGCAGCGGCTTTTCTATGGAGCTAGCTGCGGATCAAGAATTGCAAGGCGATCAGCCTGCATAGCGAGCTCAGCCCGCGCCGCTCGCTCCCTCGATAGCAGGAGATGCAGGAGTGTTTTCGACTTTTTCCTCGACAGATGCAGGCTCGGGCTTTTTCACTTTCCGGATGATACTTCCCAAGGATTTTCCGACGGTCTTGCGATCGATCACTGGCTTGGTGCCGTCTTCGTCGGCGTGAATCTCTTTGATCTCGTGACTGATGATCGTCAAGGTTGTTTGCAAAAGGGTTACTACAAGTGGACCGACCAATATGCCGATCGGTCCCAGGGCTTGAAGACCACCCAGGACGCTAAGCAATGCTAATAGGGGATGAAGTTGGCTTTGACCATGAAGGATTAATACCTTAATGAGGTTGTCGATCGTACCGACAACCAGAAAGCCCCAGGCAGCGAGCAATCCAGCGG
This sequence comes from Planctomycetota bacterium, assembly GCA_018970165.1. GTDB lineage: Bacteria > Planctomycetota > Planctomycetia > Pirellulales > Pirellulaceae > JBKCUI01. The sequence continues at coordinate 14,616 of JAGWWZ010000095.1, read as the reverse complement.
CCATGAATCGCTCTTCATAGATTGCGAGATATAAACAAACGGGACCCCATACCAAGGTTGTGCCGAAAAATGGAATCAGAGCAAAGACGGTGGTCATCGCGGTAAGCATGACGAGCGATGGCATGCCAGCAAAGTAGTATCCAATACCAGCGGTCAGCCCCTGTGCGATCGCCGACAGGATGGTGGCCAGAACGATCGCTCGCGACGTGCGATCGAATTCAGCCAACAACTCCATCTCGTAACGATCATCGAGCGGACTCAAATTCATCAGCGCCTGAACCATGCCCGGTCCATCGCAGAGGAAGAAATAGAGTGATAGCGTCAGGATCGAGAAGCCGACAATCAGCTTGATGAGGAACGCAGCAGAGTCGCCGCCGAACGAGATCAGTTTGGGACGCAGATACGAAACCGCGTTTTGAATCAGTTCGCGAACTTGATCCGTCGATGGGTTGGCGAGATCCTTCATGAAGCCAAGGACTTTTCCGCCGAGAATCGTCTCACGCACTTCTTGCCAGCTTCGCACCAATTGCCATGCTGTCTCCTCAAGTTTTGCAAGGTTTCCTTCGTTGGAGTAGGTCAAATCGCTCAGTATACGATCCATTTTGGCGGAAGAGAGAAGAGCGTTGAATCCTGAATCGAGAAACGAGGCTCGTGCTTCGTTGAGCCACTGCATCTGAGTTCCACTCAAGCCATCGATGTTGGTCGCGCTGTGTTTCCATTGTTCCTTTTCGCTTGCTAAATCAGCAAGTCCGTCTGGATCATCCATCACAATCCCAATCCGTTGCCCCAAGCCTTTTAGGTGCTCGATATCTCTTGCGATGACTTCACGGATTTCCTGCTCTACGGAGTCCTGCAAGCGTATACCTTTGCCCTTGCTCGACGTTTGCTCGATCCGATCGATGACCTTATCTCTGGCGAATTCCCCCAGTTGCTTCGGGATGGATGCCAATTGATTGCGGATCTCGAGAATATCGCCTGCCAATCGCCCCTTAGAATCCGTCACGACCGTGTACGAACTCGCCCCTGCAACCTGCTCCTGGATATCCTGGACCTTGGCCTGAACCGATTGCAGGGTCTGGGCACATGGAGATTCCAAATTCACGTAATTGTTGGTCCTCAGTTTGGCGAGCCCGACTTTGATACTCGACTCGTTGAAGTTGTCGATCAGCTTGGCACCTTGAACTGCAGCAAGCCCGAGAACAAAGATCGTGGGCAGGAGTACAATCAAGACAATCAAACAGGTTGTGATGCTCGCCGCAACATGTTCGCGATCCTTCACCTTGGAGAGAACCCAGCGATGAAGGGGCCGAAAGACAACCACCAAGACCACCGCCATGAATACCGGGACGAAAAAACCGATCATGACCCGGTAAAACAACACGCCGACCACAATTAGGATGGCGAAAAGAATCGCAAACGAGATATAGCGAGCCATAGCGGTTGATCACTGGGGAATTTGTACTACCTTTGAATTCTGCAACTTCCGACTGGCGGGATTCTATCACGGGCCCCCTTACCTTGCACGATCGACTCGACCCTTCCACGTTCCAACCGGCCGAACTTCCGCCCGCCGAACTTGTATCGGGCGAACTTGCATCGATGCGTCGCAAGAGGTCTTGGCTGCGCTGGGGGATTCAAGCGATCATGCTCGCTGTTGTCGCGGTATTTATCACTCTAGCGATCAAGCATGGAACCGATCAGCTTCGATCATCCCCGGATGCACTCGCATGGGATCGGATTCGATGGCCCCAGTTGTTTCTTGGAATCCTGCTGGCAGCATCAGCCATATTTCCTGCCGGAATCGCATGGCTTCAAACATTGAGAGATTTTCGCTGCAAAGTGCCAATCCTACATGGGTTCTATGCCTACTTCCTCGGACATCTCGGAAAATATGTTCCAGGTAAAGCGATGGCGATTGTCCTGAGAGTCGGATACCTGCATCGTCTCGAAGTCCCCGTGCGCCCGACGATCCTCAGTGTCTTTATCGAGACGCTCACCAGCCTCGCCTCGGGATCCATTCTTGGAGCGCTGATGCTACAAACCATGCCCGCTCCGTTGTGGCTCAAAGGATGCGCTCTGGCTTGTATACCGCTGGCTGCCGCGACGCTGATCCCAAATACCTTTCGATGGCTGATCGCTCGGATATCGCGAAGTCGACTCGGAGCGATGCCCGAACATGTCGCTCAGGCGATCGGTTGGAAGCTGATGCTGCGATGCGCCTCGTGGAGCATGTTGGGTTGGTTACTGCATGGAACCGCCGCCTGGATGCTCCTGATGGCAATCTATTCCGATGGCGATTTAGCGAATGCCCAAGCATGGTCGGCCTGCGTGGCGAGCAACTCTCTAGCCGCCTTGGCCGGTTTCGTATCGATGCTACCCGGAGGAGCTGGCGTGCGCGAAATGGTCGCAACATGGGGAACAACAACCCTCGTTCCTATGCCTGTGGCACTCGCCTCCGCAGTCGTCACTCGCCTCGCAGTCATCGTAGCCGAACTACTTATCCTCGGACTGCTTGCATTATGGGTCTGGATCATCCCGGGGTGGCGCTCCAACATTCCTCTTGACTATTACGAACGAGGAACTTGAAAGCGCGGAGGTCGCGCACCCCCCGAAAGGCTGCTGGGTGGATTGGACGTTTGCTCACCCTTCGAGGAATCAAGAGGTGAGAATCCCGGATTCCCCTCAGTGGTCGAAACCGCAGCAGGCATCAGTTCGCGAATCTTGTGACTAAGGATCGCGGCATCAAACCAATTGAACGACAACTCGGGATCCGCAGCGTATCGACCTAGCAATCGCAGCAACTCCGTCCGACGGGTCGGATCGAAAACAAAAATGTACTGCTCTTCACCGCGCACCAGCGCGAGGACATTGACTTCGCCGCTCATGTAATCCGTTCCGTGCCAAGAATCCGTTCGCAGTTGCAAAGTGCCTGTCTGCAACTAGCGTTCGTATCGACCGATCGGCCATCTAAGGATCAAACGACTTTCAAGCTGTCCTCCGCGTGCAGCGAGCGTTTCAACGACATGACGATGGCAGCAAAAACGTATAAAGTCTTCACTGCGTTGAAGATACGCTTGCCAGCCTCCAAAGCGCGCGTCGTCACGAAAGTAAAAGTACTCCTCAAGTGATTCTGTGAAATCTTCGTCACTACCGTTATAAGCCTTCATGTAAGAGATCACCGGCTCGTATTGAGCTATCAATGCAGGCCTTTGGGTGCGAGGTCCCGCAGGGATAAATCCTTCAGGATCGGGCCATTGTGCTGGCAATCCACTTGCTGTGGCATCCTCATCGGATGCATTCTCTGGCATCGCATCCACGACCTCCTCGGTCGTCATGTCGGACTTGTCGATCGCGGATCCTGGTCCTTTTAATGGTTTGGGTAGTGGCTCTTCAGAATCAGTTGCGATCTGGTCTTGCGTAGATAGGAATGCCGTCATTCGAATCGGTTCGGATGCTTCTTCTTCTGGCTCTTCGCTATCGGAGGTTTCCTCGGTTTCGATGGCTTGCTGCAGATCGGGAGACTGCGTTTTGAGTTGCTCGCGTGCCAACGCTCGTTCTGCTTCCAAACGAATCCATTGCGGTATCTTCTTTTCCTCTTTGGTTCCCCATGGCAAACCGTAGCCTGCTGGAATCGGATGGAAACCTGGATTGGCAGCGTACCAATTCACTTTGAGGGCCAGTCGTGGAGGATAATACGGCGTGTAGTCGGTCACTGCACCCTGCAAGACGGCATCGACTCCTAGGTACTGCGCGAAACGTTGAAAATCATCGGAGCTGGTGGCAGCCCGTCGGAGCACGTTGGATTCAAAGGCCATCCATTGATTTTCGACTACGCCCGTTGGCAATACTTCGAAGCCAGGGATTCCTTGCAATTCTGCATAGTAGGCGGCGGTAATCCGCGCACCGCTCAACGTCGGCTCTTGGCTTTGATTGCGAAAAGGAAGGATCGCAATGCGTGTCAATTGAGGAAACGGATTGTGATACTGGGGCTTGCTTCGAATGTCCGGAAAGAGCGTGCAGCCGGTCAAGGTCAATGAGAGACAGCAAGCTATCATCCAAACGATGCTTCGCGACGCGGATGACAGAGTTTTTGGATCGGTAAGCGATCGAGCGAACGACATGGACGGGGGATTCCGTTGGCACAAACGTAAATCGGAGCGTTCCACCATCAAAACATCAATGGCATCGCGCAACCGCGGTTCCCCCCTGCAGCACATCCTGTTTATCGTCCCTACATACACAGCAGATGAGTCAAATTAGAACGATGGCGTAAGGAATTCCGGCAAAACCACCTGGCCTCAGTCGATTTGCCAAATGCCATCTATCGGCGAATCGTTTGTTCGTTGAGCTTAGCCTGCACCGGAGGTTGGGCGAGATCCATCAATTTGCGTTCAGCGGAGGAGGGATCGGCAGCCTTCGAATCGGCGAGCTCGGACTCGGGCTGATCGTTTCCGGAAAAGAGCTGACTTGCGAAAACGTGCTGCGTTCGATGATCGATCCCATTGCGAGTATCGTCGGCAACGGCATCGTCGGCTCGCAATTGCGATAACCCGATACGTTTGCCAGCAAAGCGGGTTCCTCGATAGATCGAGCCGTACTGGATGGGTCCGACCCCAAGAATCCAGGTATCGCGAGCATTGCTTCCCGCTTGAGCCACTCCCGATTGCCACAACGGCTCGCGTGTTTCGCGGTCGTAGGCAAAGACGGCGATCTTTGCCGCAGCGCTTTTGACTTCCCGCTTGGCTACGGACAATTCGGGAATCATGGGTATGGGAGGGGAATTCGGTACAAAGACCGATGCGGAACTCAACACATTGGTAGCAGGCAGACCATAGGTGACATTGTGACCGTCGGTTCCGAGAGCTCCGCATCGAGCCTCGCAGATGATCTCGGCGTTGTCCTTCGTATCCACCAGCATGCAACCGGCCGCTGTCAGTTGCTGACGCAAGGCGCTGACGACATAATCCGAAGTCACGAGATTAGCGTTCATCGGCACGCCGGGAATCGGTTTTCCTGCAGGTGCGATGTACTGGGTATCCAGAAAGACCTTGTATCCTGAGAGAGGTCGAAAATCCATTTTGGATACCGTGGAATCGACCGCATCGGACATGAGCAACTGCTCGGTCGCAGTCACCGATTTGGTGGTGCCGCAGCCCGGCAGGAAGCTGACGATCGCGATTGCGACCAACAGGAGTATCCAGGTGGTTCGTTCGATGCGTTGCATAGTCAATCGGCTAACGAGCGATCGCATACCCTTCCCGCGCCAAGGCTTGGAGCAATGCGGGACTGGGATCCTGAATCTTCATTTCACGTTGGCTGCCATCGCCATCGCGGACAATCAATGTGATCGACTTGGAAGGATTGCTGTTCGAGCGATTGTTGTTTGAACGATCAGCCATGGAGCTTTGTGGAATTGTCGGGGCAGGTTGCAGAAGGGATTCGAGTCCGAGTTTCGCAACCTGTTCGTGAATGACTTCCAGTCCAGCATAGAGTCCTTCGTCCAGTTCTTGATCAGCGGCATAGCAGATACCGATCAACTCCCCAGCTTGGGTGAACAATCCACCTCCGCTTCGCCCCTGAACCGGCGAGCCTGCTACTTCAATATTCGGTGCACCAAGATATCGATTGAGCTTAGTAACTCGCGAGTTTCTTCGCGATGGATCGTTGCCGTGATCGCATCCGATACTAAAGACATAGTCCCCTTCGGCAAGTCTCTTGCTGGTCGCGATCGGAGCGCAAGCGACAGGGCGTCCGGGTCGGAAGGCGATCAGCCCGATATCTTTGTCCCCCGCTTCGTAATGGACCAAACTTGCAGGATAGGCAATCGCTTGGCCACCATCAAATAGTTCGACCGTAATGCTCGGGTTAGGACCTACACCTCGGAACAGATGTCCGCACGTGATGATCAAGGCATCTTCTTGATGCGTGTGAATGATGGTTCCGGTTCCAAACGCTTGGGTGTTGGGTTCTTCGACTCGAATCCGGACGGTTGCAAGGCGGGCTATGTCAGCGGCATCGGCAGAGTCAGCCCTGTGGCTCGCGGGCTCAGGTTCAAAGTTGATCGGTTGCGAATCGGATCGCTTAGCGATCGGTTGCAGCGAAAACGAAGCAGCGGTCGGTACGATACCGGGGTTAGGTGGGACTGGTGCCGTTGAGGCATTATTATTGCTGGCAATGCGGTTCGACGCCGCCATCATGCGACGTTGCAACTCATCAAACGATACGGGGCCGAGGATGCGATCGACTTCCCGGCCATCTCGAACCAGCAGGGTAGTCGGTGTGGAATGGATGCGCCATCGCTGGGTGGTGAATGGGTCTTCGCTGACTTCGATTCTACGAGCGGCCCAGCCATAGCGCAATGACTCTTCCACCGTTTGATCCATGGCCTGGCAATGGGGGCATCCCGAACGCACGAACTCCAAAGCAACGCAGTCACCTACGACTTGGGCCCAGGCGTTCTGCAACGAACTACCAGCAACTAGACAGAGACATAGGATACGCAACCCCAACATATGGATACTCCATTATCCTTCGAGCATGATCCTTTGAGCGGGCTCGCCGTCCCTTCCTTGGGAGGCTGTTTGGGCCGTGGGAGGCTGTTTGGGAGTTTCTCGATTGCTCGAATCCGGCACAAGATCAGTCCGGATCGGTTTCCTTTGCTAGCATCACATCGACTGCGACTTCAAGCGATGCGAATCCACCCCCGACGTACACACCTTGAACGGGGGCGACATCGGCGTAATCCCGTCCCCAAGCGACGGTGAGATGCTCCCAACCGGGAATCATGTTGTTGGTGGGATCGAGATCGAGCCAGCCGGCGGGGCCTACATAGGCGCTGACCCAGGCGTGGGAGGCATCGGCGCCGACCAATTTTTCTTTGCCGGGGGCCGGGCGAGTCAAGAGGTATCCGCTGACATAGCGAGCGGGGATTCCGATGCTACGCAACGAGCAGATCAACACATGGGCGAAATCCTGGCAGACCCCGCGCCGCTTGTCGAGGACTTCGAGAGGGCTGGTTGCAACATGAGTCGAATCCGGATCGTACTTAAAGTCGCTATGGACTTCCTTCATGAGGTGCACACACGCTTCGACGGTGTCCATCGACGGATCGATCTTGGATCGAGCGTAAATTTCGAATTGCGGCGATCGAATCCCGTAACGCGAATCGAACAAAAATTCGCTGGCAGCTAGTTGGTCGATATCGCGCATGCTGTCCATCGATTCGGCAAGGGTCGTCCACGGCATCCCGGACGAGGTAGGCGGCTTGCTCTTGCGGCGAGCAATTCGGCATCGCGAAGTGATGGTCAGCTCCGGATGGATCTGCTCGATGCTAAAGAATTCGACATGATTTCCGAAGGTGTCGATCCATGCATGGCGACAGGCGGGAGCGGGCTCGATCGCGATCCAACTGCTTTGAAGGGTTTGCTCCGGGAGATCGCGCGGCTTCAGGTGAAGCTGATTGTGGCACAGGGAGCTTTCGTGGGTGTAGACATAATGCGTGCGGTGAACAACGCGATAATGCCGTGCATCCTCATCCATGACCACAAAGTATTCCTCTCGCGGCGAGCCTGAGTGGCAAATGCGTGCGTCCGCGATAAAATCACGCCGCACAAACTTCGAAAACAACAACATCATCATCAGGAAGTCGCACCTATGCAAGCCGTCGAAGAGAGCATCTATGATCACCCGACCTATTACGATTTGATTTTCGGGAGCGACTGGGTTGCGGAATACAAGTTTCTCAGCGCCGCCTTCGACAAACACGTGCGTCGCAAGACCAAGCGTTTGCTGGAACCCGCCTGCGGAACCGGGCGGCTTCTGTATCGCATGAACAAAGCGGGATATCACTGCGAAGGGCTCGACCTCAATCCCAAGGCCGTTGCTTTCTGCAATCAGCGCCTGCGTCGACACGGCTATTCGGATCTGGCATGGGTGGCCGACATGTGCCGCTTCGAAGTCGCTCGCCCGTTTGATGCCGCATTCAACACGATCAACTCCTTTCGGCATTTGACCACCGAAGCGATGGCGGCCAATCATTTGCGAGCCATGGCAGCCGCGATTCGGAGCGGTGGGATCTACGCCCTCGGTTTTCACCTGACTCCTACCATTGGTCCGACCACCGACGAAGAGAGCTGGACCGCTCGCCGCGGGCACTTGCAAGTCAACACACGTATGTGGCCTCGCGATAAAGACCCCAAGAAACGGATCGAGCGATTCAATATTCAATTCGACATCCACAAGCCGACGGAATCTTTTCGCATCGATGATTGCCTGGTGTTGCGAAGCTATACCTACCGGCAATTCGAATCGCTCATCCGCAAAGTACCCGAGTGGTCAATCGAAGCGGCTTACGATTTCAGTTACGAAATCGACGAATCGATCGAGATCGACGAATCGACCGAAGACGTTGTCTACATCCTCAAACGCCAGTAATCGCCAAACGCATATCGCCACACAGCGGTTCTTAAGAACAATCGCGACCGTCAATAGCGCAAGCCGCTCTATTTCTTGCCAAGCCTTCGTTTGTTTTCAAAGAACTCGGTCAGTACGCGACTGCAGGGTCCAGCGAGCACTCCGCCGACGACATCGCAGCGGTGATTGAGTCGTGAATCGTTGAGCATGCGATATAGAGACTCGACCGCACCCGCTTTCGGATCGATCGCACCGTAGACGACTCGTGGAATGCGAGCTTGCAAGATCGCCCCTGCACACATCGGGCACGGTTCGAGCGTGACATACAATTCGCAATCGAGCAATCGCCAAGACTTCAATTGCGACGCAGCTTGAGTGATGGCGATCATCTCAGCGTGGGCGGTGGGATCAGCCAGTTGCTCGCGCTGGTTGTACGCGCTGGCAATGATGCGTCCCCGGTGAACGATGATCGCTCCGACCGGAACTTCATCCTCAACAGCAGCTTGCTCCGCCAACGACAATGCGCAGCGCATCCAATGCTCATCGCCGATCGGCATCCAGGAATCCCCGTCTCCTTCGTCCAGGTATTGCTCGTCGATCATGGTTTGCGTGTCGCTCGCCAGGCATCGATGCGAGACTGTCGCAGCTCCTTTTCGTCAGCCGGTAGCAGAATCGTGTTCGGGTTGTACCCTCGAGGCTCCTGGGTGCGGAGTTCAGGAAAATAATTCCGATACTCCATTCCGGTGATGCGCATGCATGCCAGGAGCGCGGCGTCTCGGACTTCCAGTGTCCGCTGACTGTTTCCTTCGGGGCGCGGTTGCGGTGGCTGACCGGGCTGCTCCATGAATCCACCCGGCAATCCACCTTGCAATCCACCAGGGAAACCGAGCGCGGTCAATTCGACGCAAACTTCAGTGCAATCCAGCCATGCTTCGAGAATCGGAAGATCCTCTTCCTGCCCGAAACGAAACATCATCTGCAGGCCGATCAGAACATCCTCCGGATCTGCACGTTCCGGTCCTTGCCGATCCTGGAGCATTTTTCGAGCGACGCGCCGGAGCGATGTGAGCTCCGATTCCACCATGATCAGCATCGCTCGAGTCAAGTCGCTACCTGATTGCAACGACAACGCCCATCGTTCGACCAAAACCTCCATCGGTCGCTTCGCCTGCGGATCGCGAAGCATTTGGTTGTAGGGATAGCGTCCCAGGATTCGCAAGGCCGAGGATGCCATGCGTTGATCGCCGTGAGCATCCATCGCGCACAGACAGTACAGGAGAGCCAGACCGTCGACCTCGTCCCCATCGCCGAGTTGGATCATCGAATCCTGAATCGATCGGGATACCACTGCGGATGCATCGAAGGCCTGCTGGCTCGATTCGAGCGGTTTTTCGACCAACTCCGGGTAGCGATCAAAGAGTTCTAGAAACAGCCGTTTGGAGCTTCGGTTGGCACCTGCCACCTCGGAAAATGTTTTCCAGCCTTCCAGTTCATGGGTTTGGCTCATATCCGGATCGCGGAGAAAGATTCGGATGATGTTCTGCTGACGCTCGTGTTTGAGTTTGGCAACGACCCCAGAGAGCCGGACTTTGACTTCCGGATCGGTGGCCATCGCGAGCTGATCGACCAGGAGCCCCAGTTGATCGGCGGTCAGGCCGTTGAGTTGACGCGTGGCGCGATCGCGCACCGCAAACTCGCCGCTGCTCAGGTCCGCGATCCAGGCCAGGATCGTTTCGCGCGTTGGATCTTCCGAGCGCGTAGGCGCGAAGATTGCGAGCCAAAGGAGGCACGCGCAGCATGCGGTTCGAAGAAATCGTTTTCCGGCCATGAACTGGATCGTTTGAGGAAAATGGATCGTCTCTGACGATAGCAACGGCCTTATTCTATCGCGATTGTTCCCATCGACGAGCGAAAACCGAGCCAAAATACTTGCTGACCAGGACTACCCCAGTTAGACTTCAAGAGTCAGGGATTTGCGGCCGATTGCAGCCTCACTGCTAAAGAGCCTCTCGCATTTCGTGGGATCTCCAGCGACACAGCTTTCTCAAAATCATCGATCGAGAAAGCCGATTTGCTTGTCGCAAATGTCTGATTGCTTCCATTCATTCCTGCGCGAATTGCCTACCATGCACGACAGTATTACCGTGGATTCAAAGCCTGCTCCAACCCCCAATCAGTCATCATCGCAGCAACCGCATCGTGCGGGACCGAGCACGGTCAGCGTCCACGCGGGCGAGGCACGCCAAAAGCCCAACGACGCGATCACCGATTCGATTTGCTGTAGCAGCACCTACACCTTCGATTCGACGCAGAGCATCCTCGACTACATCCACGAAAAACAGGATCGCGAGGAATATGGTCGCTACGGTAACCCCAACGAGAAAGTGGTCGAGCGCAAACTGGCGGCCCTCGACGGAGCCGAGGATGCGATCCTTTATTCCAGCGGTATGGCGGCCATCGTCGGCCTGCTCATGACGAAACTCAACGCCGGCGATGAAATCGTATTCTTCGATGAATGCTACCATCGGAGCCGTGAGTTCTGCTTTAAGCATCTGTCACGTTTCGGCGTCGTGACCCATCAGGTCAAAACCGGCGACTTCGATGCGATGAACGCGGCGATCAACGATCGGACCAAAATGATCGTCAGCGAGTCCCCGACCAATCCCCACTTGACCGTTGTCGATCTTGAGCAATTTGTTGCCTTGGGGAAGGAACGTGGCGTAGAGACTCTCATCGATGCGACATTGGCTTCTCCTTTCAACATTCAGCCTCTTGAATACGGAGTCGATTACGTTTGGCATTCGGCGACGAAGTACTTGGGTGGTCACAACGATTTGCTGGCGGGAGTGATTTCTGGTTCCAAGGAGAAACTCGAGCCGGTCCGTAAACTGCGAGGCATCTTGGGGTGCATCAATGCGCCGCACAACATGTATTTGCTTGAGCGGGGCTTGAAGACATTTGCCCTTCGGATGCAGCGGCATAATGAGAACGGGCAGCGTGTGGCAGAGTTCCTGGCATCGCATCCGCGGGTCGAACATGTTTATTATCCGGGTCTTCCATCGCATCCCACGCATGCAATCGCGAAGCGGACCATGAAGGGATTCGGCGGCCTGATCACTTTCCTCGTGCGCGATGCCGATTGGAGACAAACCGGATCGATCATCGATGCATGCCGTATTCCGCGGATTGGACCAAGCCTCGGCGGTGTCGAGTCGTTGATCGAACAGCCGATGGTTATGAGCTACTTCGATTACGCGCCTGAACAGCGGGCTAAATTCGGTATTGCAGACAACATGATCCGAATGTCCTGCGGGATCGAAGATGCCGATGACTTGATCGCGGATTTGGAGCAGGCTCTCAGCCAATCATGAAGTTTCGAACCCGCGCTATTCATGTCGGCAGTGAACCTGATGAAACCGGTGCTGTCATTCCTCCGATCTATTTGGCGACTACCTTCATCCAGCCCGGGGCTGGTGAATGGGGTACGTTCGACTACTCACGCAGCGGTTCACCGACGCGTGCTCGGGTCGAAAAAGTGCTCGCGGACCTCGAAGGTGCGGCCGGTGCGCTCGCTTTTTCTTCTGGAATGGCGGCGACTCACTGCGCGATGATGTTGCTCGAGGCGGGTTCGCATGTAATCGCCAGCAACGATATCTACGGAGGGACCTATCGACTGCTTCACAAGATCTGCAGCCGCAATCAGATCGAGGTATCGCTCGTTCCGGCTCACGATGCCGAGTCGATCGCCGACGCGATCCGACCCAACACAAAAATGGTGTGGATCGAGAGCATCGGCAATCCGCTCATCACGATTCCCGATATTCCGGCCATCGCATCGATCACGCGGCCAGCTGGGATCTTGCTTGGGGTCGACAGCACTTTTGTTCCGCCAGCAATCTTGCGTCCGATCGAGTTGGGGGCCGATATCGTGATGCATTCGGCGACCAAATTGCTCGGTGGTCACAGCGATTGTTTGGCCGGGGTGTTGGCCGCTCGCGATCGGCAACTTCACGATCGGTTGTATTACACGCAGAATGCGACCGGTGCGGTGCTCGGTGGTTTGGAGTCATTCCTTCTTCATCGAGGGATAAAGACCCTATCGTTGAGAGTGCGCGAGCAATCCAGCACGGCGCTTCGCATCGCGCAGTGGCTGGAGCAACATCCCAGGGTTCGAAGGGTTTTGTATCCGGGGCTGGCCAGTCATCCGCAGCATGCGCGTGCGCGGAACTATATGGGTGACCAATTTGGAACCATCATCTCGTTTGAATTGACGGGAGATATTGCTGAGACCAAGCGGGTATGCAGTGCGACGAAGCTCTTCGGTTTAGCGGTCAGCTTGGGTGCCGTGGAGTCCTTGATCGAGCAACCCGCGACGATGTCGCATGCCAGCTATGATTCAGCTGCGCGTGCGGCAGCCGGTATATCGGACTCCTTGATCCGTCTTTCGGTCGGCTTAGAAGACGCCGACGATCTCATCGCTGATCTCGACCAAGCGATTGGATCGTAACTAAGGCTTCATGGCATGGATCGGATTTTGTCACGCCTGAAAAAACCTATGTCCGTCGCAAAGCCTCCGGGCGCGCCACCCGTGAGCCAGTAGCGCGATTGTGGATGAAATGATACCGTAGTACGCAAGCACTCGGGCAGGGAGTGTGGAAAACGTAGCGATGCTTCGATCGCTTCAACCCGGATGCTCGCGCATCTCGGCTAACAGAGGAACGCTTCCCTCAGAATCTACTGCCAGCGGCGGAGCCAGAGTTCGAGAATGAGTAGGTTCCAGAGTCGATAGGCTTGATTGCCGCGGCCTTGCATGTGCTCGTCGACTAAGGCGCGGATCGCTTCGGGCCTTAGAAACGCATGGCAACGCGAGTCCGGGCTGAGGAGTGCGTCGTAGGTGCGGTCACGCAAGGAGGTTCGGAACCATTTTGCAATCGGGACCCCAAAACCCATCTTGGGACGATTCCAGATCGCAGCAGGCAACAGATCGCGATACGTCTCATACAACAGCCACTTGCCTCGGCCTGAACGCATCTTCAACCCGACGGGCAACGAGGATGCCCACTCGACCAATCGATAATCGAGGAACGGTTGCCGCGCCTCGAGCGAATGGGCCATCGATGCGATGTCCACCTTGGTCATCAAGTCGCATGGCATGTACGTCTGGAGATCGGCTGCCATCGCGCAGCTCATCGGATCGCGAGGAGTTTTCTTGGGCTGGCCATCCGGATCATGCAAGGCGCGATTCCATGCATTGCGGAGGAAATCGACCGGATCGCGATTCGGCAACTGCGATATCCATGACTCTTCATAGAGATCGAGTCGCTGAGCCTCGCCGAAGATCTGGATCCAGTTCATGTAGCGGTTCGGTGCCGATTGCCCGAGCGCCTCGCAGAATCTCCGGACCCGACGCAGCAGCGATCGCCTCGCCGTGGAATCAGGCAACCGCTTCAGCCACCATGCTTGACTCAAGCTCCGAACCGGCAGCCACCTTTGCATCTGTTCGCTTAATTGCAACGCTCGGTAACGCTCGTACCCGCCAAATAGTTCATCTCCACCGTCGCCGCTTAGAGCTACCGTCACATGCTTGCGCGTCATCTCGCACAGATACCAGGTTGGCACCGCGCTCGAATCGCTGAAGGGTTCATCGTACGACTCGACCAATCGATCAACGATTTCAAGAGCATCGGGCTGCACCTCAAAGCGTTCATGACGCGTACCCACATGATCGGCCACCATCTTGGCGTACGCGGTCTCGTCGTGATCGGCTTCGGAGAAGCCGATCGAAAACGTTCGAATTGGTTCCGATAAATGTTTTTGGGCTAATGCCACGATCAATGATGAATCGATCCCTCCGGAAAGAAACGCACCGAGCGGCACATCGCTTCGCAATCGCAGACGGATCGCATCGTCGAGCAAATCCTTCAGCTGTCGCGAAGCATCGGGTTGAGAGATCGGCGTTTCGAGCGACCAGTCGATATTCCAAAAGGTAGCTACCTCGACCCGGCCTTTTTCGAAGACCAATCGATGTCCAGGTGGTAGTTTTTGAACACCACGATAGATGCATTGGGGGTGTGGGACATATTGATAGGTAAGGTAGGAGTCGACCGCGCCCGGATCGAGTTCTTTAGGGAAGCCAGGGATACCTACCAGCGCCTTTAGTTCACTGGCAAAGAACAATCGGCTTCCATCATGCCAGTAGAACAG
>JAGWWZ010000094.1 GCA_018970165.1 Planctomycetota bacterium | reverse complement strand
TTCAAGGGCCTCGATTTGTTGTTGGCAATACGTGCAGGCTTCGATGTGATTGCATACCGATTCAAATAGCGAATTGGCGAGGGTTCCCTCGTTCCATTTCACAAGTGTTTCTTGATCTGGGCAAAGATCGCTTCTGCTCATGAATCAAACGTCCAGCCAATGAAGTGCGTCTCAACCCTATTGGATCTTATCGGCGATGCGTTACACCGCATCATTTCTCGTGGTATCCGAATCCTGGTCCAGGTCGTCCATCATGAGGCTGCGAAGCCGTTGAAGGACCCGCTGTTTAGCAACTCGCACGGCTGCATTGCTGACGCCAAACTGGCTTGCGATATCGGCCGTTGGAACCTGCTCAACGGTGCTCAGCCAGAACATCTTCCATGTCTTCTCAGTAGTAGTTTGACGCACCAGTTCCATGGAGCGGATACGGATATCCTCGATCACTTGTTGTTCATTTTCGATCATCTCAGGTGTTTTTTGCTCGGGCTTGGGAAGGCTCCCCATTCGTTCCGGGGCTGTGGGTATTTCCATCGGCATGGAACGGAAATGGTCAACGACACGACGTTCGACAATCGTTCGCAACCACCCCCGAAAGTTTCCCTTGGTTGCATCTCTTTGAAAATTGCCGATAGCGGCACAGATTGATTGCAGGCTATCTTGGAACACATCATCGACAGCGGAAGGAACCACCCCTTTTTGGCGAATCCAATACTTGAGAAGCGGTGAGTAGACCAAGACGAAGTTCGTCCATCGATCGGGAGAAAAGGCTTTGAGCCCCAGAATCAGGCTGGATCCAGTCAGCAGATCCGTCGCGGGTTGCGAAGAGTGGACGAAAACATGTGGATCCATAGGCATTTCTATAACAGTCTCTACTACTTAGTCCTTCGCAGATCTACAGGCGCTGTGATGCTCGCGATCGTATTTTCTTTCCGGTCCAGTCATTATCCCACGCTTCTGATCGAATATAACAGGATTTATGGATGGTGGCAGGTTCGTGATCCCAAGGATCTTCGAGTTCGGACTTGCGAGGCACTTCAAGATCGAAAGGTATCCTCCCCAAAAAGGTTCCCTAGCTATGAGTCGTTTTTCGGTCCGAGTGTTGCTGCTGCTCTCCTTTATGCTTTCTCCGCTACCATTGCGAACCGTGTCTGCGCAGGAGTATCCATGGCGCGTCGGTGCTGCGTCCGCCGAAATGGTCGCTGAGGACCCGATGGTCATCGGCGGGGGAATCGGGCCTGGGTTCGTCCAAGGGCAGGAAGGGAAGCTCCAAGCGACGGCGCTGGTCATCCAAGGCGAAATCAAACTATGTTTGATCGCCGTCGATATTCTGATGATGAATCGGGATTATCTCGATCAAGCAGCGCAACAAATCGAGTCTCAATGCGGGATTCCCTTCGATCATATCTTGATCAATGCCAGCCATACTCACCACGCACCCTCGACGGTGACCGTTCATGGCTACGAACGGGACGAAGAGTTCTGTCGACGAACGGTACAGGCGATTGTTGATGCTGCTGTAGCTGCGGACTTGGCGTCGAAGGCTTCACCACCGACTCGAGGGAGATTTCGCTTGGGGCAAGAAGCAAGTGTGGGACAAAACAGTCGCCAGCTTCTCAAGGATGGGAAGATCTACTGGATTGGCCCCCGCGACGATTTTGTTCGTCCGACCGGGCCGTTTGATGTCGATCTCCCGGTGATGGTGTTTGAAGGCCAGAATGGGGCGATCCGAGGCGCATGGTTCAATCACTCCACCCACTGCATCGGGACCCGCACCGGCAAACGTTCGCCAAGTTTTTACGGCTTTGCAGCCCAAGAGTTGTCCGATCAACACTCTGCTCCGTTCCTGTTCCTCTCGGGAGCAGCTGGTTCAACGCATAATCTGTCGCTCACTTGCGACGAGATGATAACTCGCATCAAGGGGGCTACCAACGAAGCGATGGTGCAGGCGGTTCCATCGACCAGTTCCGTCCTACGTGCCATCAAGCTAGAGGTCGCATTCACGATGCGCACGTTCGACGAGACGAAAGAAGACGCAGCTGTGGTCGAATACTGTCGCAAATACGCCCCCGCCAACGCCGATGGAATCATCGATGTCTTTCGCGAGAGTCGCCGAAAACTCAAGCCTCTTCAGGGTGAGGAACGCAAGATGTGGCTCCAAGCGATGCGGATCGGAGATGTGTATCTCATCGCAGTTCCCGCCGAGTTCTTTACCGCCCTTGGGCTAGAGATCAAACGAAGGTCACCTCATCGGTACACATTTGTCTGCGGCCTGAGCAACGATTATGTCGGCTATACGCCGACGCGCGAGGGGTTTGAACGAGGCGGATACCAAACTTGGACGGGGTTGCACAGTTTCACCGAAATCGGGACCGGTGAGATGATGGTGGAAGAGTCTCTGAAACTGCTCGAGGAGATCGGTAAGTAGTCGCTAGACACTTGTCTGCAATGCAGGATGATCCGATGCCTGCCAAGCGTCCAAATATCGACGATAGCCGCTGTGCTGTTCAGCCTGTTGCTCAAGCATGTTGCGAGTGGACTCAATGAGTTCCTTCTCTTTCTCTGGGAGCAACCGGCCCATCATGACTTGGATCCTCAAGAAGACAAAGTAGCTATCCAAGACGTCACAACGACAGTACTCACTGATCTCGGTGAGTTGTCCAGCTCGGTACATATCGAGAACCATATCTCCTTGAACATCGAGCTTGCCGGGCTTCGCCAAAAGCGCTGCGGCAAGATTCAGTCCGCCGCGGAACCATGTGCTTCCGTAATTGGTGAGGACCTCGTGCAAATCGATATGCGAATCCAAATTGTATCGATTGCGGTTTTGAGAGTAGGTTCGGTCATAGAGGTTGAACCAAGTGGGTACGCTGATCCCGTATCGAAAAGCTGCTAGTTCCATCAATGGAATATCAAATGTTCGGCCATTGAAGGTAACCCAGGTCGGGCGTCCGTAACGCTCCCATCCGAGCCAAAATTGCTTCGCGATCACTTCCGAGCGATGCTTCGGTTCGTCCAGTGACACGATTTCGATCAGGCTGAAGTCTTCGCGGATCTTCGCGATCACCAGTGCGATCGGTAAATGATAGGTGAAGGGGACGAAATCGCGCCCCGATTCGCAAAGCAAGTCTTGGCGAAACATCGCGATCGCTTGATCGGACGAGTAATTGCATTGCGGATATCGCGTTCTCGCGATCATGTCGCCGTCTGCGATACTCTCGACATCAAACAAAAGATACTTGACTTCGTGGGCTGGAGTGGACATCGATTCCGATCGCGATCTCAGTCGCGATGAAAAAACTCTCTGAAGGAAAATCACCTAAGCAGAGTGTTTTACCACGTTGCGTCGAGGTTTGCATCCAGGGCAGTTAGCTAACCGGCAACAGGAAGTTGCCCGAAGAGTTTTCGAAACAGTTCCTGGCGTTGCGGTTCCACCTCGGCTCCCTTGGACTTGGCCTTCCAAAGATCTGGATCGATGAAAAGGTAGTTGGGATCATACGGTCCCTCGGAAGCCATTTTCTGAAGCATCGATCTTTCAGATGCATTGAGCTGATGCCGATCGCAAAGTACCCGAAACAGTTTATGAGGCGATTTGCATGGGCGGTTCCACCAACGAATGGTCAGCAAGGTCAGTCGCCATATCGTGATCGACGCCAACAACGTGAGTACGCTGGCCAATATCATCCATCGGGGTATGTAGAAATTATCGTAACCGTCGAGTCTCAGAATCGCGACGGTGTAGGTTAGACTGAAATCGATCATAGCTCTCCTCGCAATTTCATCAGCGATCGCTCGGCTGCTTGGTGCACATCCGGATTCGAATCGACTTCCAGCGGGCTCAGTTGGATAATCGCTTGTTCCCGGTCGATTGCGTCTGCCAACGCGTGGATCGCTTCGATTCGGACTTCATCTACCGGGTCGTCAAGTTTGTTAACGATAATCGCTTCCACCCCTCGATCCATTCCGTACAGATGCGCTGCACGGATACCTCGTTGTCTGCGAATCGGTGAACTGGCATCCATTTCGATCATCAGGATGTCAACATACCTTGAGTCGGCTATGCGGCTGAGTCTGGCGTAGGCTGCCAAATGTGCGACCGGCCATTCCAGCAACTTCTCTAGCAGTTTTTCGCACTTGAAATCGCGAAAGAAGTTGGCGATCGAACCTTGCAGTCGGCTCCCGACACGATCGTAGGCCGAGATGAACCCTTCGATCGCTTCGCGCATCGATTGCTTCCAAGGAGGGGGGGCCGAAGACTCGATATCGGGACTGTCGAGAGCATCGCTCAGCGCGATGACCGCGATG
Source organism: Planctomycetota bacterium (assembly GCA_018970165.1). Lineage (GTDB taxonomy): Bacteria > Planctomycetota > Planctomycetia > Pirellulales > Pirellulaceae > JBKCUI01. The sequence continues at coordinate 17,061 of JAGWWZ010000094.1, read as the reverse complement.
TCCGCATTGAGTGGCTTTTGGTGATCGAGCAGGAGAGCAATCTCTTCCTCGAGGGACGAATCCTGGTTTTGAAGAAGCCAATGAATTCGCGGCATGATTTCCTCCGTAGACAACGCTCGCAACGTCATCAGTTCGACGAGGGAAATTTTCGCTTGAACCGAGATGCGTTGGTCTTGGAACGTTTCCTTGTTGAGGAACCGGAACGCTATTCCTGGAAGGTTCAAATTGCGAGCCAACTCTTTTGTGATTCCGAATCGCCTGCAGAGAGAACCGAGTACCTCAACAAATCCTGGATCGTTCCTGACAGCAGCAACCGTCGTTAGATGTTGGCTGCCGTTTCTATTCCAAAGAAATGTGGCTACCAATTCGAGGCATTCCTTTGTCTTCGAGCGTTCCAGATGATGAACGATTCGTTGCGACGATTCGTCATCGCCAGCATCGCGAATGATTTGAAGGACGATGTTGTCGTCTTGATGAGCAGCGGCGACCCACCAATCGAACATGGTTTGGACTCGATGTTGCGGGTAGGTTTCCAGACCACGAACCAGTTCCACCAGGAGTGACTGACGGGCCGTATCTTTGCTCGCATCGCCGGTCTGACGGCGTTGGGCGATCGATTTCACTAACAGTGACGTCAGTTCGATCGCTACCATTTGCTGTGGATCATCCGGATTGCAAACGACATCGATCAGGACACGGAAATGCGACTCGACTTCCATTTTCGCGATAGTCCAAAGGGCTCGCTGGCGAGTTTCCGGATCAGGACTTGCCAACCCTTGATCGATCACTTCTTGCATTTGTGCCGCGTGCGGGCGAATTCGATCCAGTTCCGATGTTGAACTGCGATCGATACATTGCAGGATTGCCGCGTAATCGTACGCGGTTCCGCGATCCAGCAGAGATTGCAGCGATGCCGAGCGGATCATCGGAATGCTACTCTTCAAACCGTGCGCAAGCACCTGGGAACTGGCTTGGTACCTGATCTCCCGAAGCACCGAAAATGTTTTTGCTAAAGCTGTGTCGATACGCAGGGTAAGACTCATGATCGGTCAGCGACTTTCTAGACGGTCCACCGGCGTGAATTCCGGCTTGGCTTAATTTGAAGCCTTCGTCAGAAAATCGGCAGAGGCCAAGGGGCTACTGCTGACTTATCCAAGTGATCGACTTGAGGCGGGCTAATCGTTGTCATATTGCGCCGTTTATGACGATCGTGCGGCCTGAATCCGCTCAGCGATCTTGCGGCGGTTCGGCGTTCCTTTCCAATGAAGGCAGTCGTTGGAAACCGACCAGACCTCTCTTTCTATCCATATTTCCGCAGGCCGAGCGAAGTCGGCGACATCCCAAAGCACTTCCTTTGCCCGGGCCAATAAATTCGCTCCATCTACATGTTCGTAATTTGGCCTGCGTTGAACCACCAGCAAAACATGGTGTCTGCCGGTACCTAGGAGGACGCAATGTTCGATCGATTCGATCTCCATCATCAAGCGTTGCTCCATGGGCCGCGGTGAAAACTTATAGCCATTCGAAAGGACTTGGACGTCGTCGAATCGCCCTTCGATTTGAAGGCTGTGAATTGTGACATCGTTATCGAGAGATTCCGTACAACATGCCGCTATCAAGTCGCCAGTGTCGAGCCAACCATCGCGGACCCTTGCTGAGGTGCCTTCTGGATCGCGCCAATAACCGAGCATCACTCCTGGCCCCGCAACCATGATTCGACGATCCGCATCAACGCGAACACGGCTTCCGCTTACCGGTGGGCCGACGCCGTCGAGTATCGGTTCTCCTGTGATACTCGCGCGATTGGAACAGACAACAGGCGAGGCCTCGGTGAGTCCATAACCCTGAAAGATGGGAAGCCCCGTGTCTGAGAAATAACTTCTCAGTGCTTCATGGATCGCCGCGCCACCGCTGGCCAACCTCCGAATCGAACCACCGAGAAGTACGGCAAGATCGGTGCTCGCGATCGATGAACTGGGGGTCGTTTTCCCATCCGCACGTAAACCCATAGCACGACGAGCAATTTGCTCGTAGAACAGGGGAACGGCATTGATCAACTGAGGTCGCAGTCGAGGTGCCTGTTGAATGGCTGCGTCCATCCCATGGGCGCATGCCATTGTGCCACCAGCTATAACCCATGCAGTCAATTCGCAAGTTCGCGCATACGAGTGCGAAAATGGCAGCAAGTTGAGTCGCAGGTCCGATGGGCTCTGAGGCATCGCATCCAGTTTGGCAATCGCATTGCTCAGAAGATTGCGATGGCTAAGTACCACGCCTCGCGGATGATTCGTTGTTCCCGAGGTAAACAAAATCGCGGCTGGATCGTCGAAGTCATTTGCAACGGCCCAAGTTTCTATCGTGGATCGAGCATGTCGGCTGGATGACTTGCCAATCGTTGCCATGTGGATTGCGTCAGCCACATTGGTAGTTCGATCGGCGAAGACGAGAGGGGGTTCCAGGTCGCGCAAACATCGTTCGATCCATTTAGCTGGATAGCGGGTATCGATCGGAGCGTGTATGGCACCGATCGCTGAACAGGCCAAATCGAGTATGGCCCACTGAGCGCAATTCCGCCCCAGGTTGGCGATTCGATCCCCTTTCTTCACGCCGCGATCTGCCAAATAGCTTGCCGCCCGAAATACACTCTCCCGTAGATCAGACCAAGTCCACGCTGGGCGGGTCTCGTTCGGGTTGGCCGCGATCCAGGCGATCGTGTGCGGATCTCGAGAAGCGGTGATCAAAAATGCTTCGAACAGCGACTTTGCCGCTAGAACCTGCGAGTCCATCGGAAATCAAACGGCGGTCGGTTTGGCCACTTGCTTGGGAGTGCTGATGGCAACTGGCGGTTCCTTGATGGAAACGCAATCGACGAAATACTCTGGTTTTCCATCGACGATCTCTTCGACCAACCCATGGATATCGGTATCGAAGCCTGGAAACCGTTCATTGAACATTCTCGCGAACCGCAGATACTCGACGATCGATTTGTTGAATCGTTCACCAGGGATCAACAGAGGGATACCGGGTGGGTAGGGAGTCAACAACACCGCAGTCGCGCGGCCTTCGAGATAATCGATTGCAACGCGATCGATCTCGTCGTGGGCCATCATTGCGAACGCATCGGATGGTTTCATCGCAGGCTGCATCGGCGAGAGATACATCTCGGTGGTGACTCTCGCGACGTCATGGGCCTTGTAAGTGTCGTGGATGCGTTGGCACAATTCCTTGAGGCCGACTCGTTCATATTGGGGATACTGTTGCACGAACTCGGGGAGGATCTTCCACATCGGTTGATTCTTGTCGTAATCGTCCTTGAATTGCTGCAGGGCACTGACCAGCGTGTTCCATCGCCCCTTGGTGATACCGATGGTGAACATGATGAAGAACGAGTATAGACCGGTCTTCTCGACGATAACTCCATGTTCCGCCAAATAGCGAGTGACGATGGAGGCTGGGATACCGGTTTCCGCGAAGCGGCCCGAAACATCGAGGCCGGGAGTGATAACGGTGGCCTTGATAGGGTCGAGCATATTGAAGCCGTCAGACAGTCCGCCGAAGCCATGCCAATCTTCATCCGGCCGGAGCACCCAGTCGCTTCGTTCGCCGATCCCTTCCTCGGCCAAATGTTCGGGCCCCCAGACCTTGAACCACCAATCGGCGCCCCACTCATCGTCAACTTTGCGCATCGCGCGACGGAAGTCGAGGGCTTCCATGATCGATTCTTCAACGAGCGCCGTCCCGCCCGGGGGCTCCATCATGGCGGCCGCGACATCGCAGGAGGCGATGATGGCGTACTGCGGCGAGGTCGATGAGTGCATCAGGTAGGCTTCGTTGAAGGTGTGGCGATCCAGCTTTTTGTTGGCGGGCTCGCGAACGAGGATCTGAGATGCCTGCGAGATACCGGCCAGGAGTTTGTGGGTCGAGTGAGTCGCAAAGATCATCGACTCCTGAGGCAGTGGGCGATCGCGGCCGATGGCGTGCATATCCCTGTAGAAGTGGTGGAAGGCTGCGTGCGGCAACCAAGCTTCATCGAAGTGGAGCGAGCCGATCTGCCCGTCGAGCATGGTGCGCAAGTACTCGACGTTGTAGAGGATCCCATCGTAAGTGCTCTGCGTAATCGTCAGGATTCGCGGCTTGCGCTCGGGGTTTCGTTTCTGCGCTTCGCGAGCGAAAGGGTTGGCCTCGATCTTCCGCTGAATGCTTTCCCAAGTGAACTCGCTTTGCGGGATCGGTCCGATGATCCCCAAATTGTTGCGGGTCGGAGTGAGGAATACCGGAACGGCTCCAGTCATGATAATGGAATGAAGAATCGACTTGTGGCAGTTGCGATCCACAACCACGATGTCGCCGTTGGCTACGGTGGAGTGCCAAACGATCTTGTTGGATGTCGACGTCCCATTAGTCACGAAGAAACAATGGTCTGCGCCGAAGATACGAGCGGCGTTCCGTTCCGAGGCTGCCACCGGTCCGGTGTGGTCGAGCAGTTGTCCGAGTTCTTCGACCGCGTTGCATACATCCGCTCGCAGCATGTTTTCACCGAAGAACTGATGAAACATTTGGCCGACCGGACTCTTCAGAAACGCGACGCCACCGGAGTGCCCGGGACAGTGCCAAGAGTACGAACCGTCCTGCGCGTAATGGATCATCGCACGGAAAAAGGGAGGGGCAAGGCTGTCGATGTAGGACCGTGCCTCGCGAAGAATATGCCGGGCAACGAATTCCGGTGTATCCTCGAACATGTGGATGAACCCGTGGAGTTCCCGAAGGATATCGTTGGGAATGTGCCGCGATGTCCTGGTTTCGCCGTACAGGAAGATAGGTATATCCGAGTTCTTGAAACGGATCTCGGAGATGAATTGCCGAAGTTTATCCAGGGCTGATTTCATCGAATCTTCCGAAGCAAACTCGTCGTCATCGATCGACAAAATGAAGGCCGATGCCCGGCTCTGCTGCTGTGCGAACTGGGACAAGTCCCCGTAGTTCGTCACCCCGGCGACCTCCATTCCTTCCCGCTCGATCGCCTCGGCCAAGGCCCGAATCCCGAGCCCCGATGCGTTACCGGAACGAAAATCCTCATCGATGATGACTATCGGAAACTTAAACTTCATAAACCTGATCCCTAGCGAGCGAAACATCCTCGAACTAACGTTCAGAGTAACGTTTCATCGGAAAATGGGATAGCGAGACTGGGCCCTGATAGGCATAGTTTTGACCTAGCTTTTTCCAAGGAAATCCGGACAATTCCCCGTCAGTTCAGGGACACGGAGTGCCGAAGTTCTTCGGAGCGGACTCCCAATTGTCCCAATGGTGCCAGCCCCGGATCGTGGTGCTGTCCCGTGATTCAGGCATCAGCCCCCGAGGGTGATGCCACAAACATCATCCTCCTTTCCAATCCAAATCGGTGCAAACCCCTATGGAAACCACTCTCGTTCTGCTGAAACCCGATTGCGTCCAGCGTCGTCTCGTCGGTGAAATCATCCATCGATTTGAACGCAAGGGCTTGAACATCATCGCCATGAAAATGCTCCGCGTCTCCCCGGAATTGTCCAAAGAGCATTACGCAGAACATGTGGCGAAACCGTTTTACAAGAACCTCGAAGAATTCATCACTTCTGCACCCATCGTCGCCATGGCGGTGGAAGGTTTGGAAGCCATTCGAGTTGTCCGCGAGATGCTGGGTGCTACGAATGGTCTTAAGGCCGCTCCTGGGACTATTCGGGGGGACTTCAGCAGTTCGCGTCAGATGAATCTCGTGCATGCTTCGGACAGTCCCGAATCTGCCGCACGCGAACTGAAGCTTTACTTCCACGATAACGAACTGTGCCGATACACTCCGACCCTCGTTGGCAGCTTCCGAGCTGGCGACGAAACATAGTCTCGATCGACATAGGCTCAATCGACACTCCACCCCTACCTGCTATTCCCTTCCTATTGGATTGCTAATGCGTCGCAACGACATCCGAAATATCGTCATCATCGCCCACGTCGACCATGGAAAGACAACCATGGTCGACTGTTTGCTCAAACAGAGCGGACAGTTTCGGGATTCGCAATTGCAAGGCGAACGCATTCTCGACAGCAATGATCTGGAACGGGAGCGTGGGATCACGATTCTGTCCAAGAACATCGCGCTCGAATACAAGGGGATCAAAATCAACCTGATCGATACCCCGGGGCACGCGGATTTCGGCGGCGAGGTCGAACGGGTTGTTCGGATGGCGGACGGTGCGCTGGTCTTGATCGATGCCGCCGAAGGAACGATGCCCCAAACGCGGTTCGTTCTTTCAAAAGCCCTCGAATGTGGTGTTAAGCCGATCGTTGTCGTGAACAAGATCGATCGACCGGACGCCCGTTGCGATGAAGTGGTTGAAGAGGCCCTCATGCTGCTGGTCGATCTCGGTGGGGAGCATTATATGGATCACTTCGATGTAATCTATGCATCGGGCCGATCCGGGTATGCAACCCACGATTGGAGAGTTCCCGGCGACAGCATGATTCCGCTACTGGATTTGATGCTCGAGAAGATCCCAGGGCCCGACGTGGAGCCCGATGCTCCGCTGCAACTGCTAGTCACCAATCTCGACTGGTCGGACTACGTAGGGCGAATCGCTATCGGTCGGATTCAGTCGGGTACTATCCGCAAGGGTCAACAAGTCGACATGATCAAAGAGTCGTCGACGGTGGCTGCACAAGTAGCCAATCTACAATTCTTCGACAAGCTCGGACGCGTCGACACCGATTCGGCAAGTGCTGGCGACATCGTCGCGGTCATCGGTTTGGAAGACATCGAGATTGGAGACACGATCTGCAATCGAGGCGAACCCAATCCGTTACCTCGTCTGCAAGTCGACGAACCTACGCTCGAGATGGTCTTCAGCATCAATTCGTCCCCTCTGGCAGGTCGCGATGGCAAGTACGTTACAACGCGGCAACTGAAATCGAGGCTTGAGAAAGAACTCGAGCGAAACGTCGCCCTGCGTGTCACCCCGATTGAAGGGAGCGAAGCCTTCGCCGTTCGCGGTCGCGGAGTCCTTCACCTGTCGGTCTTGATCGAGACCATGCGGCGCGAAGGCTACGAGATGAGCATCAGCAAGCCACGAGTGGTTCTCAAGAAGATCGATGGCGAATTGTGCGAACCCTTTGAGGTCCTCAACGTCGAAGTTCCGACCGATCGCGTGGGACCCGTGATGGAAATGGTGGGCAACCGACGGGGACTTCTCGAATCCATGACTCCGCGCGGCGAATACACCCTGCTCCGATTCTCGATCCCTGCCCGCGGATTGATCGGCATGAGAACTCGGATGCTCAACGCCACTCAAGGTACCGCGATTATCCACCATCGTTTTTCGGGTTATCAACCGGTCGGTCCGGAATTGGCACGCCGCACCAACGGAGTCCTCATCTCTATGCTGCCCGGAAGGGCAGTCGCGTACTCGCTATTTGCTCTTCAAGAGCGATCCGAGCTGTTCGTTGCCCCGGGAGACGATGTCTATGAAGGGATGATCGTCGGCGAAAACGCCCGGGACAATGACTTGGTCGTGAATCCGACGAAGGAAAAGAAACTGACCAATATCCGTGCGGCAGGCAACGATGAAAACATCATTCTGAAACCCCCTCGGGAATTGTTCCTCGAAGCTGCGTTGGAGTACATCGAGGACGACGAATTGGTCGAGGTCACCCCCAACGCCATTCGACTCAGAAAGCTCTATCTGCGAGAAAGCGACCGACGTCGCAACCCAAAATCGTCCGGCGAACTCGTCGAGAGCTGATTCTAGCAACCGGATGCGTTATATTGAGAGGGACGGTTTGCGTCATTTCGTGTCTCTATCCTCTCTCGGCTTTAGCGCATTATGAATCCATTCGATATCCTCACTGAAATCATCAAGTCCGGAAACTCGCAAGGGCGAGGAGGTGGCGGGAACCCGCGACCGGAGATTGTTCGAGATATTCTGGTTGGCGGACCATCGCAGGGTGGTGGCCGTGCTCAGTTCCCAGGTGTGTTTCGCGAGGGTTCAGGCTCCGGCAACGGTCGCCCGTCTGCAAAGGACATCGAAGACATGCTCGGTGTCGGTCGCTCCAGTCCGAGTCAACCGTCACAACCCGCACCCGCACCTGCCCCCGCTCCCACATCGAGGCGAGTCGAAACCCCAGCACCTCGATCGGGCGGTGTGCCGCAAGGGGATATCTTCGGTCAGGAGCCGACCAAGCCTGCTGTCGAAGAAAGCGCTGCGAGTGAACGAGAGCAAGTGATCGTTCTCATCCGCGCCATGATCCATGCGGCCAAGGCTGACGGGCGTATCGATGCCCAGGAACAGCAAGCGATTCTCGAACGGATAGGAAATACCAACCAAGAGACCATCAATTTCCTTCGTCAGGAGTTTGCCAACGCGACCAATGCTCGCGACTTTGCTTGGTCGGTGCCTCTCGGGATGGAGGCTGCGGTCTATGCCGCCTCGATCTCGAGCATCACGATCGATCAACAGGCCGAAGTCGATTACCTCAAAGAACTCGCGCACGGACTGCGGCTCTCGCCAAAGATCTGTAACCAGATCCATCAGCAGTACGGCATTCGCCCACTGTTCTAACCCAAGCCAATCCTTCCATTAGGTCCGTGTGCATGAGCCTTACTCGTCGATTTCATCGAATTGTGGCTTGGCTCGGCCTTGCGATTCCGGTCCTTTTCGTCCCGTGCGCAGTTGGGGACGAAAAGGAAATGCACGGGCTGATTGCCGCGCGATGCTTGGAATGCCATCGCGGATCGGAACCGGCGGGAGGATTTGATTTGAGTTCTCGCGATGGGCTCTCGCGAGGCAGCGACTCGGGAAGCGTTTTCGATCCTTCGAATGCGAAGGAGAGCCTTCTGTGGCAGGTGGTCTCGTCCGATTCGATGCCTCCGAAAAACAAACTCAAGGCTGAGGAGAAAGAACTCTTCGCGCGATGGCTGCAACAGGGTGCTCCCTTGCCCGAAAGCCCGATCGATCCGATCGCGTTGTCATCCAAGTATCGCGCAGGATTGGATTGGTGGTCGCTTCAGCCTTTGCGCGACACAGCATCGACAAAGCCCAATACTGAAGCATGGGTTCGCAACTCGATCGATGCATTTGTTTTGGAAAAATTGATTGAGCAGGGCTTGGAGCCCAATCCGAGCGCGTCGCACCGTGTGTGGCTTCGCAGAGTGTATCTCGATTTGATCGGTATTCCCCCATCGTTTGATGAGGTCGTGGCGTTCGAAGCCAACCCGAGCGAGCAGGCCCATGAGGCAGTGGTGGATCGATTGCTTGCCTCGTCCGCATACGGGGAGCGATGGGCGCGGCATTGGTTGGATGTCGTTCGATTCGGCGAGAGCGATGGTTTTGAAAGAAACTTTCCGCGACGAAACAGTTGGCCCTATCGAGATTGGGTCATTCGAGCGTTCAACGAAGACATGCCATACGACGAATTTGTGCGGATGCAAATTGCAGGGGATCAATTGGACTCGTCTCCCGACGGTACTGCCGCGATCGGCTTTCTTGTGTGCGGTTTGCACAATACTGTGGTCGGCCAGAGCGAGCGGATGAAACGGATCGCTAAGCAGGATGAACTCGAGGACAAAGTTGGAACCCTGTCGCAGGCGTTTCTCGGCTTGACGGCCCAGTGCGCTCGTTGTCACGAGCACAAATTCGATCCCATCTCCAGTCGTTCGTACTACCAATTGGCGAGCTCGCTGCAGGGAGTCCAACATGGCGATCGGGATCTCGGGGAAGCTCGAGGGAAAATGTACACCGTCCTGTCGGAACAGAATCTCGGACCGACCCATATCCTCGTTCGCGGCGATGTGTTTCAACTCGGTGATTCGGTAAAAGCTGGCGGTATTGTGGGGCTCAGTGCGGCGAGTCCGGATTTCGGATTGCCGGACTCCGCGAGCGATGGCCAACGACGAGCGGCTTTGGCACGCTGGATCACCACCGCCAATCCTGCCCTGTTGTCGCGCGTCCTAGTCAATCGAGTTTGGCATTATCATTTCGGCACTGGGATCGTCGAGACTCCCAACGACCTGGGTTTCAACGGTGGCCGGCCTTCTCACCCCGAGTTGCTGGATCACTTGGCAGCGCGTTTTGTTGACCAAGGGATGCACTTGAAGCCGCTGCACCGCGAGATTGTTCTGTCGCAAACCTATCGATCCTCTTCGCGGCCCACATCGACTTCACTCGCTGTCGACAAGAACAATCGGTGGCTATGGCGTTATCCGGTGCGTCGGTTGGACGGTGAGTCGGTGCGAGATAGCATGCTCGCGGCCTCGGGATTGCTAAGGCATCAATTTGGAGGTGCGGGTTTCCAAGATGTCGATGTTCGAGAGATCAACGGCACGACCTACTATATTCCTCGACCCGAGGAGTCCAAGGATTGTTTTCGTCGGACTATCTATCGATTCAATCCCCGATGCGAGCGCAATCCGATTCTCGATGGGTTTGATTGTCCCGACCCGTCAGCCACGGCCCCTCGCCGAGCCAGTACGACCACACCGCTGCAAGCGCTCAGCCTGCTCAACAATACTTTTGTGATGACCGCATCGGATGCCCTGTTGCAACATGTGTCGGCACATCGTGACACCACAAATGATGCCGATGATCCGAAACAGGCCGATGATCCGAAACGGATCGTTCGCGAAATGTTTCGATCGGTGCTGTTGAGAGACCCCAACAATCGAGAAAGGGATGCGGCGGAAGAGTTGGTTCGATCGTTTGGTCCCACCGCCTTGGCGAGAAGTTTGTGGAATGCCAATGAATTTTTGGTGGTGGAGTAGCCATGCATAGCATACCCCCAGCCCAATATCTGCGTCGTGAATGGTTGAATTGGTCCGCACGGGGATTAGGCGCTACCGCAGCGTGGATGCTTCTGAGTTCGCCCTGTGCCAAATCGCAAGCGGCACAAAGCGCGACTGCGAAACCTATCGCAAAGCGGGCGATCCAGATTTGTTTGGTGGGTGGCATGAGTCATCTCGACTCATGGGACTACAAGCCACAATTGATCGCCAGTCACGGACAGGCATTGCAGACCACCGAGAAGCCTGACATTTTCTTTGGCCAGATGGGGTTGCTGCGCAAACCCGATTGGGAGTTTCGGCAACGAGGTGAGTGTGGGATGTGGGTTTCCGATTTGTTCCCACATCTTGCCAGGCAAGCGGACAAGATGACGGTCGTCAATTCGATGGTTACCGAGTCGGCCAATCACACCCCAGCACTATTTTTTGAGAACAGCGGATTTGAGTTCAATGGCTTTCCGTCGATGGGTAGCTGGCTTTCGTATGGCTTGGGGACCATCAATGAGAATCTTCCTGCATATGTCGTGCTGCCCGATGTTCGGGGCGGCCCGATGGGTGGAGCATCGAATTGGACGGCGGGATTTCTGCCGGGACAATATCAGGGAGTGGTGTTTCAGTCCGGCGACCATCCAGTCCGCGATCTTGTCCCTTCTCGATTGATCCCGAAGGAGGAGGATACTTCGGTTCGGGCGATGATCGATTTGATCAACCGGCAGCATCTCGAGCAACATGGCGACGAAGATCTGTTGCTCGCTCGGCTTCGAAGTTACGAACTAGCTGCCAGGATGCAATTGTCTGTTCCCGAAGTCACCAACCTCGATGGCGAGACTCAGGAGACCCGCGATCTCTATGGATTGGATCAGGATGGCACGGCAGAGATGGGGAGAAGATGCTTGTTGGGACGAAGATTGTTGGAACAAGGAGTTCGATTCGTGCAGTTGTATTCCGGTGGCCCGATCGCGGGGACGCCGCGCTCGAGTTGGGACGCCCACGAGAACGTACGAGAGAATCACGCCGCCGAAGCTCTTCGAGTCGATCAGCCGGTAGCGGGATTGTTAGAGGATCTCCATCGACGCGGCATGCTCGAAGATACGCTCGTGTTATTCACAACCGAATTCGGACGTACTCCCTTTGCTCAGTCCGACGCCGGGACGGTTGGAGCCGGGCGCGATCACAATCGTTACGCCTTCTCAGTTTGGCTGGCAGGGGCTGGTCTCAAGCCTGGCTTTGTTTTTGGCGAGTCCGACGAAATCGGCTGGAAGATCGCCTCGAACCCTGTCAGTTGGCATGATCTTCATGCGACCGTTCTGCACGCATTTGGAATCGATCATCAGCAACTAGTGTATTACCATAACGGCATCCATCGCCGTTTGACGGGTGTTGCGGGTGATGTGATGCATCCATGGTTCGCGTAAGATTTTCTGTCGAAGGGTCCATTCGCATGGAATCAGTTCCTCAGCCATCCAGTCCCTTCGATTTTGACGAAGATGATGTGGAAGGAACCAGACGAGAGAAGGGGTTGCCCAAAAACTGGCTCTTGCGCTGGTGTTGCATCTTTGCGATTGGGAGTTTCATCGTCTCGTTCGTCGGGTCGGTGGTCGAAAACAATGCCGCTGGCAACCTGAGTCTTGAGTCCACCGCAACGGCGATCAATCGTGCAGGAATGCTGGGCATGTTGGCCGGATGCGTTGGTATTTTCGTTGCCTTTCGTGCACCAACGCTGTTGACAGCTCGCGGTGGGGGGATTCGTCAGCAAGCTCGGTGGTCTGCATGGTGGCAACTCGTATTCTGGAATGTCGTTGGTTACTTTTTCTTGGTGGCCGGTCTCTTCGTAATTGGGTTGTTTACGCAAGGAGCAGCGATCTACTTCTCCGGGTTTCCCATTTCGCTCGGATTAGCGATGCTGGTGGTAATTGCTTTGTGGCATGAAGGGGTTGTTCGGGCATACGCCATCGGCGTTCTTTCGAGTCTCTTTTTGCAGCTCCCCGTGATTATTCCGTGGCTCTGGAGCATCCCTTTTTCCGGGGGAGGCGGCTATGGTTATCAAGCTTACACGTTGTCTGCGAACGATGTGAACTACCGTATGTTTCTGTTACTTGCCGGGATTGTATTGTTTGCCCTATTTACCGGACTGTTCTGTTCGGGATACGTCGCTTTTCTGGAAAGAAGTCGGCGTCAGCGCGCACTGACCGACTCCAATGCACCCGAAGTCGACAAAGCCTTGCAACTTCCCTCAGCTTGACGAGAATAAAACGATATCGCGACCTCCTGGTAGTTGGCGTTAGCAGGGTAGGTAACACCAAACCTTATTTAAGGATGCGGATAACGGATAGTAATAAGGAGTTCGTTACGCTATGAAGAATCGCTGGATGACTTGGTTGGTGTTGTCGTTGATGGTTGGGAGCATGGCTCATGCCCAAAAATCTTCGCGTCGCCCGGCGAGAGCGACTCCTCCGAAATTTCAGGCGAACGAGTTCTCCGGGGTTTTCTTTCCAGACCCTGTGGCTCAATTGCAAGGGAGTCCAAGTGCCAGGCCAGCAGTCGCTGCCAATGAAACGAGCAATACTAGTGACGAAATGGCGTCAGGATCCGATTCAGGTACTGATGTGTGGAAGCAACTGATCAGCGGCGCAACGCTCGAGGACCTCGTGAAGGAATCCAAGTCGCGGCTGGATGAAGTGATCACGACTCCTGCGAAATTCGCAGGAGGTGGTTACGCCGAGTGTCGCAAGGAGTTCACTCTCTTGGCTTCTCTGATGACGATCATCTCGCAGTATCCGGAAGAGATCCGCTGGAAAGCCTCGGCCCCGTATGCCCGGACCATCTTTGCCCGTTTGGCAGCCAACTGCAAAGTCGGAACGCAACCGGTTTACAACGAAGCAAAACAGCGGCAGCAGGACCTGAAGGATCTTCTCAAAGGGACGAAACTCAATGGCACCGCCGAGGACATGGCTTGGAGCGATGTCGCTGATCGCGGGCCGATGATGGAACTGCTCGAGTGGTCCTTGCGGGAAAACCTAGCCCCTGGAGTCAGTAGCGAGGATAACTTTCGTGACAGTCAGGAGGATCTTACCAAATATGCCGAGTTGGTCGCTGCTTTTGGCCAGGTCCTGCAGCAGGAAGGGATGACCGATGCCGACGACGAGGATTACACTGAATTAGCTAAGGGGATGATGGTCGCCACCAAGGATGTGATCAAGGCGGTCAAAACGAACGATGCGGAACTCGCTCGAAGCGCCGTAGGTCGCCTCGATCAGTCCTGCAACAAGTGCCACGAAACCTATCGTTAGCGTCATTAGCGATAACGATCCTACGGCCATCACAAAATATTGAGAACCGGTATTCATGGGTATCCGATTTCGTTGCCATATCTGTGACGAACGCCTTCATGTGAAATTCTTTCAGGCAGGAAGAAAGGGTCGCTGTCCGCATTGCCAGTCCCGGTTTAGGGTTCCGAACGAGGACAGCGATTTCTCCATTCCTCTGGAATCCGCCAAGCGCGAGTCGAAAGCGGTCTCCTCGAATGTGAACGATGATGATTCGCCACATATCGAGGAAGCGATTGCATCGGTCGCTACCATGGAAGCGCCACCGGCAGAACCGCCACCCCCCGAAACTCCCAAGCCAATGATCCTTCCTGCTCACGCGCGCTGGTTTGTTCGCCCACCCAGCGGCGGAGTATACGGACCTGCCGATACCCGAACTCTAGAGTCATGGATATCACAGCGGCGCGTGACTGCGGATTCCTACATATGGCGTGAAGGGATGGACATATGGTGCCTCGCAAGCGAACTCATGCCCGATGCGTTCGGACTCGCACCGAGCGCTAGCCGCATGCCAACCGAGTCCGCTCCGCCTCCGGTGCTTCTGCCGGAAGAGGCGTCGAAGGAATCCACCTTGGAAAAAGTTCCGAATGCGGCCATTGCGAAAGCGAAGGCCAATCTCGATCAGCGTCGCCATAAGAAAAAGAAGCAAACTTGGATCATCATGGGGTTGCTGGTCGCCATCGCCATGGGTTTGATGGCTACTCTTTACGTAGTCCTACGCGGTTGAAACCGTGAGCAACGAATAACCGGCATCCCTCCACTCTTTCGCAATGCGAATCCATGCAAGTAATCGACTCCATGCCTGAACGTTGGGCTATTGCGGGCGCGAGAGCAATCCTACCGGACCGGATCCTCGACGATGCATTTATTGAAGTGAACTCTGGACGCATCCAACGCGTTGGCACGATCCCGAAACGAATTCCAAAGACACTGTATATCATCGACGGGACCGGGAAATGGCTCTCTCCTGGTTTTGTAGATATCCATGTCCATGGAGGTGCCGGCGCCGACTTCATGGACGGCACACCCGAGGCGATTGCTACAGCAGCCGTCGCGCACCTGCATCACGGCACCACCAGTATCTTTCCAACGACGACGACCGGGACCGCCAAGGCGATTCACGCCATGCTCGATGCCGTTCGCGTCGCTATTCAAGAGTGCACGAATTCTCTTCCGCACATCGCTGGCGTTCACCTCTACGGACCGTACTTTGCAGTGGCAAAATCCGGTTGCCACAGCAAGGCGGGTTGCCGAACGCCAGAGCTTTCAGAATACCAGTCGTATTTCAAGACAGGGCTTATCAAAGTAGCGACGTGCGCTGCGGAACTGGAAGGCTGCCTCTCCTTTTATCGATATGCAAAACGTCGAGGATGTCTCGTCACCTGCGGTCACTCCAATTCCTCTTGGAACGAAATGCGTGCAGCCCATCAAGCGGGGATGTCGCACGTGGATCATTTTTGGTGCGCGATGTCCAACGTCGCATCGGTGCGAGGTCGGTTCGGGACTCCCATGCAAGGAAGCATGCTCGAATTCGTGCTCGCCCATAACACGATGAGCACGGAAGTGATCGCCGATGGTTGCCATCTTTCTCCTGAACTTCTCCAGTTCGCTTGGCAGATGAAAGGCCCCGGCCGATTGTGCCTCGTGACCGACTCCAACCGAGCCATGGATATGCCTCCCGGGAAATATCTCTTTGGGCATCCCGAAGAGCAGGTTTGGGTCGAAAGCGATGGCCAAGTAGGGAGAGCGGCCGATGGAGGATTGGCGAGTGCCATTCAGGGCATGGATCATTGTGTGCGATTCATGGCCCGCAATACCGAGGTTCCATTGCATGACATCATCCGCATGGCTTCCCTTACCCCTGCGACATTGACTGGTATCGATCGGGAAGTGGGAAGCGTTGAGACTGGCAAACGTGCAAATCTACTGTTGCTGAACAGAAAACTGCACATTGACCGAGTGTTTCTCACTCCTAGCTAGACCGCACGAATACCGCCATAATAAGCCCCATCGAAAAGACATTCGTTCGATGGACATGACTCGTAGCGAGGGTGGTTGGCTCATGGTAGGTGACAGGTTGATGAAAAAAGACCATGCGGTGCGCATCGCATCGACTTTCGTGTTGTGCTGCACGCTATTGGTTTCTGGAGTGCAGGCTGAGGGGACCGCGGATCAATTGGCCGAACTGCGAAAGATCCAACCCGGCAATGAAAACGCACAGCAGGCGGCCGCAAAGACTCTGCGGCAGTTGTCGTCGTCCAACCTGGATTTGCTGGATGTGCTTCGAGCGATGAAGGGTGCGACTCCGCTAGGAAAGAATTGGTTGGTCGGTCTCGCGAATACTCTTCATCGGAAATCGGGTTCGGCATCGCAGGACAAACTATCGACCTTCCTCGCGGACGCTTCGCAAGACCCTGAGGCTCGCTACACGGTGTTTCGCTGGCTGACCGATGACAATGACGAACTGCGTACCAAATTGCTTGATTCGATGCTCGAAGATCCCAGCCTCGAACTCCGTTTCGATGCGGTGGCACAAGCCATCAAGAAGAGCGAAGGGGCAGATGAAAAGCAATGGCGACGTTTGCTCGACTCGTCTCGGCATCCATCGCAAACCGCCGAGATCATCGAAAAGCTCTTAGGTTTCAAGGTCGAAGTAGATTTGGCGAGCCACATGGGATTCGTCAAAACCTGGAAACTGATCGGCCCTTTCGATAACGTCGGCAGCGACAAATTCAACGTTGTTTACGATGTCGAGCCCGACTGGGTCGCTGGCAAACTCAAGGATAGCTACGCTGGCAAAAGTGGTCAGGCCACTTGGATCGAACACACTACCGACAACGCCGAGGGTCAAGTCGATCTCGCTAAACTCTTTAACAATGAAAAAGGTTGCGTTGTTTATGCAACCGCAGTAATTCGCACGCCATCGGCTATTCC
>JAGWWZ010000282.1 GCA_018970165.1 Planctomycetota bacterium | reverse complement strand
GCGCAAAAGAAATCGGAATTTTTTCGCAAACTCCTGCTCTAGCCCCGAATATTTTTTCCCGGTCGCCTCGCTCGGCGGTGCAATGCCACGGTCGGGTCGATGAGGAATCCATGAACCGCAAGGCGTGCAATGGGACTTACAGTCCATTGCCGTTCACGACGACCGACTAGGAAGTCCGTCGTACAGGATAAGGAAAGTCCGTCGTACGGGAGAAGAAAAATCCGTTGTGCCAGTACACCTCAGCGACAAGTACTCGCTTAGACGCGGCGTTCGCGGAGGCGGACACCCTTGCCGGTTCGTTCGCGGAGGAAGTACAGTTTGGCGCGGCGTACAACCGAGCGGCGTTTGACTTCGATCTTCTCGATCTTGGGAGAGTGGAGCGGGAACTTTCGTTCGACTCCTTCGCCAGCCACGATGCGGCGAACCACGAACATTTCCCTGGAGCCCGACCCGCTGCGAGCGATTACGGTACCGCTAAAAATCTGGATCCGTTCCTTGTTCCCTTCCTGAATTTTCGTGTGCACATCGACCGTGTCGCCGATTCCGAACTGGTCCACATTCGGCTTGAGGTAGGCACTTTCAACAGCTTGCAGGATTTGCTGGCTCATGATTCAACGAAAAAACGGGTAACAGTTTGCCCACGAGAGGCCCTTGGGAAATTCCTTTACTGTCCGATATGTTGACCGATCGGTCGGTCTTTGCAAAGGCCAAAATTGGGAATTCGGGATAGTGTATGCCCCAAAACCCCGGGTAGTTCTGCAGTGTCTGTATAATTGTTTGGTTCTTCCCAGGTTGCTTGCGTGCGTAGGGGATCTGGCATGAGAATAATGCGGGTTCGCGGCAAAAGGGACGCGGAAACGCCTCGAAAAAATTGACTCACCCACAGAACCATCCTTCAACAGGAACCAGGAAATGCTCCCTTACCGTTTCAGATTCTCCACCTTGTCAAGGACTGGCCTGGCTGTGATGGCTGCGGGAGGTTGGCTCTACGCCTCTTCCACTTATTCAGCACTGTTGGGTCAGGTGCCCTTAACCAAGGACTCCGAAACGGGCTTGAGAGCCGGGGCTGCCGTCCAACGGATCGATCCTACCGAGTTCCCTGTATGGGTGAGCGGTGGTATTGTCGCGGGGAAGGGGGAACGCGTCATCGACTCCCTCTATTCAAGAGCCCTGGTCCTAGAGAACCGTGGTACCACCATCGCCCTTTGCGTTGTCGATAGCCTGGGAGTCCCTCTAGACATCTGTCAAAAGGCCAAAGAACTGGTCCAACTGCAGACAGGCATTCCGGTCGAGCGCATCATGATCAGTGCCACCCACACGCATTCCGCACCAGCAGTGATGGGGGCTCATGGTACACCAGCCCAAGAAGACTACGCCGCAGCACTTCCTGGTTGGATCGCCGAATCGATCATCAGTGCTCACTCTCGCATGATTCCTGCCCGAGTGGGCGCGACGGTCACTAACGCCGATCGGTTTATCTACTGTCGCCACTGGATCATGGAGCCGGGTCATGCGAGCGGCCCATTGTTCCAAGGCCGCGCGAACAACATCGCCGTGATGAATCCAGGACATGAAAATCCGTTCAAGATTCGTCAAACAGGCGAAGTCGACCGCACGATCCCGATTCTGTCGGTGCAAGATTTAGATGGCAGACCGATAGCTCTGCTCGCTTCGTTCTGCACGCATTACGCGGGCGCACCGGCATTGTCATCGGATTACTTCGGTGTGGTAGCCAATGAGTTGGCCGCAGCACTTCAACTGGAATCTCCAGATCGTTTTGTCGGGATGATGGCCAACGCAACCAGCGGAGATGCCAATTGCATCGACTTCAGTCGTCCTGCTAGACCGTTCAACTACAAAGAAGTGGGCCAATATGTTGCCGCACGCATTCTCGAGGCCATGCCTCGCATCGAGTACCGTCGCGATGTCGTCATCGACAGCGATTCCGCGTGGCTAACCGCTACCATTCGCAAACCGAGCCCCGAGGAGGCAAAGGAAGCCGAAGCCTACGTCGCTTCGCGCATGGGTGACCGCTTGCCGAGCAACATGGAGGAAAACTACGCGCGCGAAGCAGTGCTGCTAGCTCGCGGGCCGGATACGCGGCAGCTGCCGCTTCAAGCTTTTCGTATCGGCGACTTGGGAATCGCAACCTTTCCAAACGAAACGTTTAACGCGAGCGGATTATCGGTGCGTGCAAGAAGCCCGTTCCCGATCACCATGAATATCGGGCTTGCCAATGATTTGGCCGGCTATCTGCCAACTGCGAGCGAATTTGAAGTAGGTGGCTACACGACGTGGCGAGCTCGCACCAGTTGCCTGGAAGTCGACACCGAGGAAAAGGTAGTCGCAACGTTGGGAACTCTCATCCAAGGCCTGCATGCAGAGAATCAGCCACAGAGAGCGAGTTCGTCACAAGTCAATCGCAGCGAGACGACGGAACGAAAACTTCCCTTCGAACATAAAGGACCCAACTCGGTTGTGCCAGCTAGGGAGTCGCTCGAGCTCTTTGAAATCGATGCCTCACAAACCGTTTCGTTGGTCGCGTGCGAGCCAGAGATTGTCGATCCTGTCGCCATGCGATTTGATGATCGAGGAGATTTGTGGGTGGTGGAAATGAGAGACTACCCCGATCGCAACCAAGACCAATGGCGAGGTCGAATTCGAGTTCTGCGAGACGAGGACTTGGACGGCTTTTACGAGACATCGCGCACGTTCGCTGACCAATTAGCCCATCCCACAGGGATTCAGTGGATACCCGATGGCGTCCTGGCCACCGTGGGAGGCACGCTCTTGAAGATCGTCGATACCGACAACGATGGCATCGCCGATAAGAGCGAAGCGTTGCTGTCAGGATTCGCAGAGGAGAATACCCAACTCCGTGCCAACGATCCCGAGTTTGGATTAGATGGTCATCTTTACATCGCCAATGGCTTGAGATCATCGCGGGTCGCAATCGCCAATCCGACAGTACCGGACCAACCGATCGATATCGCCAACTGCGATGTACGGATCGATTTGCAAACTGGAAAAGTGTCCCGCGTCTCCGGTCCATCACAGTTCGGCATCACGTGGGATCGTTACGGCAATCGCTATGGATGCAACAATCGCAACCCTTGCGACGAAGTCTTGCTGGAGGTGTCGGATGTAGAACGAAGTCCGTATGCAGGAATCGCTCCGATGGTGGGTTCTGTCGTGCCCGCTGGCGAGGCATCTCGCGTTCGCCCCTTGGTCGATGCTTGGACAACATCGAATCTCCATGCGGGGCAATTCACTGCTGCATGTGGAGTGTTCATCTCGGACAGTCATCACTTGCCCGGTGCCTCGCTTGGGAATGCATTGACATGCGAACCGACCGGCAGTCTGGTTCATCGCGTCGCCATCGGCCGCGTGCAAGGACGATCCCAAGTCGAGGAACCGGATCGAGGACGAGAATGGCTGGCCAGTCGCGATCCCTGGTTTCGACCTGTGTTCCTCGAGGAAGGGCCTGATGGGGCGATCTACATCGCAGATATGCACCGCGCTGTCATCGAGCATCCAGATTGGGTGCCCGAAGAACTGAAACGCCGCCCCGATGA
>JAGWWZ010000281.1 GCA_018970165.1 Planctomycetota bacterium | reverse complement strand
CGGCAGTGTGGATGCCGGGGTGACGCAGTCCCCCGGTCGCCGAGTCCCCTGCTGGTTCCCGAGGCCCAACGGGCCGACAGTAGTGCGCCTGTGATGGTGTTTGATTGGCAGGGTGCAAGTCCCTGCATAGGTTGATCTGAACCTATTAACGGAAAGTAACTGCGTTTTCGCAAGAAAGGGTGGAGAGCAACTGGAAGTGAACAATCGGTCCGCAGGTTAACGAACTCGATTCGGCCTGTCGTTGTGGCGAGCCCGCTGCTGTAGGGCGAAGCCCAAGATGCCATCGTCCCCGGCACACCGGGTTACTCAGGCAGCAGATGGTCAGTCCTGGAGGAAAACAGATCGAACCAGGAACAACGGGGGGTGATTGGAGGCAGAACGATTGGAAGGTCAAACACAGTAAACAGGGAACCCCATCGCTGGGTCAACTTATCGCGTCAGACGGGAGCAGCCTCCCCCATAGGGCCATGCACGGCTGGGCGATACCAGGATGGAGGTCAGAGTGCCCGTACGAGCTTTGAAACGGCTAACCCCCGTGGAGCAAAGGGGCACAGGGAGATGGATTGAGAAAGGACAAACCTTTGGAAAACAGACCAGACTCAATAGTGCCGCCGAGCAATCGGGTGTCGCCTAGATTCTCTGGAGAGGACCTGCTTCACTGGGCATGGACCGAACCAAGCGTTTGGACCAATCCGATGTTGGCAACGCTTGAGCGATCAAGCGTTCGAGGAGGCAAATGGCATAGCTTGATCGACAAGGTCTACAAAACGGAGAACCTCCTGTCGGCGTACCGCGAGGTCGCAGCCAACCAAGGGGCACCTGGAGTAGACTATGTCACGATCGAGGACTTCACCGCCTCGCTGATACGGAATGTAAGCAAGCTTGAGCAGCAATTGCGGGATGGTACCTACCGTCCGCAAGCCATTAAGCGTGTTCACATTCCCAAACCTGGTTCGACCGAGACTCGTCCGCTGGGTATCCCGACGGTTCGAGATCGCGTGGTCCAGAACGCGTTGCGGCATGTATTGGAGCCGATCCTTGAACGGCAGTTCGCCGAACACAGCTACGGCTTTCGCCCCAATCGGGGATGCAAAGACGCGTTGCGTCGCGTGGATGGTCTGATCAAGGCAGGTTCCAAGTACACGGTCGACGTGGACCTGAAGTCCTACTTCGATACCATTCCCCACGATCGCCTAGTCAAGGAGCTACGCAAATACGTAGCCGACAACTCGGTGATAGGTCTGGTAGGGCAGTTCTTGCAAGCCGAAATCTTAGACGGCGTGGAACGCTGGACTCCGCAGTCGGGTGCGCCTCAGGGAGCAATCATTAGTCCCCTGTTGAGCAATCTGTATCTCAACGATCTGGACCACCTCATGGCCAATCAGGGATACCAGATGACCCGTTACGCGGATGACCTGGTGATCCAATGTCAAACACGGGAACAAGCCGAATCCGCCTTGGCGATAGTCAGCGCATGGGTCACTGAACGTGGTCTGGTGCTTCATCCGACCAAGACGAAAATCGTCCACGTGGACGTAGAAGGCTTTGAATTCCTTGGCTACCATTTCATCAAGCACCGGCGGTTTCCCCGTCCGAAGAGCTTAGTGAAATTCAAGGATGCGATCCGTAGTAAGACACGACGTACGAACGGCAACAGTTTGCAGGCGATCATCGCAGACGTGAACCGCACGTTACGTGGCTGGTATGAATACTTCAAACACAGCTGGAAAACGACCTTCCCCGACCTCGACAGCTGGATGCGAATGCGATTGCGCAGCATCTTGCGACGGAGACGCGGACAAGAGGGACGTGGTTCGCGGATCTCGGACAGCAAGCTTTACCCGAACAGCTACTTCGCGGAAAACGGGCTCTTCAGTATGACGGACGCCCGGGCTCGTGAATGCCAACCTGCTTGTCAGTAACTATCAACTGGAGAGCCGGATGCGGGAGATCCGCCAGTCCGGTTCGGTGGGAGGGGAGCCGCAATCCAATGCGGCTTCCCTACCCCAATTAACGACCGTTCGTTACCTACTCACCGAAGCACCAGTGGTAAGAGTCAAAGTCCTGCCATGGTCAGACAGACGCCACCCGGCGCATTGCTTCGCCCTCGATCCACTCGGTGCAGAGACTGGGTAGCGAGCAAGACCGATCTGCGCATAGCACTCGCGAACCATTACCCTGCCGCAGCAAAGACTCGACGCACCGCCCTCTGGCCCCGTCGCCAGCGATGCTGATGCGCCGCCGCATGGGCCGCCATGCTGTCGGGCATTCCTGCCACGCTTCCTTGGTAGTACTTCTTGAACTTCCACACCAAGTCCAACCATACCGATCCGTCGATCCCTAACCTCTTTAGAATCGGCTCCACCTCCGGTGTCATCGGCGGCTTGCCCACCGACGGCTTGTTCTTCGCCGTCCATTTCAGCAAACTCAAGTAATCCGCGAGCGACATGCTCAGGAACCCCTTGTCGCTGGCTCGGACCTTCGTGTCGCTAACCATCGGTCCCGGCTTGCCCCGTTCGTCGAGCGTCAGCGGTGCAAGCCACGCATCCTTGAGAATCGAACGCCCCCGTCGAGGTTGACGCGCCTTGGCCCGTCGCTCACGCAGTTGGTCCGGCGTGGAAGTCCTTCGAATCCGGCCCGCTTCCTCGGTCGGAATCACCACCGTATCGGCTGCTGCCGATTCCACCTTTTTGCCCTCCATCGCGCCGATCCGATCATAAGCCGACGTGTGGACCGACTCTTCAGGCGTTTGGGCCATCGCCGCCCGAATCGGATTGAGGTCGACATACATACTGCAAGCCAACAAGCCCGCCTCGTCACGGATCGCCTGGGCTTTGAATCGCCCTTCCCAGAACCGGCCCGTGCACTCGTCCTGCTGATTGGCCAATCGAGCGATGGGTTCGGCCAGCGCCCGCATGAACCAGGACGGATTGCTCAGGCGCAATCGGATTTCTGCGATCTTGCCCCGGTCGTTGACCATCGCATCGATACTGTTTTGGGTGGGTTGACCCAAGAATTCATCGATCCGCTGGCCGGGGAACAGGCTCAGCCACCGCCGGGCGACTTCCTCATCCGACCACTGAGCCACCACATCGGGCCGAGTCCGCAGGATGACATGCATATGGTTCGAAAGGATGGCATAAGTCAGCACATCGAGCCCGAAGACCGAGGCTAGGCACTCGAGCCGAGCCCGGATCCATTCGCGACGGAATTCGTAATTCTTCCCCGAAACCGGATCCTCTCCAGCAAGGAACGCACGTCGTACGCAGCGTTGGATGCAATGGACGATCCCCACTTCGTTGGGATCAAACAGTTCAGCACGCAGTGGTCTAGGCATTCTCTCTCCTCTCGAGGCAGGGCAGGATAGCAAAACCCACCCGCCATGTCAAATAGGTGGGTGGCACGTATTAATCGGCACGTATTAATCGGAAAGGGACTGAAGTGACAGAGGGAAGGGATGGTAAGGGGACGCGGGAGAGCGAATGCTATTTTAGTCAACGGATGCGCTGGCTAGTATTGGTTCGCGAATAGCAGAGTGTTGCTTTCGGGGCTTCACAAGATCCAAGGTGTAGATGGCGTTGGGTAGAACTTCGCATTCGGCCCA
>JAGWWZ010000093.1 GCA_018970165.1 Planctomycetota bacterium | reverse complement strand
TGCGATTTATCGCATGCCCGAGAAATAGCTCCTGACCCTAGCGCATTCGCTGAAAGATACGCAAGGCGTTTTCAGTCGTGGCGTCTGCCAAGTCCTCGAGTCGCATGCCTCGCGCATGGGCCACCGTACTCGCAGTATGGACAACCAGCGCGGGTTCATTTGGGCGAGTGGCCCGCACCGGCTCGGGACTGAGATACGGTGCATCGGTCTCGATGAGGATTCGATCCATTGGCAACTTGCTCGCGACCTCGCGAAGCATACCGTTCTTCTTGTAGGACACGATCCCGGAAAAGCTGATGTAGAGTCCCATGTCGATGCAGGCCTTCGCCATCTCGAGAGAACCGGTAAACGAATGCATGATCCCCCGCAATTCGCCTTCTGAATATTCGTCTTGCAATGTTTGCATCATCACCTCATCGCAATCACGCGAATGAATGATGACCGGCAAACCCGAGTCGCGACTGGCAACAAAATGGCGAGCAAAGTTCGCCTTCTGAATATCGAAAGTGCAATCATCCCAGTACTGATCCAATCCCGTCTCGCCCAACGCCACGATTCGCTCATCATCGAGCAATTGAAGAATGGACTCCCAGTCTCCCGGCATTTCTTGGTGCGCGTAATTCGGATGAATGCCAGCCGAGAAGAAAACATGCGGTGTGGTACCGGAAATTTTAGGGGGGAGTAGATTCAGACTGTTGCGACTCGTTTCGGCATCCACCGCAACGCAAACGATGCGATCCACGTGTGAGGCTTTGGCTCGGTGCAGCACGTCGGCCAGCATGGGGCCCAATGCATCATCGTTGAGATGGCAATGCGTATCGGTCCAGGATAGTTGATGCGACACGGTGAAAGAATCTCGTGGAACTACTGGACGCTGAAAAAGAAACGCGTGAGGTGATAGAAGACCGGCGCGGAGAAGCAGATCGAATCGATTCGATCCAGCACTCCAGCGTGCCCCATCACCAAGGTTCCGTAATCGTGGACCCCTCGATCTCGTTTGATCGCGCTCATCGTGATCCCCCCTGCAAAACCGAGGATCGATACGACGATTGCCATGAATGCCGACTCCCAAGGAGTAAAGGGGGTAACCCAGTATAAAAGGGCACCGAAGATCCCCGTAGATAGCGAGCCACCCAGAACGCCGTCCCATGTACGAGTGCTGCTGATTTCCTTCGCGATCACTCGCTTGCTGCGGATACGTCCCCATGTCCATTGCAAGACATCCGACAACTGCGAGATGAGAATGAAAAAGAAAAGCAATCCTGTTCGCGAGCCATCCCAAACCGTACCATCCGAACGACAAAGTTCCAAATCTAGGAGAGCTGGAGCGAAAGACAAACAATAGACGCAGATGAGTAGCCCCGATTGAATCTGCGCCGAGCGTTCCAGGAATCGTTTTGAATCGCCCGCCACTGCGATCCGCGCTGGAATGAATAGCGATGCATACACCGGAATCATGACGCTGTAGATCGAATAGAAATCGATCGTCTTATCCGGCCGATAGGTCAATCCCGATTGGGCGAGCCCGATCAACACATACTGCAGCGGTGTGAAAACGACCAAGCTCCAGAACAACGCTCGGTGATCACCGCGCCTTGTCGGTGCCATCGTGATGAACTCTCGGAAAGCCCAGAAGGAAACCAGGCCGAACAGCACGATCGTCCCGATGCGATGCAGGAACATGCCCGAGATCAATATCGCAAACATCAACCACCAAGCCCACAACCGCTGCACAAATCGTTGGACTAATGCGGGATTGATGTAGGGATTGGATTGCTTGGTCAGATGCCGCGCGATCAACGAAGCGCCAGCCAACACGCACAACACTGCAAACGCCAGCACAATCGTCGGCAGATTCAAGCCCACCTTGCTTCCTGAGGAAACCAATTGCTCGATGTTCGGCAACGGAACCTCCGGCAACGGAACCTCGGGCAACGGAACCTCGGGCGATGGGCTTGTCGGTGTTCCGCTTTGTTGCGCATCGCTCCCAGAACTCGAGTCGCTTTGCCCGAGAAAAAAGACCTTTGCGGTACCGAGCCCGATCCAGGAAGTCAACACCTGGGCGAAATCGAAATTGGACACTAGCATCTTGTTACAATCCGGAACCTCAGCCAGAGCGGCAAACGATTTCGTCGCTCGATGAAGCGATACAGTCTACCACGAAACCCCGAAGTGCCCCAGGTCGCCTATGACGACATCCAACTCATCCATATCACCTTCCACGCTGCGAATCGGGACGCGCAAAAGTCCGCTGGCGACATGGCAGGCGGAACATGTTGCCAGTCTCCTGAGATCCCACGGGTTTTCCGTAGAATTGGTTCCGATCACCACATCGGGTGACGTTCTTCAAGGCTCCCTGACTCAGTCGGGCGGAGTCGGTTTGTTCACCAAAGAGATTCAGCGAGCGCTCCTGGACAATCGATGCGATATCGCAGTCCACAGTCTCAAAGATCTACCTACCGAACCGGTCGATGGGCTTTGTCTAGCTGCGGTACCCGAGCGAGAGGATCCATCGGATTGCTTGGTGGCTCGCGAACATTTCCATCTGGAATCGTTGCCCTCGAACTCGGTTGTAGGAACCGGCTCACCTCGCCGAAGAGCACAGCTGCTGCAGGCCCGACCGGATCTGAAGCTTGCGGACATTCGTGGCAACGTCGATACGCGACTGAAGAAACTTGCTAACGGCGAGTTTGACGCAATCGTTTTAGCCTTGGCCGGTCTGCGTCGTCTAGGATTGGAGCATGTGGTTACGCAGAGACTCTCTTGGGAAGTCATGCTTCCAGCAGTTGGACAAGCGGCCTTGGGGTTGGAAACGCGGTCCGACGATTCGGCAACCATCGAGGCGATCAAGATGCTCGATCACCCTGCATCGCATTTGGCAGTGTTCTGCGAACGGGAAGTGCTGCGAACGCTGAAAGCCGGGTGCCTAGCCCCCGTCGCAGTGCACGCTCGATGCCTGGACAACTGTATGGACATGCGTTCCCGTGTTTATTCAAACGACTACAAGCAATTGGTCGTGGCTGAGCACCGAATCGTAGCCGAGCGGACACTTGCTATGGATCGTTCGCTCGGAGAGTCGTTGATCGCGGAGATCATGAAGCAACTCCTAGAGAAGGGTGCGGATTCACTGATCAGCGATGCGAGAAGTTCTCTCTGACGCACCAAACGAATCCGTTATGGAAGCTACTCAGAATTAAACGATACCGAGTGTTCGATACTGGGTGAAACCGACCTACTTAACCGACGGGTTCTTGTTGCGATAACGCTGGTCGAGCACCACCCATTCGAACTTGCCGCTCTTCCCAGCTCGGCATTCGAAAATGGTCTTCGCGATGTCTGCAACGCGAAAGTCCTTGCTTCGTTTCTCGAGATAATATGCCTTTTCAGCCGTTGCTAAAATATCTTCGGTTGGTTTGGGAATGAATTTCAGGACGGTTCTCTCTTTGAGTGGTACGCCGGCGGTTTGGAGTAGAAGCTTGTCATATTGAGCCAGTGCGTTATTAGCAGTATAGGTAAAAACCAATCGCTTCTCTTCATCGCGAGTGCCCGATCGGGCCTTGGGGCCTTTGGACAGGTTGTTTGCGTAGTCAATCGTTTTGATACCACCACCGATCGCAGCTAATTCGATACCAAATGCGTCGAGTTGGGATGCATATCCTTTGCGATCACGCGCACCGAATTTCAGTTCCCAACGTTCGGCGCGGTGAACACCGTCTACCCCTTCACCTTCCGGTCCCGGTGGTCGACTGTCACCTTGACCTGTCCCATCGCCGCTTACTGCAGCAGCAGTTGCGATCGTATCCATCGATGCGGCGACGGCGCTGATCGCATCAGTAATCATTTGCAGAGTTTGCTCGAGGGCGGGTTCTTGAAGCTGCTCGACTTCGTCAGCCCCCGGCGGATCAAAGTCTCTTTCAAAACCGGCAGCATTGTCGCCGCGACCTGCGATTTGCTCGACTTCGAGAATCATCTCTTGAGGACGTTGCCAGCTAAATTGAAGGAGGAACAGAAGGAACAGCATGCCTACCGCCAAGCCGACCATGACAACGAGACTGATCAGGAAACTGGAGACCTGTTCGACCTTGTTGGTCTTCATCGAGCTTTCGTCGATGTCGAAAACTCCAGGCTTGTTGCTGGTCTTTTCTACTGATTTGGGAGCTAAGCCGACTGCCATGTGTTGGTTTCCTCGATCCGAATCCCTGCGGAGTTCCCGTCTTTATTTGCACTGGTTTGTTGAGCAACGTGCGATATCTGTTAATCTACCCCGACTTCTCTATTCGACAAAAATATAGTCGGGGCGCATCGACGAAAACCAAGCTCGCCATTCTCGCCGAGCCACGACTCGATGCTGCTCAGTAATGTTCCCTTCTTTCGGGATGTGATAGCGATCGAGTTGTCGAGACAGTAGCCTGAGCGACGTTTCCGCGTTGCGGCAGACCACGGCGTCTGGATCGCTCAGAGCGTATATGAGTTCAGGGACCATGTCGAGGTCGTCGCTGCGTCCGAGAACTTTGGAGGCTACGCGCCTGGCTTGATAGTCCTTGGAACGGAGCAAGCGGGCAAATCGGTTTTGTTGATCCTTGCGTTGCTCGAGGTTTTTGGAGAATACGAATTTCTCCGTGATCAGCTTGTCTTCACCTTGCGACTTCTTGTCGTCCTCCAGCATCTTGAGAGCCTCGTCGATGCTGGTCGCCTCGGTTTTGTTGGTCGGCTTGCCGTTGACCATAGTGACCGCGCTGATGTCGGCTGGCAGTTCGGCCCAGCCTCGCACCACCCCTTCCTTGAGATCGCCGATCGACTTTTGAGTGCTACGGATCAGGAATAACACGGCCAAGCTTGTTGCGACTTCGGTGGGAAGCACAGAGTCGTAGTCCTGCGACTTTGCACCGCCCCACGAACCGTCGGCTCCTTGAAGGCTACGTAGTTTTTCCACTTCGGTGTTGTACCAATCGGGGCTCTTGTTTTGTTTGCCGTTAGCAATCTCAAGAAAGGATTCGAAGCGTTCTAGGCCGTACAAATAATAGTAGTGCCAAACGGCTTTGTTGTAGACATTATTTCTATTGAAGAGCAAACCCAGGTTAACGACCGCGTCGATTTTGCTTCGGTCGAAACTGGAACGTGGCTTTCCCCCTTCGGTCTCCGCGATCACTCTCTTGAATGCGGCCGGGACAAGTTCCTCATCTTCGTCCGCTTGAGCCAATCGATTGCGGTAGATTCCGATGGTGTCGCCAGCGATCAGGATGCTTGACAATCCACACGCGACCAGCGAATGGCTGGTCACCCTCGATTGATCCGAAGCGGACGGATTCCAGTGGTATGGCCAACCTCCGTGTGAAGTCGGTATCGATGGATCCTTGATTTGAGCGTTGGTGATGTATTGGATGATGCGAACGATTCGGTCCTGTGGGATCTCGATCCCAGCTTGGCTCATCGTCCAGAAGGCCAGCATTACATACTGGGTCTGGGAGATGTCCGAAATAGCCGGGTTATGCGACCCATCGATGTAATTGAAACCGCCGGAGTTGGTTTGAACTCGAAAGAACAAATCGCGGGCACGCACCAATAGAGGGCTGTATCCCTCAGCATCGACGGAGGCCAACAACATGCATGACAAAGCGATCTCGTAGACCGCCTTGTGAGAGTGTTGGTTGGAGGATGTATTCTGTTCGAGGCAAGCTTTTGCCAGTCCAATCGCCCGTGCGACGACCGGATGTTCGGTATCTCCGTCGACTTTGTAGATCGTGTAGCCAACGAGGATCGCTTCACCTGCACCGCCACCTGGCGTTGAAGGTCCGCCGGGATTGGAAAGGTAAGTGATTGCCCTACGCACCATATCCTGGACCGCCGGATGATCCGGATAATACTTTTCAGCCCTCGCTTGGGTAGCCAAAGTTGGCTGCAACAGGAGGGCCGCAACCAAAGTCAACACGGTGATGGAGGAGCGTCCAAGCATGGTCATTACGGTAGCGAGTTCGAAACGGCGGAAAGTGTCAGATCATGTGGAAGCTGACGAGCAATAGCAATCGGTCCTCTCCCACACAACTACTTTACCCAGTATAACGCTATTTCTCCACAAAAAGGATCTGGTTCCCGAGTTAGGGTTTGAATTGACAAACCGGCAGGCGGGTCTTACATTTCCTGCACCCCTGGTCAGGTAGCTCAGTAGGTAGAGCAATGGACTGAAAATCCATGTGTCGCCGGTTCGATCCCGGCCCTGACCACTTCGATTTTCTCAATGTTTTTCCAGGTTGGACGCAATTTATGATGCATGCTCTCGCGTTGAAGAGGGCTTCCGTTTCAGGTATTTCCTATCGGAAAACCCCGGATTGGCAACTGATTCAGTAGTATTTTACGACAAGACTAAAGCGTTCCAAGTTGAGAATATGCTTCCACACGAGTGGGTAGTCGTTGTCACGATCGACGATATCTCGCAGGGTTACTCCGCGAGGAGGCCAAGGTTCGAAAATCCAGAAACCAAGGCGAGTTTCAACGGGCAGGTTATGTCTGCGGCGATTTGTTCGAGTACTACAGCATCCTCTTACTTGGCAATTCCCTCAGAGGAGAAGCAAAGCAAGAGCGGTGCGTTGGGCCTCGCGCCATGGTTGCGATCAGGGCTCCAAGCGGAGGAATCACGTGGTGGCCTACGGGTTCAGTCCCGACGTTAGGCGAGTCCTCGTTTTGCTGGGGCTCGTCCCCATCGGACAGCGATTGCAACTAGCATGCGACCTCAACCCGGTCCTCATCACGACTCGGCTTTCTCCCCGTCGGATGATGACCTGATGGTGACGCGGCTGATCGGACCTCAAGTCCATCGCAAAGCCTCTGGAGGGGCCAACTAATCAGAGGAATTAGATGGTGAATCAACGCCTTGTTTTGGTTTAGTCGGTCTCTGGTCTCGTGGGGGTGGCGGAGGAAGCGGCGGGGCCGGTGGCTTGCGATTGCTCACGTCCTCGGTTGGTGAATTGCCGGGGGGTGAATCCCCTTGAAGTCGATCTTTATCTCGTTGTAACTCCCGCTCATCCCGACGCAGTTCTCTCTTATCCGCCTTGAGTTTCTCCTGGTCTAATTTGAGTTTCGCGAGATCAGCTTTCGCCGCTTCCAGATTTCCAGACTCTAGATCACTAGCCAGCGATTTGCGATCTTCTGCGATATTGCGATGGTCCGACTGAAGTTGTTGCCGATCCCGTGCGATTTCGCGGCGATCACGCTGGACCTGCTGCTCGGGATTCCCCCGGCTTCCTGGATCGCCTTGAGTCGTTTGGCTGATCAGTCGCTGTCCGTCGCGGGGCTCTCGATTAGGCCGTGCATCGGAATGTTTCTGACCAAGTGCTCGACTCCCGCCTCCTTCGCCGACCCTTCCTGCGGGAGGCCCTTTGCCACCGACTTCACCTTTGCCGGCAAGTATCTCGCCTTTGGGAGCCCTTGCGTTCATCGGATCTGCTTTGCCGCCGGGCTTACCTTTACGACTCAGTTCCCCTGCTGATTTATGCGGCGATGCGTTTTGCTTTGCTCCGTTGGGAGTTCCTTTACCTCCAGCACCACCACGGGGAGCATGACTACTCGCCTGTGTTCCATGCGATGAAGGCAAGCCGTTTACAGCACCTTTGGGGCCTCCGGCACTTGGCCCGCCTCCTCGACGAGGTGCACCCGCAACATTTGGACCTCCGCCTTTGAGGCCGCCACCTTTCACACCTCCACCTCCCCGACCTCCTCCACCCGGGCCACCAGCAAGAACACTTACAGGAGCGACGCAGATCGCCATAAATGCTGAATAACACAAGCAGGCTTTGAGTCTCATGGAAGATTACGCTTTCGAAAAAGGTTCCTAGTGAATGGGCAATAGGAACCCTAGCTCATCTTTCCCAGGAATGCTTCGATGTAGTCGGAGGTGTATAATTTTTCATATAGTTTTCAGGGAGTCATTCAAAACACCGATTCCTGGGAATATCGAAAAAACAAATAGAAAACGTTTGCTATCAGCAAAATGCGTTCCGTTTGTTTCCCTCCCGCAGTCCTTTAGCTCTTGATCGCGAAAAATGACCGAGTTGCGTGCCACCCACCCAATTAACTGATCGCTAGCAACTTGATATCTGGTTGGCATGCATTCATCGGCGGTGCGCGATGAAAGCCGAGGAACGCAAGCAACCGAAAAATGTGTGCCATCCACGTGCCATCCATTTAGCGACCCCTGAGCGTGCTACTCATGCCCACGTCCATCGCAAAGCCTCTGGACGTGCTACCTTGCTTTTCTGATCATCGCACCACGCGTGCTGACTTACTTGCTACCCGCCTGGCGACCTTGGCGAAGACATCAACCGAGCGGGATTGGTGAGCGGAGTCGCTTCTCGCAATCCAGCAAACCGCACCAACCGTCAAGAACTGCATGCAGTACAACAAAATACTCTCGCCATGCTCGAATCGAAGCGGAGACCCTCCATTCCACTGCATTCTCCCGAATCGATTGAAGGCTCATCGTCGGCGGTATCCGGTTGGTCCTATTGTTCCCTTCACAGTTCTGTGAACTTCAGCGCTCGGTACCAGACCTCGCTGCCGTGATCGGTCAGCATGATGCGGCCGCGAGTATTTTTCGCGAAGTCGGGAACATCGTTGAACTTGCTTTCGGTGATCCGGCGATCCCACTCGGCGTCGCCGATCTTGGCAGTGACGATCTTGGAACCATTGAGCCAGTGCTCGATGAGATTTTCCTTGAGGACAATGATGCCTTGATTCCATTCACCAGGCGGTCTAGCAACGACCGACTTGTCGGGTTCGAAGAGGTCATAGATCGAACCTGTTTGGTTTCGAGGTTCCACCGTTCGCGTCCCGCCATCATAGATCTGGTATTCGCAACCGAGCATTCGGTCATCGTAACGACGGACTCGATACTTGATGCCGCTGTTGCCCCCGGGTGCGATCTTCCAATCGAACTCGAACTTGAAGTCCCCGTACTCGCGACGGGTTACGATATGCCCTGTTCGCTCGGCGGTTTTCCGCAAGTGGATGGTGTCGTCGTTTCGCTCCCATGCTATCGGTACTGTTCTTCCGTCCAAAGTCATCCAGCCATCCCAAGAATTGTCGATCCAGGTGGTATCGTCCGCATGTGCAAAACGGTTGATGATCATAGCGGAACTGAAACCAGCCAGAAACAGACGTCGAGAGAACATACGATAGCGAGGTTGGACGGTTTTCATTGATGCTCCCACTTGCGAGATTCCAAGACAAATTATCTCATCCCTTTGCGGCCAGCACCAGTCAAGACTGCGAGATCCGAGTAAACTGACGTAGGGTCGGATTTTATTTGGCTACTTCGGTGAGGATCATGAAATCATTTCCGCTGTTTTACCTCGCAGGGCTCCTTGCATTGTCTTTTCATGGATTCGTCACGGCCGATCATGCCCGAGGGCAGGTGGTACAGCTACCCTCTGCAGGCACGTTTAACCTATCTACATCGGTAGCGGTACCCGATTCCGGCTCGGCCTCTTTAGGATCTTCAGGTTTCGGTCGTTCGGGTTCCATAGGGCGTGGTCCGCTGGGGCTCGGGTCAAGTTACGGATCAAGTCTCGGTGGTAGCGGGGTATCGGTTCGCACTACGGTGATCGATCTTGCGGAGCTCGACTCCATGATTCGGTCGCAGTCCGGAAAGAATCCGACAAGTCCTATGCTCCATTCGGCCGATCCTCGCGAGCCGATCCATGTTCGCACTGCTCCCCGGAGACGCAGTGATACTCCAGAGTATGACTATTTGGCTGCCTTGAGTCGCAATGGGAATGTGGTCGATAGTTTCGATCCCGACGCGGTGAATTTTTATCTAGGGATGGCCGAACAAGCACGGAGCCGTGGAACATGGTCGTCGGTCGAACTCTATTACACGTTGGCGTGGAAGAACCTTCCACCTTCCCGACGCGAAGCAGCTTTGCAGGAACTTGCCAAAGCGCGAGCGATCGGCAAGAAAGCTCAAGCGGAAGCGGAAGCGAAGAATCAGAAGAAGGCCAAGTAGTAGCGGTACTCAACGCAATGCCAGAATCAGATGGAACTGTAACCGTTCGCACCCTAGCCGCCATGAAGAAGCGGGGGGAGCGGATCACCATGTTGACTGCTTACGATTTCCCAACGGCCCAGCTACTCGACCGGGCTGGCATCGATTGCTTGCTCGTAGGTGATTCTCTAGGGATGGTTGTCCAAGGCCACAAGACGACCGTACCTGTCACGCTCGAACAGATGATTTACCATGGAGAAATGGTGGTTCGCGGATCGCAGCGTTCGATGGTGATTGTCGATTTGCCGTTCCCGGTCGGGCAGGTGAGCGTCCCTCATACTTTGGAATCTGCAGCTCGCATCATGAAAGAGACGCAGTGTCATGCCGTCAAGATGGAGGGGGGGCACCAGCAATCCGATGCGATACGAGCCATGGTCGATGCCGGCATCCCGACGATCGCTCATATCGGTTTGCGACCTCAAAGCGTGCATGCTTTAGGTGGGTATCGCGTTCAGAAAGATGCTGATCGCTTGATGCGCGATGCACTGGCCGCACAGGGAGCAGGTGCATTCGCGGTCCTCATCGAATGCGTACCGGCCGAACTGGCGCGCGAAGTCACAGAGAAACTCTCCGTACCCACCATCGGAATTGGTGCAGGAGCCGCTTGCGATGGTCAGGTGCTTGTCACCAACGACATGTTGGGCTGGAACAGTGGCTACATCCCGAAGTTTGTTCGGCAATTCGCAGACCTGAAGACTATGGCTGCGGATGCGGTTGTCACTTATCGAGATCGCGTCCGAGATGGCAATTTCCCCGGCCCTAAAGAAACCTTTTGAATATTCATAACCTATCCCTTTTCGCACACTTGGCCATCTCGACAGCAGTTGGCACGCCGAAACCTCACGCCGAAATCTGCCGTCAATGGTTTTAACACCACAGTGCGCCGAAGTGCAATCTGCGGAGGATACACACATGAAATCAACTTTCCTGTCGTTGCATGGGCACGTGCTTCGATTGTTCGTTCCCGAGGGCAAGGCATCCGGTAGTTGCTTGCGAGGGGCTTTGGTCCTAGCGATGTTGTTACCGTTTCTTGATTACCGCAGTGAGTCTGTCGCGCAAGAGATATCCGCTCAATCCCAAGAGACTCAAGTTACGGAGGACCGCTTGCTGCATGTGGGTGGCAAATGGTATGTCTCGAAAGAGGAGCCCAAGAAGTACTATTATCAGGATGCGGGGCGTTGGGTCGATCTGTTCTCGTATCACACGCTCGACTCGAATCAAGATGGAGTTGCCAACATACGTATTTCGCATGATGAGAATCATCTTATCGTACAAAGCCAAGGGTATCCGAATCATCCTACGGCCGTGTTCCCCAATAGCGATAATCCGAACTCCATCCGTGTGCAGGACTTCACGTTTCGATTTCCGTTAGTACCTCGCAAGGCAGAGGTGGTGACGCGATTGCCTATGGGGCCCATTGGCATGTCCCTCAATGGTGTGGTTTTCTTCAACCCATTTGAGATGGGGGGGAAGAATGCGGTCGAAGGGTATGACGAGGTCTGGCTCGACTCCTGTTGCGGACACCCCCAGCAAACGGGGGTCTACCACTATCACAAGTACCCCACATGCGTGAAGTCTCCATTTGTAGATAACGGTCAGGGGCATTCCCCGATTATCGGCTTCGCGTTCGATGGGTATCCTGTTCACGGCCCCTTTGAGTCCAATGGCATTCGAGCGATGGACTTGACCAATGGTTCGGCGCTCGATGCGTGCAATGGCCATGAAGATTCGGAACGGGGATACCACTATCATGTGACGCCGGACCGTTTCCCCTACATTCTGGGTGGTTACGCAGGCGTTGTGGAAACGAGCAATAATCGTCAACTGCGACGAGCCCAAACGGGCTCGCTGAAGGATCCGACCCAGCCTGGAGAGAAGTACGGCAAGCCTATCGGGCAGATCCAACCGGAAACACTGGAACGGGGCAGAACTCATTTGCTACGAATCCCGTTGGACCGGACAGGTTCGAGGCGACCGATCCCTGACGGAAGTCCGAATTGGGTTCAATTTGGCCCGTATGAAGCGACTTCGATGCGACGCGAAGGGGACGTGATATTTGCGGAGATCTCCATACCAGCGGATGCTGATTTAGGCTCCTTGCTGGACTGCCACATCGAGTTTCCGCCGGAGCAAAGGCCCGTGGTTTTCAAGAAAAACGGGGCTCTGCGAATTGTTGCCCCTTGAACATTGCCACGCCATCGGATATCCACTAGATCTGCATCGAGGAGTTGCCGGCCAGAAATCGTACTGGCTGCGGCATGAAGCATCTGTGTCTCATCATCCATTGAATCCTTAATACTTTTTGTCCTGCCAAGTTTACACCAACTGAATATTCGATTTTTCGGGCATACAGCACCCCAGAAATCGAAGCTTTCTTTGGAATCTGGTCCGACTCTTACGAAGATTCGAGATCATACTACCACTTGCCACATTAGTCCGACATCTTGAAGCGATTCTCTCCCTGCTTCCATTCGGCTGTTATGTGGTCCATGACATCCTTTGTTTTATCATCGTCGAGTATTTAGGTAACACAGATTCATGAGTAGCGGTTATTGTCTTCTCACGGGCGGAACGGGTTTGCTCGGTCGTTTCTTGATTCGGGATCTTTTGCTTCGGGGTACTCGACTGGCGTTGCTCGTACGCGGGTCGAAACGCGAGTCGGCTCAGGAACGCTTGGAGGGGATTCTCCAATTCTGGGAACAAGAGTTAGGGCAGAGCCTTCCCCGGCCGGTAATGATTGAGGGGGACCTTCGGGAATCCGAGTTGGGGCTGACGCGCGAGTCGAAGAATTGGGTCGCCCGGCACTGCAAAGAAATGATTCACAGCGCGGCCTCATTGGCATTTCATGCCGACGGTGAAGGGGAACCGTGGCGGACAAATTTTGATGGCACTCGCAATATGCTGGAATTGTGCCGAGCAACGAAAATTCGTCGCTTGCACTATGTCTCGACTGCTTATGTATGCGGTTTGAGAGAGGGGACCATCTACGAAACGGATCTCGATTGTGGCCAAAAATTCCGTAATGTTTATGAGGAAAGCAAGTTCCGTGCAGAGCGTTTGGTTCGCAGTGCAGAAGGGATTGATCAGCTCACGGTCTATCGCCCTGCGGTGATCGCGGGTGATTCTCAGACTGGGTACACCAACACCTACCACGGTATCTATCTGTATTTGCGTCTCATGGCTCTCGTGGTTCCGAGACAGCCTGTTGGGCCGGACGGAAAGCGGATGACTCGCTTGCGCTTGCCGATGACTGGCGACGAACGACGAAATGTTATACCCGTCGATTGGTCCTCACAGGCAATGACACACCTGATCCTCTCTCCCAAGGCTCATGAGCGAACGTTCCATCTGGCACCGGATAAATGCGTTACTCCGCGGGAAATCATCGAAGCCGCGTATCGCTACTTCCATTCCTCGGGAGTGGAGTATGTCGGATATCAGACGTTGGATCCGGAAACCTACAACGACTTCGAGCGGGAGTTTCTGCCCGGGGTGACGATGTACAACGATTATGAAGCGACCGATCCTCTATTCGACTGCACAAACCTCAAGCGTTTTGCCGGGCACATCCCATGTCCGGCGATCGATGAGCCGATGCTCCATCGCTTCCTCCGATTCGGCGAAGAGGATCGCTGGGGCAAACGGCGAGCCAAAAAGGCTGAATTTGAGTCAAACGTGTACGAGATGTTACAAGCATGTAACCCGGCGGTAGAGTTCACGGACCGAGCCCATCGACCGCGTGTGAGTCTCGACCTCGTGGGTCCTGGGGGAAGCCAATGGACGGTAGGAATCGGCCCGATGGGGACTATTTTCTCTGTTCCTGGCCTAGATGACTCTGCTACCATAAGTGCTAAGATGACGGTGAGTGACTTGTTGAACGCTGTGTCGTCACCTAGGCCGGGGGCTGGTCTTGAATCCTCGTTCGCGAAATGGATTCTGACTCTTTGCGGCCAGCACGACACAGGAACCATGCCCCGAATTCCGAGGGCATCGACCCTACCGATCCAAGGATGAGTGATACGTGGAAGCGAGTGATTCCGGCCAAGGATTGCCCCAATCACCCCCGAACAGGGAATGGCCTCCCGGATGGATTATCCTCTTCTCTCTCGTCGTCGTTTTAGCCAGTTACCCGCTTGTCGCCTGGGGGGCACGCGGTGCGTGGCTTAGGAATCAAAATCGGGTCGAGGATTGGTTGCCGAGCAGCTTTCCAGAAACTCTTGCGCTGCAGAGGTTCTTTACCCGTTTTGGAAGCGACGAATTCCTGATTGTCAGTTGGGACGGATGTACTTTAGCAGATCCTCGCTCGAAACGACTCTCGGAACTTCTTGTCTCGCCCGCTCCATCAGGCAAGACTTATTTCAGTCGTGCAATCACCGGCGAGGATGTTCTCTTGCAGCTTCAGGGCCGATTTCGCGGTAAGTCTCGCGATTCGCTCAAGCCTCGAATAACCGGTTTGTTCCTGGGGCAAGACGGCGAACAGACATGCGTCATTGCCAGTGTCTCGGAGGTTGGACTCGCCGACCGCAAATCTGCTGTCGCCTGGGCGCGCCAAGCCGCGTTGAAAGCGACGGAGCTACCGTCAGAGCAAGTGCACATCGCGGGATCGACTGTTGACTCGGTCGCAGTCGATGAAGCGAGTGCAGGGAACCTTGCAGAACTGAACATCCTATCCATGGTTGTGTGTTTCTTGATTCTCTATTTTTCGATTCGCAACTTTTGGATGGTGGCTTTCCTGTTCATGGGAGCCTTGTTCAATCAGCAGTTAGCTCTTGCAATCATCTATTACTCCTATGGACGCATCGATGCAGTGCTGTTGCTCGTTGCCAATTTGTCGTTTGTTCTCACACTTTCTGCCGGGCTGCATTATCTGGGTTATTTTCTCGAAGCGACGGCCGAAGGTGCGGCGTCTCGCTCAACGAGAGCGCTTCGAGCATCCTGGAGACCTTCCTTGCTGGCTGCGATTACCACAGCCATCGGGTTCGTGTCGCTTTGTTCGAGCGAGATCGTTCCAATTCGAATGTTCGGATTGTTCGCTGCGATTGTGGTCCCGATCAACTCTGCCATCATCATTCTTGGCCTTGCCATCCATGCACCGTGGGCAACACGACGCAACTGGCGGCTTAAGCCACTGTCGATGGTTGCAGACCAAGTCATGCAGTGGCGTGCGTCTGGTCCTTTGGTCCGTGCGATGCAACATCGGCCGTTGTTGCTCATCGCGGTATGGATGGTAGTCGCGCTGGGACTCGGCCTTGGTATCTCGAGATTGAAGACGAGTGTTGGAACGCATCAACTGCTCCCCGCGAGTAATCGACTCATTCAGGATTATGCTTGGATTGAAGATCGCATAGGACCGCTAGTACCGATTGAAATAGCGTTGACCTTCCCAGCCGACAGCAACCTATCATCGATTGATCGCATTCGCATTTTGGACAATCTTAGACGGGAGCTTTTGCAGCTTCCCGAGATTAAATCCACTTGGTCGGTCATGAACATTTTGCCCCCGATTTCCTTGTCGCCGGGGACTGGCCCCACCGTCAGACGCTCAGTCGCGGAACGAGCGATCAATGACTCTGTAGACCAACTGATAGCGATGGGGTTGCTGTATCGATCCGAAGCGGAGGAATGCTGGCGGATCACGGGTAGAGTTTCTGGACTAGGGCGTACCGACTACGAGCAACTGGTAAAGCAAACCGACCAAAAGATCCAAGGATTCTTGGAAAAGAACCCCGAGCCGGGATTTCACGTTGATGTCAGTGGCGGAGTTCCGTTTGTCTATCGCGTTCAACGTCAATTGCTTGTGGATATGCTCAATAGTTTCTCGGGTGCTTTTGCCATGATCGCGATTACGATGGCAATTGTCTTTCGAAGTATTTCAGCGGGACTGCTGTGCATGCTTCCTAATGTGACACCGGCTGCAGTGGTATTCGGAACCATGGGATGGCTCGGGTTGGAGGTTGAATTGGGTACGGTTCTCACGGCGAGCGTGATTATGGGTGTCTGTGTCGACGATACGTTGCATTTGATCACAC
Source organism: Planctomycetota bacterium (assembly GCA_018970165.1). Taxonomy (GTDB): domain Bacteria; phylum Planctomycetota; class Planctomycetia; order Pirellulales; family Pirellulaceae; genus JBKCUI01. Next base: position 5,590 of record JAGWWZ010000093.1, on the reverse strand, counting down.
ACTATCGGATGCAGCGTCAAAAAGGTTTGGATCCCGCTGCTGCGGTGGAAGACGCGCTTGCCAACTGCGGAGGAGCGATGACCCAGACGGCTCTCGTGTGCGGTCTGGGCATGCTGGTTTTCGCACTCAGCCCATTCACCCCGATCGCTCGCTTTGCGTGGCTGACGTTCGCTCTATTGATGGTGGGGCTCATCAGCGATCTGGTCTTGACCCCCGCAATCCTCTTGTCTCCCTTTCATCGCGTCTTCACAAAAGCTAACAAATTCGAAACCGCGTCGTCATCTGAAAATCCGCCCCAAAATAATCATGCAAAGGAGGCAGTCGAAGCGACCAGCGGGGCGATGCCATGACCCAAGCCAGACTGCCCCTTTCTTCTTTTGAGCACTTGATGGTTGCCCAGGATAGTCCAGCATATCCTTGTGTCGTCTACTGCAGGATGCAACTTCATGGCAAGCTGGATCGCGAGGCATTTCTCTCCTCGCTTCGCGAGATGTTCAACCGTCATCCGCTGCTCCGCTCACGCATTCAAAAATCCTGGCGAGGTCTGCACTGGGTTCACGAGGAGAGTGAACGCGTGCCGATCAAATGGCTGAATGAAGCACCCGACGAAGATTGGGTTCCGGACAGTCGACTGGATCTATTTTCCGAAGTAGGAATGAAGGTATTCGTGCATGACCTCCCCGAAGCGTGCACCATCATCTTCCAAGGTCACCATGCGTGCGTCGATGGACTCGGCATGCAATCTGCAATCGATGATCTTTGGCTGCTATACGATTCGCATACTGTTGGAGTTCCCCACACCTTACCTCCCTACGAACCCGCATTACTTCCTGAGCGGAATCGCTTCGGCATGAACGTTCTCAAATCGATCGCTGCAATCCCGAAACAAGCGGTTGGACTGCTGGGTGTGCGCCAGTACTTGATGCGGCAACCAGTCCCTATCTTGCCGCATGCCGCTATTTCAGACACAGCCCCCACCCCTCTCCCGGCAAGTTGTCATATTGCTCGATTCGACAGAGCAAGCGCGAAGAAACTTCGACGCTCTGCATCGGACCGCGAAGCCACGCTCAACGAATTGATTGCCTGCGCAGTATTTGAAGCGATCGCTCGATTTCGCAAGGATCGCGGGTTTCAGGACTCGCAGGAATGGATCCGTATGATGGTTCCGGTCAACATGCGAACCACGCCGCAAGATCAACTCCAAACCGCATGCAATATCGTCAGTTCCGTATTTCTGGATCGAACCCCAAGCCAGATAGCGGACCGACAAGGACTGCTATGGGGAATCCACCAGGAAATGGAATTGATCAAACGCAACCGCTTGGGATTGATCTTTATCGCCTCCCTTTGGCTCAAGAAGCATTTGCCAAAGAGCCGTTCTTCCAAGTCTCCGCCTAGCAGCTGTCAAACAACTGTTGTTGTGACTAATGTAGGGAGGTCATTTGCGTCATCACCTCTCCGATCACCAGATGGGCATTTCTGCGCCGGAAACCTGAAACTTGAATCCATCACGATGTTGGCTCCTATGACCCCGTTTCTATCGGCAGCGATCACTATCAATGAGTACGCAGGAGATCTCTATCTGGCAATGCGATATGATGGACGTATTCTGTCTCGTGATGCATCCCGGGAGCTTCTCGATTTGGTTGTCGCGGTGTTGACCGATTGGATCTCGATACAGCCAGTGCTTGCAGAGGCCTAGGGCAATGGTAAGCGTCACCGCAGCATTGATTGCAACGATTTGTATTTCTCTCGCGATTCAATCCTGGCTCGTCTTCGGATTCACGCGACTCATGATGGGTCGTCGAGTGGGACTTTTAGACAATGCGCAGTGCCCAGAGGCCGCAGTCGTTTTGTGCCTCCGTGGGGGAGATCCGTTTTTGCATCGATGCGTTGACGCGCTGTTGCAGCAAGATTATCCATGCTACCGAATCATTTTTGTGGTCGATCATCGAGACGATCCGGCCCTTCCGATTCTGCGTGAAACACTCGCCAGTCGCGCGAACGATCATTACGAAATTCAGTTCCTAACGGATCCATCGAATACTTGCAGCTTGAAATGCTCCAGCATCCTTCAAGCCTATCGATCTCTCCCCGAGACGGTAGAAATCTTGGCTCAGTTGGATGCCGATACGATTGCTCATCCGAGCTGGTTGCGGGAATTGGCGACCGGCCTGGCTGAGGAATCGGTCGGGGCCGTCACGGGAAATCGTTGGTATGCACCAGACGAGCCCAGTCGAGGTGCGATGGTTCGTCACGTGTGGAACGCTGCAGCGATCGTTCAAATGAGTTGGTATCGAATCGCATGGGGGGGAACACTCGCGATCAAGAGATCCGCTATCCGCGAAGCCAAACTGGATGATCGATGGTCTCAGGCTTTGTGCGAGGACACGATGCTCACTCATCAGTTGTCGCGAATCGGAAAGCGCGTTGAGTTTCAACCCAGCCTCATCATGGTCAACCGCGAAGACTGTGACGTGTCTTCGTTTGTTCCTTGGGTGAGCCGGCAATTGTTGACAGCCAGATTGTACCATCGAGCGTGGCCACTAGTTGTTGTTCACGGCATCGCCTCAGCAGCGATTCTATTGCTTGGATGGGCATTAGTGCTGGCGCTTGTTCTGATGAAGCAAGTTCAGCAATCTGGCCTTGTCGCAGTTGTCATGGCGATATTTCAGTTGGCTCTCGTTCTATTAGTCCTGTGGATTGGTAGATCTGTAGAAGCCTCTCTCGCACGCGATGGAAGAGATCAGCTATGGCAAAAGCCACATTTCGTTCGTTGGATATACATCGTCACGATTACGCAATGGGTGTACTCCTGGGCGCTGTTGCGATGCCTTTTCGGCAACGATACCCACTGGCGCGGGATCCGATACCATATCGGCGGTCCATGGCGCATCAAAATGGAACGGTACCAGCCCTATTCGGAATCGGTCCAATCTACTCAGCTCGGAACACAAGGTTCACTGTGATGCATAGTGTGTCGCGATTACCTGCACAACTCAAGGCATAACGGCAATACTCGAATGGATGGCGATCACCAAAATAGTACTCAATTGTTTTGCGGCGCTCTGGTCCAAATGGTATCCCTATGAATCAACAGCCAAATGATCTTGGAATATTTCGAGATCATCATGCGCGTTTTCTGCTGAAAACAATCATCGCCTTTGAGATCGTTTGCTTACTGAGCCTGTTTTCTGGGGAGCGGGCCGTCAGCCAACCGCCACAGACGGTGCAGGTGGGCAACGCATCGCAACTCCCCACTCGGCGAACGATCGAATGCGAGGGCTGGATGCTGCATGTCAGCGAAGATCTGTACGCAAACGAAGCGGACCTTCTCGACCAGGCATTGCAGTTGCTCGAAAAGCAACTTCAAGAGATTGTTCGTGTTGTTCCTGAATCTGCGGTGAAGAAACTTCAGCAAGTTCCATTGTGGATCTCCGCGGAGTATCCCGGAACTCGTCCGGGTGCGGAATATCATCCTGATGCAGGGTGGTTGAAGAAAAACAACCGCGACCCGGCGATGGAAAAGGGAGTCGAGTTCTCCAACGTAAGGATCTTTGCCGAAGAAGCGAGACGGATGCCGAATTTCGCTCTTCATGAGCTTGCGCATGCCTATCACGATCGTTTCCTTCCCGACGGTTTTTCGAATGCACAAGTGCGAGAAGTATATGACAGAGCGAAAGCAAGTCGCAAGTACGAATCGGTCGAACAAAGATTTGGCGATGGTCGTTCTGCCAGCGTCCGCGCCTATGCAATGACAACGCCGCAGGAGTACTTTGCGGAATGCAGCGAAGCCTTCTTTTCGACGAATGACTTTTTCCCATTCACTCTGGACCAACTCAGGAAGCATGATCCAGAGGTTACCGTTCTGCTTGCAGAATTGTGGGGGGTAGCAGTTCCTCAGGAAACCTCCGCATCAGATTTGCAACAACGATGGAAACATTCTGGATCTCTTTGGATCAACACTACAGAAAACGGTGTCTCACTAAAGCCACAGTCGGAGATCGAGGATTTCCCACTCTGCATCCGGTTGTATGCCGACCGTTTTCCATTTTCCGAATGCAGGCCGCTTGGTGAGGATCTGCGGATCTATTCTCCTGCAAACGATCGAGTATTGGCATACGAAATCGATACTTGGGCTCCGAATGAAGGCATCGCCGCGCTCTGGGTCCGGGTGCCAAGAATTCGAAGCGATGAACGACAGGAGCTTCGACTCTATTGGGGGAACCCTGATGCAAAAGCGGAGTCATCGGGAAGCCAAGTTTTCAATGCCGCCAATGGCTTTGTCACTGTGTGGCATTTTGGAGGGGAACTCGCTGACTCCACGGGGTCGCTTGCAGCAAAGGATACTGGAACCCAGCCGACACAAGGAGTAGTTGGTCAGGCGAGGCGATTCTCGTCCGGTCATGGCATCCGTATCGGGACCGACATTGATCATTTCCCCTCCGCAGCGCATCCGCACACGACCGAGGCTTGGATTCTGGTCGATCGCCCCAACACTACCATCCTCGGTTGGGGAATCGAAAAAACGCAGGGAAAAATCGTGATGCAATACCAAAGTCCATCGCGCATCAATATGGATTGCTATTTCTCGGGGGCGAACATCGCCACCGATCGAATCGTTCCGCTGCAAACGTGGAAGCATATTGTTCATAGCTATTCTCCCGCAGCGACTCGCATCTACGTAAATGGCAAACTCGCCCAGGAAACCATCGGGCAAAAACCTTTGCTGTCGCTCAAGAACCTATCGCGATTTTATATCGGCGGATGGTACGACCGGTACGATTTCGAGGGCGTTATCGATGAGGTACGAATATCAAACGTCGAGCGAAGCGAGGATTGGGTTCGTTTGCAATACGAAACTCAGCAACCTCACTCGCCACTTGTCGGAACAATAGTCACACCTGGGGATGACCTCTCGGTTACTCCAGGTAGCCTTGAGTTGCGAGAAGGTGAATCGGGACGGGTGACAGCCCTCGCGATGGGAGCTGAAAAACTTTCCTGGGAAATCCGCCGAAATGGTACGCAAGAAACGATACTGACGGACCAACTTGCCTGCTCCATAAACGCAGGTCGCGTTGCCCATGACGAATCGTTTGAATTAGTGCTCACGGCCCTCTATCCCGACAGCGTTCGATCCATCGCGATCCCGGTCTCGGTGGAAAACAACATACCGGAACCCCAACTCAGTGGGATCTTGTGCCCAAACGCTTGGGATGGCCGGAAGGAGATTATCCTCCAACCCAAGATCGAAAACATGCAAAACTTATCCGAGCGGGGGCATGCCAACATCACCTGCGAGTGGAAAACTTCGGATGTCGCGATTGCGAGCCGGATGGAGGGGGACCGCCTGATCCTGACTCGTGCACAAGGTGACGGCGTCTTGCGAGTCGATCTCAAGGTCCACAATGGCGGTCCAGCGAAGGAAGCGACCGCGTATATCAAGATACAGCAACCGCCTCGCAGTCAGGAAAACTGGATAGAGCGCCCCGTCGCGGCAAACGAGCGCCCTCGAGATGGTCAATTCATTCCTCGCGATGGATGGGGGGACAGCCGAGATCGCAAAGGCAAGGTCGTGTATGCGGGAAAC
>JAGWWZ010000280.1 GCA_018970165.1 Planctomycetota bacterium | reverse complement strand
CGACCGACTGGAAGTCCGTCGTACTGCCCCAAACGACCGACTGGAAGTCCGTCGTACTGCCCCAAACGACCGACTGGAAGTCCGTCGTACCAGTGGATAAAACTTAGCCAGGCTCCGAACACGTTGAGCGGATTCATGCGGAAAGCGGAGTGGCTGGTAAAAAATAGGAATAACCCATCGCGATGAAAATCACTCGTATCGAAACACTCGTTTGCCATGCTCGCATGAGGAACTGGGTGTTCGTCAAAGTTATCACCGACCAACCAGGACTGTTTGGCTGGGGGGAAGCGACCCTCGAATGGCACACGCGCAGCGTCGTCGGCGCCATCGAAGATCTGTCGCAACTACTGATCGGCCAGGATCCGACTCGGGTCGAAAACCTTTGGCAAATGATGTGGCGTCAGCACTTCTGGCATGGTAGCGGGATCGTTCGATCGACCGCGATCGCGGGTATCGATCTGGCGTTGTGGGACATCGTTGGAAAACTACACGGTATACCGTGCCATCAGCTGTGGGGTGGTCCGGTGCGAGATACGATTCGTCTGTATTGTCACTTGGGTGGCGGTGACATGGAGAGCTTTTATGAGACTCCCGTCGATAACGCGAAGCGGTTTGGTGAACTTGCTCAGCAGGCCGTAGCCGAAGGATTCACCGCCTTCAAATCGATGGCGGTGCCACCTACCATGCCGATCGAAGGACTGCGGCCGATCAAGGCTGCGGAAGCCTGCGTCGCTGCCATGCGCGACGCAGTTGGAGATTCCATCGACATCATGGTCGATTGCCATGCCAGACCTTCACCAGCTATGGGCATGCAATTCGCCAAAGCCCTCGAACCCTACGGTCTCTATTTCCTCGAAGAACCGTGTTGGCCCGAAAGCATCGACGGGCTCGCGGCCATCAACGCAGCGGTAACGACACCGATCGCCACCGGTGAGAGGATGACTCATCTGGCCGCGTTTCGGGATTTGTTCGCCGCGCGCGGCTGTGAGATTTGCCAGATGGATATCACGCATTGCGGTGGATTCACGGAGGCCCGTCGCGTTGCCGCGCTCGCCGATGCCTACCGTATCGCGTTGGCACCTCACAACCCGCAAGGGCCCGTCAGCACCGCAGCCTCGATCGAGTTCGGATTCTCGCAACCAAGCTACATCATCTGCGAAACCGTTCACAACGACGTACCGTGGCGTAGCGATATCGTTCAGGAAGGATTTCAAATCGATAAGGCCAGACGCACCGTAACCCCGAACACCCTGCCGGGACTCGGGGTTTCCATCGATGAAGACGCAGTACGCAAGCATCCGTTCGAGCAGGAACTGCCTCAGCGCGTTTTCTACTCGGATGGCAGTGTGGGTGATTGGTAAACGTCTATACTGTTTACCGTCGATTTTCCAGTCTTACTCCTTCACTGGCCACATGGAGCAATCGTATTTTGGCTGACAACCTTCTGCATGGTGTTCTTCCAGTTCTGCATACGCCGCTCAACGAGAACGGGACGATCGACGTGCCGACTCTGGAACGCGAGATCGATTGGGCGTTTCAAACAGGAGCCGACGGTGTTGTGGTCGCTATGGTGAGCGAAGTCCTGCGACTCGGATACCATGGTCGCAAAGAACTTGCGGAACATGTCTGTCGAGCAACCAAGGGGAGAGGCTTTACGGTTGTGAGCGTGGGTGCCGAGAGCATCCGCGAGGCACTCGATTTCGCAGCGCACGCAGAAGGGCTCGGCGCAAGCGCGGTCATGGCGATTCCACCGGTGGCGACCCCTTTGAATGGTGCTCGCACTGCGGATTACTTTGCCGCGATCGCGCGAGGGATCTCGATCCCGCTGGTGGTGCAGGATGCTTCGAGTTACGTCGGTGCCGCGATCGATTTAGGAGTTTACCTGAGGCTGCTCGAAGAGTTCGGTGCGGACCGCATCTTTTTCAAGCCCGAGGCGAGTCCTCTTGGACCTAATCTCTCGAAGCTTCGCGATGCCAGCCACGGTACGGCTCGCATCTTCGAAGGTTCCGGAGGAATCAATCTCGTGGACTGCTACCGTCGCGGTATTGTTGGGACGATGCCTGGGACCGATTTATTGGATGCGATCGTCGCACTTTGGCGAGCCTTGCAATCCGGCGATGAAGAACGCATCTATCGGTTATCGCTGCCAATCAGCGCCATGACAGCGTTGCAATTGCAAGCTGGACTCGACGGATTCCTAGCGATCGAAAAATACATCCTGCAGAAACGGGGGTTGTTTCGCAATACACTGCGGGTCGAACCCTTTGGATGGGAACTCGATCAGGAAACCTGCGCAGAGATCGATCGGTTGTTCGCATTGCTCCAGCGTTCACTCCAAACAGATCGCTAGGAGTCGTGCATGACGAGCGTCCCCCACGACGAGGCTCAGGTTCGCAGCGGACGCTATCAGGTGCTTGCGCTTCTTTGCGCCTCGGCGGCGATCGCTTACATCCAACGCGCTGCCCTCAGTGTCCCTGCCACCGAAATCGCGATAGACCTGCGATTCGAGGATTTGGCGAGGGACATGGGTTTGATTCAGTCCGCTTGGTATTTCGCATATGCTTTGATGCAGATACCCGGCGGTGCGATTGCGGACCGGCTTGGGAGTCGACGTTCGCTCGTCCTCTTTTGTGTGGCATGGTCGCTGGCGACATTACTGAGCGCGTTTGCGACCGGTTTCTATTCGCTCCTAATCATGTGGGGATTGATGGGCGCTGCGCAGGCCGGGGCATTCCCGAGCGCAGCCAAGGCTTTAGGCGGCATCTTTCCTGAAACGGAACGAGCGCGAGCCACAGGGTTGTTAGCTGCAGGCATGACGATCGGCGGCGCGGTCGCGCCGGTTCTGGCTGCGAGTATCTTGGAAGCGATTTCGCCGTGGGCGAGTGCTGTGGGTGTCGATCGATGGCGACTGCTATTGGCAGCCTATGCCATTCCCGGTCTCCTATGGACCATGATTTTTCTAGGCTTGATTTCAGCGCAGAAACTCCCTGCGTCCGAAAGAAAAAACAGACTTCGATCGAAAGTGGAATGGTCGCGATTGCTTTCGAGTCTGCCGATGATCCTCTTGTGTAGTCAGCAATTTTTTCGAGCTGCCGGTATGGTCTTTTTCATGACTTGGTTTCCGACCTTCTTGCAGAAAACACGCGATGTATCGCTCCTGGGTTCGGGGGTTTTGACCACGGTCGCAGGTGTTGGGGGAGTGATCGGCAGTTTAACAGGCGGTTTCTTTTCCGATTGGTTGCTTCAGCGGACCGGTAATTCACGACTAAGTCGACAAGGGATCGCCGTCATCGGGATGGGGTCGTGCTCCATGTTGATCGTTCTCTCCTACTTTGCGCAGGATATCAATCAAAGCATCGCATTGATTACCCTCGGAGCATTCTGCGCAACTTTTGGTGGGGTGAGTGGCTACACGGTCGCTATCAGTTATGGAGGAAGGCATGTTGCCACGGTCTTTAGTACGATGAACATGTGTGGCAACATCGGAGCCGCTTTGTTCCCGATCACTGCAGGCTGGCTTGTGGCGAAGACGGGGAATTGGAACCTGATCCTCTTTCTTTTCGCGGGGGTGATGGCGATCGACGCGGTGTGTTGGGCGCTGTTGAATCCGCAAGGAACTCTCTTTGG
>JAGWWZ010000092.1 GCA_018970165.1 Planctomycetota bacterium | reverse complement strand
CAGCGCCACCGGTTAAACTATCAGCGTTAGTGCCACCGACGAGCGTGTCGGCGTTGGCAGACCCCGTGAGTGTCACCGCCGTGGCATTGCCGCTGTTGGTGAGCGTCCATCCAGCAGTGCCTGTGGAAGAAGCGACGCTGAGATTGAATCCGCTCGCTGTGATCGACGCGGCCCCGGCGTTGCTCGTCGAAGCCGTCGCGGTCCAAGCCGCCGCAGCAGTCGCATTGGCCGTCGCACCCACAGAGATGACTAGGATATCCGTACCGTTACCCAAATCGGTGATCGTATCGGTGCCGGCAGCAACATTAAACGTATCCGCTCCTGCTCCACCGGTGAGTGTATCGTTCCCGTTTCCGCCGGTGAGCGTATCTGCGTTCGCTGAACCGACCAGGGTGACAGCGGTTGCATTGCCACTATTGGTGAGAGTCCAGCCTGATGCTCCGGTCGCTGCACTGACATTGATTCCAAATCCGGCCGCTGTGATCGTGGCCGTTCCTGCATTACTTGTTGAAGCTGTTGCCGTCCAAGCCGATGCCGCCGTCGCATTCGCCGTCGCTCCCGAGGAAATCGTCAGGACATCCGAGCCGTTACCCAGGTCGGTAATCGTGTCCGTACCCGAGGTAACGCTGAAGGTATCGGCGCCTGCGCCACCGGTGAGTGTATCGTTGCCCGCACCGCCAACGAGCGTATCAGCATTGGTGCCACCGATGAGCACATCAGCATTGGCTGAGCCAGTCAGCGTGACCGCTGCGGCATTGCCGCTGTTAGTGAGGGTCCAGCCTGAGGCACCAGAAGCAACACTGACGTTGATGTTAAAACCGCTGGCCGTAATCGTAGCCGTGCCAGCGTTGCTGGACGATGCGGTCGCAGTCCAAGCGGCCGCTGCGGTGGCATTGGCGGTTGCACCCGCAGAGATCACCACGATATCCGTGCCGTTACCAAGATCGGTGATGGAATCGGTTCCTGAATCAACATTGAAGGTATCGTTACCAGCGCCACCGGTAAGGGTATCGTTACCTGCACCACCAGTTAATGTATCGGCGTTAGTACCACCGGTTAATATGTCTGCATTAACTGATCCGGTAAGTGTTACAGCGGTGGCATTACCGCTGTTGGTGATCGTCCAGCCAGAGGCTCCCGTTGCTGAACCAACGTTGATATTAAACCCGCTCGCAGTGATAGACGCAGTACCTGAATTGCTGGTGGACGCTGTAGCCGTCCACGCCGCCGTTGCAGTTGCATTGGCTGTCGCACCGGCAGAGACAACTACAATATCCACGCCGTTGCCTAAATCGGTGATGGAATCCGTTCCCGTAGCAATATTGAAGGTATCCGCACCAGATCCGCCGGTGAGGGTGTCGTTACCGTTTCCACCGGTGAGAGTGTCAGCGTTCGCTGAGCCCACGAGTGTCACGGCCGTGGCGTTACCACTATTGGTAATCGTCCAGCCCGATGCGCCGGTCGCAGCACTGACATTGATTCCAAATCCACTTGCGGTGATGGATGCAGTGCCCGCATTGCTCGTCGATGCGGTCGCGGTCCAAGCCGCTGCAACTGTTGCATTGGCGGTTGCGCCGGCGGAGATCACGATAATATCGGAACCATTCCCAAGATCCGTGATCGTATCGGTCCCTGAATCGACATTCAACGTATCGTCTCCAGCACCACCCGTGAGCGTATCATTTCCGGCGCCACCGGTCAGAACGTCAACTCCATTCCCCCCGAGCAGAATGTCATTTCCGATCTGTCCATTCAGGGTGTCGTTGCCGTCGCCGCCAACAACGATATCGTCACCGTCCCCTGCATTGACGGTGTCATCCAGATCGAAAGCATTGATGTAATCGTTGCCTACCGTCCCCGTAAGAATATCGTTCCCATTGGTTCCAACATTCAGTGTGAAAGTACCATTTGAGAATGTGATCAACTCAACGTTGGTCACCGTGTCGGTTCCTTCTGGTGAACTACTGCGTAAATCGACGATGGTGAAACCACCCGCGAAAAACGTGAGCGAATAGTCGGAGTATGCCCCCGAGTAAACAACCGTGTCGGTTCCGATCCCTCCGTCGATCGTATCGTTACCGGCGCTCCCATTCAGCGTGTCCGCTCCCGATCCACCATTGAGCGTATCATTGTTATTTCCTCCCGTAATCGTATCGTTATTCGCCGATCCGATCAGCGTTACTGCCGTCGCGTTACCGCTGTTGGTCAGCGTCCATCCCGATGCACCGGTGGCCGATGCTACGCTGAGACTGAACCCATTCGCGGTGACCGATGCTGTACCTGCATTGCTGGTCGATGCTGTCGCAGTCCACGCTCCGACTACCTGTGCAGTCACACTGGCACCGGAAGATACCGTAACCACGTCAGTCCCATTCCCGAGATCGCTAACCCAGTCACTGCCCGCGGTGATATTGAAGGTATCGTTACCAGCACCGCCAGTGAGCACGTCGTTATTGCCGCCGCCATCTAGGGTATCGGCACCGTTGCCACCGATGAGAGTGTCGGAGTTGGCTGAACCGACGAGCGTAACGCCAGTCGCATTACCGCTGTTGGTGAGAGTCCACCCAGCAGTCCCCGTGACAGCGCTAATGTTGACATTCTGGCCAGCCGCAGTGATGTTTACGATGCCGCTATTACTGCTTGCAGATGTCGCGGTCCAACCGGCGACTGCGGTCGCATTTGCGGTGGCCCCCGCCGCGACAATCAAGACATCCGCACCGTTCCCCAAATCAGTGATCGAATCCGTTCCACTGTCAACATTGAACGTGTCGGCACCCGCACCGCCCGTTAGCGTGTCACTGCCGCCCGAGCCACGAAGCACGTTATTGCCAGCATCGCCGGTGAGAGTGTCATTGAAAGCAGTACCAGTCAGGTTCTCGAACTGCTGAATGGTATCCGTCCCCGAACCACCGGTGTTTTGTGCCGTGGTTGTCGCCAAGTTGACGGTCACCGCCGAACCATTCGAAATCTTTAGATTGTCGATGCCATACGATTCGTTGCTGATCGCCTCGTCCAGAGTCGTTCCAAAGCCCAGTTTGACTGAAGTGCCAGGAGAGGTGACAATCAAACTAAACCGGATAATCTGGGTATTGCTGAGGTCGCTAACAGTTGTGACCGAGTTGGCCGTCCACGAAACGTTTCCAGTTGTCCCGCTCGTCGCGCTGATCGTGCCCGCTTGGTGGAGGGTGACCGAGACTACTTGCGAATCATTGATAAATACATTGAACAATTCGCCATCCCACGTCGCGATCCGATAGAGATCGAATTCGACCGCCGACTGGGTTGGATTGGTAGGCAAGGAAAATGTTTTCGAAACCGCTTGAACTCCACTACTGCCACCGAAGCGACCGAGGAAGCTGGTCAAATTCGCGGATGACTCCGTGGTATTGCTCGACCAACCCGTCGCTCCGGATTGAAAATCCTCCGTGTAGAGCGACGTCGACTCGTAACTCACCGTGTCCGTCCCATTACCGCCGAGGAGGTTGTCGTTGCCGCTCGAGGCATAGACAAGGTCATTCCCATCGCTAGCATTGACCGAGGTTTCTGTAACCCCGTAATCGATGAATGTGTCGTTACCAGCGGTCAAGGTCAACGCTTCGGCAACGTCGGATACCGTGACAGCAAAAATTTTGTCAAACGTCGCGCCCGCAGCGTCGGTAACTCGTGCAGTGATGTTGTGACTGGTCGACGATTCGTAATCGAGCAAACTGCTATTGGCGACGGTAACTTGCCCCGTCGAGGAGTTGATCGCAAATCGACCACCAGCGCTATCCATCAGCGACCAAGTACGAGTATCGCCGGTATCGATATCCGTCCCGGTTAACGTTCCAACTGAGGTGCCATTCGCAGAGTTTTCTGCGATCGTCAGTGTGCCAGAGATATCGGTAGGAGCATCATTGGCCCCCTGAATCGTTACCGTGATCTGGGTCGTACTGGTAAGGCCCAGCGTATCGCGCATCGTGTAAGTGAACGTGTCGGTCAGCGTATTCGACGCAGTTCTCAACGCTTGTACGGTAGCGTTGCTATTATCGACCGTGTACGTATACGCACCGTTCGCTGCGATATTAATGGTTCCGTAGGTACCTGTGACGTTGCTACCTACGTTGGTCGAAGCGCTACCGACGACACCGACCGCAACGCCAGTAACCGTCTTGGTATCACCCGAATCGGCATCGGTATCGTTCGTCAGCACATTGCCGGTCGGATTGGTACCAGCGGTACCGTTACTGACTCCGCCCGCTTCGACGGCGGTCGCCGTATCGGCGACGGCCGTAGGGGAGGTATTGATATCGTAAGAGATCTGGAAATTATCGACAAATAGATAGAAAGCACCAGCAGCTGCGGTACCAACATCCAACCGAACCCGAGTTCCACTCGAGATGTAGGAAGTGATGTCGTAGGACTTGCTACTTGCGGTCGTATTCAGCGTCTTCGAAAATGTATCTAGCGTAACCCAGGTCACTCCATCGCTTGACACATCCAGCGTGATGCTCGATGTCGACGCATTGTTATCGAGGGTGTTGTCATAGGTAAAGCTCAAGGTTGCTGCGTGCGCGCCCGTGAGGTTCGCTTGGCGGGAGATGAGGTCGGCCGCATTGGTAGCCTGCATTTGCAACTGACCGCCGGTGATGAGAATATTTCCAGTGGTCGCACCAGCGCCACCCGCGTCGGTCTCGCTCCATGCTGCACTCCAGCTATTGGTGCCGTTATTGTTGGTGTACGCTGCAGTTCCGAAGTCATCGCGGACGGTGTAAGTCAGCAGCAAATGCTCCCAGTTTAGATCTTCAGTCGGAGAAACACTTAGGCTCGCAAGTGTCTCCCCATGCCGATACTCCAGAGTCCAATCCCCGCCGAGCGACCGCGCCCCCGTCGCATTCGTGCTGGCTGCGACATCGATATCCAATAGATTCGCGAACTCGTCGACAAAGGCCGCTCCAGAGATGCTATCCGCAATCGAGCAACCGTAAAGGAACAAATCCGCGTCTGGAGTCAAACTCGATCGCCATGCATCCAGCTGTGTTGCATAATCGGCGAGAGTACCTGCGGTGAGAATTGTATCTCCCAACCGCAAACCTCCAGAAAATCCGTGAGTGACCAAGTGGACTGCATCATATTGCTGCCCGGATTGGAGTAGAAAATTACTGATAACATCGATGCCATGATCGCTTGGGGCCAACAACAAAAGCGTGAAGTCGCGATCGGCACTCGCGTCGAGCTGCCAAGCCGCTAGTAGCGACTCAAAGTCCGGCAACGAAGTATCGATGACGATCAATTCATGCGAATGATCGAAGTGCACGTTATCAGCGATGGGATTGTTATCGCTTGCAGTAATCGAAGGAGGGTTCAGCGGATTGCTGACATGCGGTATTTGTATATCACCAGGGCTATCCCGATCCGAAATCCCATCAAAGGATGATTCACTCGTTAGCAAATCCCCCTGGAGTGTGGATGAAGCTTCCTGTGCATGAAGCTCCTGAAGAAGCGTGTCAAGCAGAGCTAAACTCGCTTCGATCTGTGCTAAGGAATCTGATTTCCCGGCTGTTGAGTCGTTCGGGAAGAATCCTGCCAACGCATCCGGATTCACGGAAGGGTTTTGATCAAAACCATCTGCTGTCCCATCTCCACCCCCCATTCCGGAGGTGTCTGAAGCGATCAGTTCGGACGCCAGGGCGACACCGCTGTACAGAATACGGTCCTCGAGAAATCTCAAATCGAGGCCAGGGGGCTCGTTCGTCGCTTGCTCGTTGAGCATGCGACGGACCCCTTCCCAGATCTTCATGGATTTCCGATGGATGTAAGCGATCATCACCACGCCCTGTAGAATTACAGATTCTCCGGGTTGTATCGACAGAAAGGCTTCGGGCTATCCGGGCATGGAATCGCAGGGAAGCGTAGCTCGCGAAATCCGAAGGAGGCGGCAAAATCGTGAAAGGCAGGCAGGTTTGCCAAGTTCGATTGCGAAAAATGTACTGCTCGTAACGACTGATCCCAACGTAGCGTAGGACGATCGGAAATATCACCCGACAGCGAATCTGCATTGAGGTTCTGTTAGGGATCCATCCGAAGCATACCTACGTGTGTTTTTGGGTCGAAAGGGATTATCGAGCCGAGCGACAATGTATTTACAGCCCAAACATTTCGCTACTGTACTTCTGCTAGGTACTTGCCTAGTTGGGGGGGCAGATTCCGGCTTTTCCTGGGGGCAAGAGACAGATCAACCCCCACCGGTTCCGGCAACGCAACCACCTTCGGTAACCACAGAAGCGTATAAAAAGTTTCTCGCTGACCTGCCCCAGCCACCTGCAACGGACTCAAGCGGGAATCAAGGATCCTACCCAGGTTGGGACCAAGTGCCATCGCAGGTCGCGAATACCAGTGCTATGCCGGGGGTTGAGGTCGGAGCAGATTCACTTCCACCCTACATACAAGATTCCTCAACCTTGATCCGCCCCTGGTGGTGTGAGGAAGCCATTATTCCGATCGGCTATCGCGAGAATGCACAGCCTCACGATCTGGACCAATTGATCTCCGCAGCCCTCACCTACTCACCCTTCATTCAGTCCGTTCAACTCGAGCCTCAGATTCTCGAAACCAAAGTTGACCAAGCCTTTGGTCCCTTCGATCCCTCCGCATTTATTGATTCCATCTTTCGCGACACCTATGATCCGGTCGGCAACACACTCACCACGGGATCTGCGAACAGTTTGCAGGAAATCGGAACCGACAATCGAGTCGGTATCAAGAAGAAGAACTTTCGCGGTGGAACCGGGGAGATAACTCAGAAGACCGACTTCTTGGACAACAATTCCGACTTCTTCCTACCCAAGCAACAGGCGATCACCAAACTGCGCATGGGTTACACTCAGCCCTTGATGCGAGGAAGCGGGATATCGTACAACCGTTCCACGATCGTCATTGCACAGTTAGCTACAGACGCCAGCGGCCAAGCGGCAATCGAAAAGATTCAGGAGCACATTTACAAGCTTTCGGTTGCTTACTGGGAGCTGGTCAGTGCACGAGCCTATTATCGCCAAAACGATCGCTCGATCGCGCTGCTGACCGATCTGCGGGATCAACTGGCAGGTCGGGCTGATATTGACAGCTTACAAAGTCAACTATGGCGAGCAGATTCAACGATTTCGAAGCTTCAAGCAGCTCAAGCCAAAGTCGTCGCGCAAATCGCCGTTGCGGAAGCTCAGTTGCGCGCTGCGATCGGTTCGCCCGATTTGCGGGAACTATCCATCATCGAAATATTGCCGGTGACCTTGCCTACCGATTGGCGATACGACATATCGATGCAAGAGGAATTATCGAAGGTGCTTGCCTATCATCCGCGTATTCAAGCGTTGAAAGATAATCTGCAAGCGACCCGTGTGAAATTGAACGTTGCCGAGCAAGATTTGCGTCCTACTTTGGACTTGGTACTCGACAGCTATCTGCGGGGACTCAATGGCGACTACGATGTGGGGCAATCGTGGGCCGATCAGTTTAGCCGGGGCTCGCCGAGCTATTCGGGCGGTCTCGTGTTTCAGCGTCCCATTCGGAACACGGCGGCAAAAGCCATTTTGCGAGAAAGACGATTAGAACTCCGCCAAAACCTGTTAGAACTCGACCAATCGCTCCTGAACATCGAAGCGTCTGTGGTTGAGGCAGCATCCCAAATCGATGCTGCCTACAAGGAGTTAGAAGCATCGATTCGCGCAACACTCGCAGTCCATTCCGAATTGCAATACCTGACCGATCGATGGAAAGACGCCTTCCGGGACGAAACACAGCGGAGTCTCTTGCTAGACCAACTGCTCAACGCACAGCTTCAGTTGCTGCAATCTGAAAACTCGTGGGCTCGGGCCCAATCCGATCATATGATCGCGATAGCGAAATTAAAATTGGTCACCGCGACTCTTCTGTCGACTTCTGTGCAGTAACCTCGGAATCACTTCCACTCCGAGTTCGATTGAAACTCGTAGAGAGACACGGCCCCTTTGGCAGCTTTCGATTTGCTATAGCTCTCTTGCATGATAGCTTCGGTGTGCCAAGATAGGTTCGCTTGCGAAAGAATCGCGCTTCCTATGTGTGCACTGATCAAAACATGCAACGAAATACCCGCGCTGATAGCTGTACCCAGGCCTACAGTAGGGCCCGAACCATGAATTGGTCCTTGGTCGCTTGTTAACTCAGACACTCTCTCGACCTGAACACCGAAACGATCATGGAACAGTTGCTTGGGTTCCGGTATGCGATAATCAGCCGGATCGATAAACTGTCTCTCGTTCGTCGAGTAATCAACTCCTGAAGGTACAAATAGGCTAATACGCTCCCAGACGAACTCTTCGAGGACTGACACCGACGGAGTCTGTGTATTCGCTTGAGTAATGGTCGACGCTTGCGTAATCGCAGGAAGATCAACCATCGATGCATTCAAAGTGGTAGGGTCGTAAGGTTGCGTAGCGTCTGATCCCGTTGATGAATCCAGGCTTGACTGCGGCAACTCCGAAGATTTTTCGTTTTCTGTTGCGATCAGCTCTGGGTTGTTGTTAGGAATCTGTGGTTGTTTCTCCGAAGGTGGTGCAACCACCATCGACGGAGGCGAGGTAACTGCGATCTCAACTATTGTCGGGTCGGATACAAGAGTACCATCGGAAACAGCATACAAGATGTAGACCTGGCCGACGAAATTCACCTTCGGTTGGTAATAGAATATCTCATTATCGATGAACATCCCCTCCCCCAAAGCTGGTGTCGCAAGCAGGACGATATGCAGAGGATCCCCATCTGGATCGAAATCATTCAATAGCAATTGCGGTAAGGAGATTCGTATTGGGTTTACAAAATCGGTTTGACAACGTTCGCCAAACGCGATCGGCCGCTCATTCACAGGAAGTACTGAGATGGTGAAGTTTGCCGTTGAAGAACTACTATCGCTCGAAGTAGCTCGAACAGTGATGACATGACTGGTCGCGGCTTCGCAGTCCAAGAGGGACCCGTTCGCAACGGTCACCACGCCGGTAAAACTGTTGATCGCAAAGCGTCCTCCAGCTGAGTCGTCAAGGGAATAGTTAATCGCACTGTTCGTCGCATCGGCATCGGAAGCCGAGGCCGTGATTCCAACGGTGGTGCCATTAGCCGTGTTCTCCGTAATGCTATTGCCGGCACTGTTTATATCAGTAATTGCACCCACATCGAACTCGTCGATATCGGTCACGGATACCGCAAACACTTTATCGTAGGCTGCTCCTGCCGAATCCGTGACCCGAACAGTGATGTTGTAAGCCGCGGCAGACTCGCGATCGAGCGCTGAACCGTTCGAAACTGTGACCACTCCCGTGAAACTGTTGATGGCAAAGCGTCCAGCCGCATTGTCTACGAGAGACAAGGTAGCTCCGTCTCCTAAATCGACATCACTGGAAATGATTGTTCCAGCTGATGTTCCACTTATTGCGTTTTCGGCAATCGAGAGCACACCGCTTAGATCATACGGATTGTCGTTGGCCCCTTGAACGATGATGGTGATTTGAGTTGTGCTGGAAAGTCCCCCGGCATCCCGCATGGTATAGGTAAAGACATCGGTCAATGTGTTGCTCGAGGTACGTAAAGCCTGAACAGACGCATTGCTATTGTTGACGATATAGTTGAAGGCACCATTCGCTGCGACGGTGATGGAACCGAATGCCCCTGGAACGGACGATGCCACATTGCCGACGGCACTTGAGAAAGTGCCGGCAACAACTCCGCTGATCGTCTTGGTGTCTCCGATGTCTACATCCAAGTCGTTCATCAGAACATTGCCCACAGGATTCGTTCCTGCGTTACTGTTGTTGACACCACCCGCTTCCTTCGCTGTCGCGGAATCTGCGATCGCAACAGGGGCTTGATTGGGTTCCCCGATTCTGACTGTGACTGCTCCAGTGGTCGCAAGTTGCTCTCCCGTTCCCTGCGAGCCGTTGTTGCGATCGTTGAATGTCCAGAGTATCTGGAATTGACTAAACGGCGATTCGTTCGTATTCGCAAACGCGATTTGTTGCATCGCCGCATTCACCAAACCATGTGTGGCAAAGCTGTTGAAAGTCATCATCAACGTACCACCGCTATTTGTGGTAACGGTACCGATCAGCGTACCATCGACCGTAAGATTATTTCCTTCGATGAGAGCGCCGAGCGTCCCTGTGGAGTGATAGGAATCCTGCGAGTTAGGAAGCCCGATGCGAGCCAGGGTCAGCGTTGCACCGCTCAAGCTACTGCTAGACATATCAGCATCGAAGATACGTACATCGCTATCGAGAACGACGGGATTCCCTTGCAATCGATAGGTAACCGTACCACCTAGAGTATCCTGTGGATCAAACGTGGAGTCGAGTGAACCATCAACGTTGTAACGTACCAAGGCGAAATGGTTGGGAACACCTGCATTGGCGAAACCTCCAACCAAAATCCGACCATCGGTCTGCACTCGGACGCTTAGTCCGTAATCGTTGCCAGATCCGACCGAGGTGATAACCGCACCTCCCGAACCAAAGCTAATATCGAGCGTGCCATCGGTGTTGTAGCGAGCTACCGCGAATTCGTTGATAGTGTTCAAACGCGCATAACCCGCGACGAGAATCTTGCCATCGGACTGAAGGGTTACGCTTCTACCGATATCATTATCCGGACAGAGGCTGGTAACGACCCGACCTCCATTGCCGAAACTCGTGTCCAGGGAGCCGTCAGCTTGGTAGCGCGCTAAAGCAAAGTCGAGTTTGCCGTTCACTGTGGCACTTCCACCCATGACGATTTTGCTGTCGGGTTGGAGGATGATACTCCAAGCTCTATCATTGCCTGAATCGAACGCCGTAGTCACACGTCCGCCATTACCAAAACCCGAGTCCAGCGTGCCGTCGCTATTGTACCGAACCAAGGCGAAGTCTTCGGTACCGTTCATTCTTGCTACGCCACCCGCAAGGATTTTGCCATCGGGCTGCAGACTGATAGCCCATGCTTGATCGTCGCTCGAGCCGACTGCCGTTGTGATCTTGCCACCGGTACCAAAGCTTGTGTCGAGCGAGCCATCGCTGTTGTAGCGAACCAGTGCAAAATCCAAGGTGCCGTTCGTCTGCGAATAACCACCAATCACTAGCTTGCCATCCACCTGAACAGCAATACTGAAACCCTGATCGGTACCGGCACCGATGGAGGTCACAACCTTGCCACCG
This sequence comes from Planctomycetota bacterium, assembly GCA_018970165.1. Taxonomy (GTDB): domain Bacteria; phylum Planctomycetota; class Planctomycetia; order Pirellulales; family Pirellulaceae; genus JBKCUI01. The sequence goes on along the minus strand of JAGWWZ010000092.1, from coordinate 10,873 downwards.
TTACCAAACCCACTGTCGAGCGAGCCATCGGAGTTGTATCGCACGAGTGCGAAATCGTCGTTGCTACCCGAGACAGTACCTCCTAGTACGATCTTGCCATCCGCCTGCACTACAGCACTATAACTCCATTCCGTTCCGGAGCCGATGGAGGTAGTTACCTTGCCGGTGCCGTTTCCGAAACTAGAGTCGAGCGAACCGTCGATATTGAAGCGGATCATTGCGAAATCCTCAGTGCTCCCTACCAATCCGTATCCTGTCAGGAGAACCTTGCCATCCGGTTGTATCGCCATGCCGTAACTGATACTGTTGCCCGTTCCCGCCAAATGAGTGACGATGCCGTCACCTGCGAAAAACGTCGGTGCATCGTTCACACCCGCAACAATCATGGATGCGATATCGCTCGCGTCGCTAAATGCACTGGTACCACCTGTACTGGTAATCACGACGAATTCCCCCTGCGTGCCGCTCGTCTGATCCCACGCGCGGAAGGTGATAGCATCACTCAGCGTTCCGTTGAGGTCGCCAAACGGAATCATTCGCAACTGTGCCGTAGGTCCAAGCAGTAAGGCCAACTCATTACCCTGGCTATTGATCCCGCTGGCATCAATCGTCAGCCAATGATTACCACCATTAAGGCTGTATTGCCAACTACCAAGAGTGGTGTTTAGTCCTGTAATAGCGATTGCTTCGACGGCTGAACCGTCGGGATCCGTGATGCTACCATCGACGAGCATGGACGCGACTGATACTCCAGTCGGGTTCGCCGCCCCTTCGAGAACAGTACCCAGAGTAGGATCGACCGAATTGATGAGTATCGGAGCGTTGTTAGAGGACAGAATAAACCGCCAATACTCATTAGTATCACCGAGCAGTGTCGGTGTTTCGATTTTCCCATAGGAGTACTCCAGAACCCAGTCCCCACCCAGCGACTTCGGCCCCGTCCAATTCGTACTTGCAGCAATATCTACCTGCAAAAACTTCGCCAACTCATCGACGAAGGTCGAACCGATCGAATTGGAAGCAATCGAACATCCATAGAGCAGTAGCTCCGTTTGATCTGTCATGCCCGATCGCCACATGGCAAGCGAGGCAGCATGATTTTCTAGATTCCCGGCTGAAAGCGTAACATCGCCGAGTTCCAAGCAACCCGCTATTCCATGTGTGACGAAGTGAATTGCCTCAAAGCGTATTCCCGATGCAACAAGATAATCGCCGAGAAGATCGACTCCGTTCACTTGGCGATCTACCAGGAGTACGGTGAATTGAAGATGGTCGTCTCGATTGCTTAGCCATGACGACAACAGCGATTCCGCATCTTCGATTGAGCTATCGATCACAATCAATTCATGCGAGACCTCTATCGGTGTGTCTGGGTCACCGGCCGCTTTATCTTGTTCTAAAAGACTGTCGAGAGGAGCTAATTGGGCGAATAAGGACTCGAGTCCTTGATTATTCTCCTGCGAAAGTGTCATCGTATCCGGGGGAGGAACTGTTGTGCTTGCGTGTTTCGCATCGCTGTTTTCCAAATGCGCAGGCGCACACCATTCGGCGCTGCTCGCCACGTGATTGGGGTTGTCCATAGCCATCTCCCCGCTGGCTAACAATTCACATGCCAACGGCGCAGCGCTGTAGAGAATGCGATCCTCGAGAAACTGTAGATCGAGTTCGGGTGGGCCTGTTTTCGGTTCCCGAGACAAAAAACGACGCAATCCATGCCTTAGCAAGGAAAGCTGTCGCTGAATGGACCCGAGAAGCCGCATGAATTACCAACCGATGAAATTCGGGATGTATCGGATGCGAGGATCGAACCCTCGCGGATGAAACCGTCCGCAAGGATACACCTAGACATCGACGGTTCCTTCTGAATCCCCGGAACTGCGGTCGTCGGTCTGCTTTATCTGGGGTGACACTAATGACTATAACGATTGCCATAGCTGCACTGCTTGCACAGCTCATCCGACTTCGTTTGCTCCTTAGCTGGAATCACGAGCGTGCACTCTGACTTTTGATCGTGGCGGCATCGAATAACAGGTCCTCTTGCTCCTGGGACTTCTTGACCTTTGAGGATCCCTCGAGGATGGTTAATGGATCCAACGGAACAAACATTCCCGATTGGGAGAGAAGTGAACTGCCGATTTGAGCCGTAGCAAGAATGTGAAGCGAAATACCAGCACCGATCGCCGTTCCGAACGCGATCGGCGTGGCTGTCTGAAGAAAGAATTGTTGCTTGCCCCGCTCGAGAGCTTGGCGTTCCTCCGGATCGATGAACTCCTTCATCGAGATTTGCGAAAGCTGAGTCGCGACGGGCGTACTGTGGTCTAAACGCAGTCGCTCGATCGGTTGCAGGGTAACCGATTTGCCTTCCATGGAAGAGATTGCGTCTTGCAATGCAACATCCACGCGTGAGCCTGCATACGGGTCGCTCTTGGCATCTTTTCGCTCGACAGTGCGCGAGTCGACCGATGAACCGTTCGCAACGTAGAGCCCTTGATTTGCCGCACCCTCCTTCTCAGGCGAATTGCTGGCTTCCGCTGCTCGCGCTTGCTCATCGAGGCTAATAGGAGGTGTGTCATCGATCGGGTTCAACGATGTCACACTCACGGGAGTGGGTGCCCCTCGATCGCCAGGCGCTGTGACAGCGGTATTCGACGGCGGTGCAACCATGATCTCAGCGATTTGCGGATCCGACCAAAGAACCCCATCGGAGACTGCATAAACCAAAGTGACCGTCCCCACATAGCCCGTAGGAGATTTATAGAACAGCATGCCGCCAGCACCCTGGAGGAAAATACCCGGAGTAGGTAATTCCAAAAGCGTGATCCGCATTGGATCCCCTTCCGGGTCGTAGTCGTTCGCCAACAGGCCAGCAAGGGTTAACGTCAACGGATTGGAGAAATCCATGATATATCGCTCACCTTGGACAACAGGTCGTTCGTTCACATTAAGGAGCGAAATCACAAATGCCGCACTGGACGTCGATCCATCCGCACTTGTAGCTAAGACTACAATCGTGTGATTGTGGGAGGCTTCGAAATCGAGGAGGCTCGAATTGGCGACGGAAACAACGCCGCTGATACCATCGATCGCGAAACGACCACCAGCGGAATTTGACAACGAGTAAGTGACGGAGTTCGTTGTTCCATCTCCATCGATCGCCGCGGCCGCAATGCCAACGGTGGTTCCCGCCGGTGAGTTTTCCGCCACAGTGTTCGCCGATGCGTCGATATCAAATGCTAAACCGATATCGAATTCATCGATATCTGTCAGAAGGATCGTGAACGTCCCGATGCTGAAACTGCCATCGGCCGAGGTCGCGCGCAGGGTAATCGTGTGCGTCGTGGCTGCTTCGTAGTTTAGGAGGCTGGTATTCGCAACTCTGACCACCCCAGAGCTAGCGTCGATCGCAAACCGCCCGCCAGCTGTATCGTCCAAGGAGTAGGTGATGGTGTTCGTTGTTGCATCGGCATCGCTAGCCATCGCAGTGATACCTATCACTGTTCCGCTAGCAGCGTTCTCGGCGATTTGATTCGGCGTTGGATTGCTATCGACGACTTGGGTGACATCGAATTCATCGGAATCGACTAGGTTCACCTGGAAACTGCGCGTGCTGAAACTGCCGTCTGTAGAGGTCGCACGGATCGTGATGCTGTGACTGGTTGCCGCTTCATAGTTAAGTAAACTGCCGTTGGCGACACTGACGACTCCAGTGGAACTGTGAATGGAGAATCGCCCCCCCGCCGAATCGTCTAGCGAGTAAGTAATCGTATTGGTGCTGCCGTCTTCATCCCTTGCGAAAGCCGTGATTCCAACCAAGGTGCCGTTGGAGGCATTCTCGGCGACTGCGTTTGCTGCCGTGTTGCTGTCGTTGATTTCTGAGACATCGAATTCGTCGATGTCAGTGATCTGCACCGTCAACGTCTCGTCGTAGCTCGCGCCGCCGATATCGGTGACCCGAACAACGATAGTGTAACTCGTCGCTGTTTCATAATCGAAAAGAGAGTTGCTTGCGACCGTCACTACACCTGAGGTGCTATGAATTGCGAATCGACCACCTGCGTTGTCGATCAACTGATAGCTGCCAAGGCTGTCACCGTTATCGATATCGTTGGAGCCTATCGTTCCCACTACGGCGTCTTGTGTGGCGTGCTCCGAGACCGTAAGCGTGCCCGCGAGAATATTGGGGGCGTCGTTCGCTCCTTGGATGGTGACCGTGATCTGCGTCGTGCTGCTAAGCCCAGCCGCATCCTGCATCGTGTAGGTGAAAATATCCGTCAGCGTATCGCTGGCTGTCCGAAGAGCCTGCACGGTGGTATTACTGTTGTCTACCGTATAGGTGTATACCCCGCTGGCGGCGATGTTGATGGAACCATAAGTGCCTGCGACATTCGAGCCGACATTGGCTATGGCACTTGGGAAAGTACCTGCTGCCACTCCGCTGATCGTCTTGGTGTCACCCGTGTCGATATCGGTATCGTTGTTGAAAACATTGCCTGTTGGATGAATCCCCGCGGTACCGTTGTTAACTCCTCCTGCCTCGACCGCGATGGCGTTGTCGGATACAGCGATTGGTACATCGCTGGCGCCTTGGATCGTGATGGTGATTTGCGTGGTACTGGTCAGTCCCAATGCGTCTTGCATCGAGTAGGTAAAGATATCGGTCAGAGTGGTGCTGGAAGAACGGAGTGCCTGCACCGCCGCATGGTCATTATTGAGAGTATAGGTGTAGGCCCCGTTTGCAGCGATTTGGATCGTCCCGTAGGTCCCTGCAACACTCGCACCCACGTCGCTGGAGGCAGAACCGACGACTCCCGCAGCAACTCCGATCACCGACTTCACGTCACCCGCATCAAGATCGATGTCATTGGTGAGGACGTTTCCGTTGGGATCGATGCCAGGAGTTCCGTTACTGACACCTCCCGCCTCGACGGCAATCGCTGTGTCCGCCACGCTGATCGGTGCATCGTTCACATCGGTGACGGACACGGTCAGCACTTTGTCGAAGGTCGCTCCGGCGAGGTCCGTTGCTCGGGCCGTGATCAGGTAAATTCCATTATTGGATTCAAAATCGAGGAGACTGCTGTTCGCTACGGTCACTTGGCCATTCGAAGCGTTGATCGTGAATCGACCCTCTGCATTATCAACCAGGGAATAAGTCAATACATCGCCCGTGTCGACATCCAGTCCGATAACTGTCCCGACCACCGATCCGTTGGTGGCATCCTCTGCAATAGTTAAACTTCCCGCTAGGTCGTAGGGTGCATCGTTGGCACCGCGAATCGTCACGGTGATCTGGGTCGTGCTGGACAGTCCGCTCGCATCCTGCATGGTATAGGTGAAGATGTCGGTCAGCGTGTTGCTCGTCGTGCGAAGTGCCTGAACCGTCGCGTTTTCGTTGGCAACCGTATAAACATAGATACCAGTCGCCTCGATATTGATCGTCCCGTAGTTGCCGGAGACATTCGTGCCGACATTCGTCGATGCGGAGCCAACCACTCCAGCCGCAACGCCTATCACTGTCTTGGAATCGAGGGAATTGGAGTCGGTATCGTTGGCGACCACGTTTCCAGTAGGATTGGTTCCGGCGGTCCCGTTGCCAATCCCTCCCGCTTCGGTCGCCAGAGCCGAATCAGCGATCGCAGTCGGGGCGGTATTCAAAAGAGCCGATGTGCTCAATGTACCGTCGAGGAACTGAACCGATTCAAAGTTGTAAATTTTGTCGGTGCCATCGCGGTTCGAGGTTCGGTCCTGCAATTGATAAAACGTTCCGTTGCCGTCCGAACCGGTTGTGATCGTGTAGTCTCCCCAATTCCCGGAGAATACAGCGATATCGGTCCCCGATCCTCCGAATACAGTATCGTTTCCTCCACCACCTCGAAGTGTGTCATTGCCACTTCCACCCGTCAAAGTATCTGCGTTGGACGAGCCAACCAGAGTAACGGCCGTGGAACTGCTATTGTTGCTAATTGTCCAACCAGAGGTGCCCGTTGCAGCGCTGACATCGATGCTGTAGCCACTCGCGGTTACAGTCACTGTTCCAGCGTTGCTCGACAGCAAGGTCGCGGTCCAGGAGCCAACCGCCGTTGCGTTGGCTGTCGCTCCTGCGGAAACAATCACGATATCTACGCCATTACCCAGGTCCGTAATCGCATCCGTTCCGCTATCGACATGGAAGGAATCAGCACCGGATCCCCCGGTCAGACTATCGTTACCGCTTCCTCCGAGCAGCGCATCATTGCCGTTCTGCCCGTTGAGCGAATCGTTTCCGTTCCCGCCGAAGACAATGTCATCCCCGCTCGAGGCGTTGACCGTATCATTCAGGTCAAACGCGAGTATTAACTCATTGGACGTGTCGCCACTCACGGTCTCGGCACTGTTGGTCCCCCTGGTCAATTTGAAACTGACCCCTGCAAACGTCACGAACTCAACATTCGTGACGGTATCGGTACCATCGGGTGACCCGTCGCGCAGGTCGACGATCGTGAAACCGCCTGACAGCCAGCTAAAGGAATAGTCTTGATAACTACCCGAGTAAACGACCGTATCGGTTCCGATCCCACCATCGATGATATCGTTACCAGCACCCCCTGAGAGCGAGTCGTTACCGGTTCCACCGACCAGATTGTCGTTGCCGCTGCCACCTGTGAGCACATCAGCGTTCGCGGAACCAGTCAACACCACTGCGGTCGCGTTACCGCTGTTGGTAATGGTCCATCCCGAGGCTCCGGTAGCTGAATTGACATTGATATTGAAACCGTTGGCTTGGATGGAAGCTGTTCCCGCATTGCTCGATGCACTGGTGGCTGTCCATGCTGCTGCAGCCGTCGCATTGGCCGTTGCTCCTGCGGAGATCGTTACGATATCTGCTCCGTTTCCAAGATCGGTGATCGTGTCGGTTCCAGACGCAACGGTGAAGGTATCGTTGCCAGCCCCTCCGGTCAGCGAATCGTTGCCCGCGCCGCCGATAAGCGTATCGTTGTTGGAGCCGCCCGTAAGCGTGTCAGCGTTGGCTGAGCCGGTCAACGTCACCGCTGTTGCATTACCGTTATTGGTGATCGTCCAGCCTGAAACTCCGGTCGCGGCGCTCATATTGATGTTGAAGCCACTGGCGGTAATCGAACCGGTTCCGGCGTTGCTGGTCGATGTAGTTGCGGTCCATGCAGCGGAGGCCGTTGCGTTGGCAGTAGCACCAGCGGAGATTGCCAAGATGTCTGCGCCATTGCCGAGATCGGTGATTGCATCCGTTCCGGCGGCGACATGAAAGGTATCTACTCCCGCACCGCCGGTGAGCGTGTCGTTGCCAGCCCCGCCCGTAATATGATCGGCATTCGACGAACCTGTGAGCGTCACTGCCGTTGCATTGCCGCTGTTGGTCAGTGTCCAACCGGAGGTTCCAGTCGCCGCCCCAACATGGATATTGAAGCCGTTCGCGGCGATCGTTGCAGTACCCGAGTTATTCGTTGATCCCGTCGCGGTCCACGCACCTGCAGCCGTTGCGTTGGCCGACGCGCTGGCAGAGATCACGAGAACATCGAGTTCATTGCCCAAATCGGCGATCGTGTCGGTCCCTGCATTTACGTTGAACGTATCATTCCCCGCGCCACCCATGAGCGAGTCGTTTCCGGAGCCTCCGTTCAGGATATCGTCGCCATTTCCACCGAGTAGTGCATCATCGCCATTTTGACCATTGAGTGTGTCGTTGCCATCGCCACCAAAAACAATATCGATTCCGTCAGAGGCATTGACCGTGTCATTCGAACCGAAGGCGAGACAAATCTCGTTGGATACATCTCCGATTAATGTTTCTGGGCCATCGGTCCCCATCCTGAGTTTGTAATTGACTCCTGCAAAGGTCACAAATTCGACGTTGGTCACCGTATCGGTACCATCCGGCGAGCCATCCCGCAGATCGACGCTGATGAAGCCATCGGAGATCCGCGCAAAGGAATAATCGGAACAGGCTCCTGAATAAACGACGGTGTCCATCCCATCGCCGCCGTCGATCGTATCGTTTCCGGCTCCTCCTGTGAGTGTGTCGTTCCCGTCACCACCTGCGAGATGATCGTTGCCAGTGCCCCCTATGATCGAATCGGCATTGTTAGATCCAGTGAGATTCACGGCCGCAGAATTAAAGCTGTTGGTGATCGTCCATCCCGATGCACCCGTTGCCAAACTCACATCAACATGGGTCCCTGAAGCAGCGATGGTCACTGTGCCGTTGTTGACAGTCGATGCAGTCGCCGTCCAACCTACGGCCGTCGCATGGACTGACGCACCTGCGGCGACCGTGAGGATATCGGCTCCGTTCCCCAGATCGATGATCGTGTCTGTACCCAAGGTGACATCAAAAAGATCCGCGCCCGCTCCACCTGTCAGAGTGTCATTGCCTGCCCCACCGATGAGTGTTTCCTCGGGAGCAGCGCCGATGAGTACGTCATTATTGTTGGAACCGATGAGAGTGCTGTTCACCGTGACGGCGCCGACGTTGGTCACGGTCCAGCCCGATGTGCCAGACGCGGCGCTCAGATCAATATTGGTACCCTGAGCATAAATCGTGGCGATTCCGTAGTTGCTTGTGGAAGACGTCGCCGTCCATCCACTCACACTACCATGGTAGATATTGGCAGTCGCACCCGCAGCGATCACGACACGGTCCGCTCCATTGCCTAGATCCGTAATCGTATCCGTTCCGGAATCGACGTTGAACTCGTCGTCTCCCGCACCTCCAGTGAGCAAGTCATTGCCTCCCGCTCCGCGAAGGATGTTATCGTTAGCATCGCCGGTCAATGTGTCGTTATGCACGGAACCGGTAACATTCTCAAACTGCTGCAGCGTGTCGATACCGAACCCGACCGTATCTTGCGGAGCAATCAATGACAGATTCACCGTAACTCCAGCGCTTGCGTTCTGATAACTGATGCTGTCCGTTCCCAGCCCGCCGTTTAGGTTTTCATCTCCGCTCGAGGCATAGATCAGATCGTCGCCATCGCTGGCGTCGACTGAGATTTCTTGTACACCATTGTCGATGAACGAATCATCGCCAGTACTCAATATCAATACCTCTGCCACATCTGCAACTGCGACTGCAAAAACCTTATCAAATGTTGCTCCGGATGCATCGGTGACACGAACCGTGATATTGTGGCTGGTCGCCGACTCGTAATTGAGCAGACTGCTATCTGCGACTATGACTTGGCCTGTGGATGCATCGATCGCGAAACGGCCCCCTGCGGTATCCGTCAAAGACCATGTTTTCGTATCTCCGGAGTCGATGTCATTTGCAGCCAGTGTGCCAACGGAAGTGCCGTTCAACGAGTTTTCTGCAATGGTCAATGCACCGGTTATATCATGAGGCACATCATTCGCGCCTTGAATGGTGACTGTTATCTGTGTGCTGCTCGACAAACCCAGCGTGTCGCGCATCGTGTAGGTGAAGGTATCGGTCAGTGTGTTGCCGCTCGTTCGTAACGCTTGAACCGTTGCATTGTTGTTATCGACGATATAGGTGTAGGCACCATTGGCGGCAATGTTGATTGTGCCGTACGTTCCGGTAACATTGGAGCCAACATTGCCTACAGCACTTGGGAAAGTGCCTGCTACGATGCCGGTAACGGTTTTCGTATCACCGGAGTCGGCATCGGTATCATTGGTCAGCACGTTGCCGGTAGGGTTCGTTCCTGCGGTTCCGTTGTTTACTCCTCCCGCTTCGATTGCGGTTGCCGCGTCGGCTATTGCGGTAGGAGCGGTATTGATGTCGTACGCGATCTGGAAATTGTCGACAAAGAGATAGAAGGAACCGGAGGCTGCGGTCAGCACATCGAAACGAACCCGGGTCTGGCCCGAGATGTAGGAGGTGATGTCGTACGACTTGCTGCTCGCTGTCGTGTTGAGCGTTTTCGAAAAAGTATCGAGCGTTACCCAATTGACACCGTCTATGGAGACATCCAGATTGATGCTCGATGTCAGCGAGTTGCTATCCAGCGTATTGTCATAGTTGAATGTCAGCGTCGCAGCATGCGCTCCGCTGATATCGGCCTGTCGCGAAATGACATTTGAGGCATTCGCCGCCTGGATCCGAAGTTGACCGCCCGTGATGCGAGTGTGTCCAGTGGATGCGCCACTTCCTCCCGCATCGGTCTCGCTCCACCCCGCACTCCAAGGATTCGAGCCATCGTTGTTGGCATAGGATGCAGTCCCGAAATTATCTCGTACCGTATAGGTCAGCAACAGATGGTTCCATGCATCGGAATCGATGGGGGATAGAGTGTGCTGTTCAGTAATCTCGCCAACGCGATACTCCAGACTCCAATCGCCTCCGAGCGATAGCGCACCTGTCGCATCCGAACTTGCAGCGATATCCACATCGAGAAGGCCCGCGAGCATATCCACAAACGAAGTGCCCGAAGCGGTGTCCGCGATCGAACAACCGTAGAGAAACACATCGGCATCGGCCGTCAAACTCGATTGCCATGCTTGGAGTTGCGTTGTGTAATTCGCTAATGCTCCCTCGGTCAGAACCGTATCGCCTACTTGAAATCCCCCCGCGAACCCGTGCGTCACGAAATGGATCGCGCTGTACTCTATTCCGGAATTAGATAGCAAGTCACTGATGGCTTCCATGCCGTCCATCGAACGGTCGACCAGTAGGATCGTGAATTCGCGATCGGCATACAGGTCGAGATGCCAAGCCGACATTAGGTCCTCGTATTCCGGTAACGAACTGTCGATCACGATCAGTTCGTGCGATCGCTCGCTGTCCGCCGGATACGCTTTATGCTCCCAATCAGCAGCATCCGTGACTTGCGATTCGAGAACGAGCGGTTCCGACAGATCGGAGTTGGCAATTGCATCTTCGTGAAATTGCGATTCCCGTTCC
>JAGWWZ010000091.1 GCA_018970165.1 Planctomycetota bacterium | reverse complement strand
GGATTCCCCCTGCTCCAATGGGAGTTGGGCGTGCGCAACAACCGATACAGCAACGCTCGAGGCTAAGGCGAGGAGAATGGAATGGACGAGAAGAATCGAACGCAGCAAATGACGGGACGAAACTGGTGACATGAGGGGTTCTCGTAAACAGGATTTCGGTATCCAGAGACAGTAGCCAGTAGTCTAAAAAGTGTTGGCTGAAAATCAACTTTGGTACCGAACTTGCGCAAGCTCTCAAGCTGGGGACCGAAGGTGTCATTTGGTCTGCCGAATATGACCGTGTCACCTGATAATTCGTCGGATTGAACTGGAAATCCAGGAGGGAAACATGGCCAAGTTCTACGTTGAAAGCGGTTCTTTTCGCGGGGTTGTCGATAGCGGCAACGCCGAGACCGCAGCGGTTTGGGCGATTCATCGGGTCATGCAACCACCCAGAAGTCAGCAACAGACCCATGCTGATGGCTTATTCCGACTCCAAGATGATATCCGCGTGAGCGAGAAGGGGTTTGGTCGTTCCGAGGCAAAGCGCATCGAAACCCGGGACGCATTCTCGAATTGGGCCCGATTGGTCAAGGATGTGCACACCGATGAGACCTTCGAGACGCATCCGTCGCATCGCAGGACCGGTTGCCCTTAGCGTGAACCGGACTGATTGATTCGATATTGGATCGATCTCAATCGTCGTTGGGGTGGACCGTTGCGAGTTGGACAGGCTCGGAGCAGAGGGAGCGTTCTAACGGACAACCCCGAAGGCGAACTTGGTTACCTCTTGGAGCGTCTCACCCGGCTTGAGCAGCGTCGTTGGGAAGCTCGGTTGGTTCGGTGCATCCGGATAATGCTGCGTCTCCAAGCAGAACGCTTCGTGCGTTTTGTAGTTTGCGTTACCCGGGTTTCCTTGCAAGAAATTGCCAGTGTAAAGCTGCACGCCGGGTTGAGTGGTCTGGATCTCCATAGACCGACCCGAGGCTGGATCGACGACGAAGGCTGCGCGGCGAAGTTGGCCTGTTTTGCCTCGTACGACATAGCAGTGGTCATAGCCATTGGTGGCTTTAAGTTCTGCGATGCGTTCTCCGATCTTGTGAGGCTTCGTGAAATCAAGAGGAGTTCCTACGACATTGGTAAGTTGCCCAGTCGGAATCATGGTGTCATCAACAGACAGGAACTGATCGGCATCGATGGTTAGCTCGTGGTTGTAAATCGCGCCGCTTCCCGGTCCTCCGAGGTTGAAATATGCGTGGTTGGTAAGATTCACTACTGTCGGCTTGTCGGTAGTCGCCTTGAGGGTGAGGGTCAAAGTATTGCTATTGTCCCAGACATAGTCGGCGACGGTTGTCAACTTGCCCGGATAGCCCTCATCCCCGTCGGGGCTTACGAGGGTGAATCGAAGTCCGACGCTCGCATCTCCCTTGAGTTCCTCGACTCCCCACATCTTCTTGTCAAAGCCGACTTCTCCACCGTGCAGATGGTTCGGTCCGTTGTTGATGGCGAGGGAGTAAGTCTTTCCGTCGATCGTGAATTTACCCTTGGCGATTCGGTTGCAGAAGCGCCCCACCGTTGCTCCGAAGTACGGGTGCCGTTGCAGATACCCGTCGATGGAGTCGAATCCGGCGGTAACGTTCACTCTCTTGCCAGCTCGATCGGGGGTGTTAATCGAAACGATGATCGCACCGTAATCGATCATCTGCACCGAGTTCCCTTCGGCATTGGTCAGGGTGTAAAGAGTGACGGCAGCACCGTCAGCCATACCGAAGGGTTTCTTTTCAATAGATAGCATAGATCGAGGCGAATCCCACGCAAAAAGAGGAGAGGAACAAAGAATCATCCAAAGTAGAAAAAAACGGACTGTGTAATACTCGCTACATGGGAACTTGTTCAGCTTCATCGTCGTTGTCCAGAGATGGATGGTCAGGGAAAGGAGGGAACTACTTGGCCTCGGCCGGTTCAACGCGGCCGAATAGGTGTCCGCCGACATTGTCGTGCTTCCACGTACCAGCATACTTGCGTTCATGGAATACGACACGAGCTGAAAAGGTCCCGAGGCCGGGAATAGTGATAGAATCGAGAACGATCATGGGAGTGCGACCGACCCATTCGATGTTCACGAAGACGGGGACGGTGAGATCTTTGTCGCCGTATTTGATTCGGGTGGTGATCTCCCATAGCTTCTCTTCGCCAGCGACCTTTTTTGCGCTTTTGATCTCGTAGCGTTCTTCCTCGAGTTTGTTCAAGGGTTGACCGTCGACGGTAAACACGCCGGTCAGTACAGCGTTGGAGAGGTACTTCTCAAATTCCGCGATTGGCGGCGATGCGGCAGCATTGGATTTGGCGGGTTCTTGCGCGTTGACGTCCGGTTTGAACGCGACAATCGCACCGACGAGAAGTAGTGAACCTGCAAGAAAAAGAATGCGGTGGGTTTTCATGTCGATTACCTGCATCGCGGTATTGAATAAGAAGGGTTGGTGAAGATGGGACTACATGTTACGCAGGAATTCGACGGAGTTGCGAAATTCCTCGAGCGGGTTGGGTGCCATGTCCCGTTCTACAACAAAGTACCCGCGATAGGCTCGCTCCTCAAGCGTTGCGATAATATTTGGGAACTCTGCCAATCCATAACCGAGGGGAACCTGGGTCCCACGCCCACGGGCCCGGTCGGGAACTCCGTCTTTGGCGTGTACGAGCATTACATGTTTAGCCACTTTCGACAGGCTATCCAGATCGAAACCGTTGACGAGAAGATTCCCGGGGTTCAGGGTGATTCCGACCGAACCCTCGGGGAGCGTGTCGATCAGGTCACCCAGTTGTTGCAGGGGCTCGCTGCCGGTCTCGCAGGCCAGGAAGGCACCCACGCGTTGCGAATAGACTCCCAAATCGGCTAGGACGCTTCTCAAGACTTCGCGTGTTGGGTGGTTAGGATCGGGGTCGATCGAGCCGACGTGATTGACGACGACATTCGCGCCCAGTTCGTAGGCCATTTTCATGGCCCGTTTCGTTCCCTCAATGCGGCGGTCCAACTCTTCGGTCACTTCGTATCCGCGACGCGTAGCATACTTAACCGCTGCAACTCGCAAATTGAGATCTTCCAGCATTTTTCGAACTTGTCGGAGCCCTGTGCCGACAAGATCCTCAGGGCGAAGCTCTGTTCGGGCATCAATCTCTACCGCCTCGACCCCAAGTCTCGCCGCTACATGCAAAGCTTGTTTCAAAGGAAGCCTCAACCCGGCCAACTGGATGCCGATTCGAATTCCAGGCAAATCAACCTCCAAAAACCAATGATGAAGACTTCTCACCGACGCACGTTTTCGACACGCTGCCTCTGCGTCGCGCTGAGCATTGTAACACCGGTAACGGTGGAGTCCACGCGTGCTGACGATGGCGTTGGCTTGTCCACGATCGCCAAATGGGACTTCGGCACCGAGGAGGATATCCAGGCAGATCGTTGGCCGGACGGATGGACGAGACTCAAGGATAACAAGCACCCCGGTTTCATCCCGATCCAAATCGATAGAAAATCGGCAATGGGGTTGGATAGCATCGAAGCTGACAGAACTCGGCGTCTATTGGCAAAACTGTACTTAGGTTGGCAAACCCAACGATCTCCTTCGGAAATCATCCCTGAAACGATTCCAGCTCCGGTTGAAAAATTCGTCGAACAAACTTTGGTTGATCCCTATCTGCGGGTGGATATGGATGGCAGTTCCGCTGAAGTTTACTCGCCCAAAATCGCGGTCGATGATGCTTCGCTTTACGGATTGCAGTTGGATGCCAGATGCGACACCGAAGATTTTGCAGCGAAAGCTCGGCTTCGATTCTTCGACCGCTCCGGTAAGCTTATTTTTCAGACTGAAACGACAAACGTTCCAGGAGACGCTTCTTGGCAAACGCTTCGTACCCAAGGTGCGTACGATGCGCCGGACGGGATTGCAGCGATCCAAGCAGCGCTCATCATCGAGCCTCGAACGGCCAAGGCGACCCATGCGGTTATCGGATTCGATCGCATCCGGATTGTTCAAATGCCCAAGATCCGACTCATGTTGGATCGCACCAGTCAACTTTACCGACCGAAGGAAACAGTCAACGTTCAATTGTTTGCTTCCGGTTTGCGCAAAGGGACAACGCGTGTCGAGTTGATTCTGTACGATCACGAGGGGGTCGCTGTCGCCAATGAATCCCGTGAATTGAACCACGCGCAAAATGTCCTAACCTCCACGTCATCGAATCCGTTCGCTTCTCGTTGGGAAGGCTACTGCGATTGGAAACTCAATAATCTTCAGCCCGGCTACTATGAAATCGTCACGCAGTTGAAGCGAAGCAATGCCGTCTTCTTTCAGAACCGTGAGAACTTCGCAGTGGTGCCTTTACCACAGAACTCAGCGCTCGATCCTCGCTTTGGATGGTCACTGGATAATCGTGTTTTAGGCTGGAGTCTCGACCAACTCATATCGTTGATTCGCGAGGGTGGAACAGGTTGCATTAAAATTCCCATCTGGTTTGACGCCAATGCGCCGCTTCAACAAGACAAGATGTGCGAAACAGTCGATCGGATTCAAGCTCTCGGGATTCGCTGCGTAGGGATCATTCAACCACTCGCCGCTCAAACGAATGGTGATAAAACGCAGGATTCGGAGCTTGCTCAAGGGACCGCACTCGAAGACCCCAACATGTGGCAACCACAGCTTGAACCCGTTTTTCGCGCCATGTGTATGCGACTGGTGGATTTTCAGGTTGGAACCGATCAAGACACGCAGTATGGGAGCAACCCCCGCTATGAGGAGATGCTCTCTTGGATCAAAAGGATCCTGCGAAGGTATGGCACCGAACCTACCATGACCCTGGCAAAAAACCCTTGGCTGCATTTTTCCAACACAACATCGGTGGATCGTTGGCAATGGTCCATCGACGAAACGATCGCTGAGAGTGAATGGTCGCAGGCGATTATCGATCCCAATAGCCGTTACCCCGACTGGACCTGCATCACGCCTATCTCGGCCAATGTGTATTCTTTGTCGACGCGCACGAAGGATCTAGCCGCTCGCATGGTCGCTTCGATACGTCCCGTAAACGGAAAGATGTCGACCGCGTGGATCAGTGAGCCGTTCGCCGATGACGTTGGGTTTCTCGGTACCAACGGATCGCCTCGCGAAATGTTCCTTCCCTATCGAACGATTTTGGAGGCTATCAAGAGGAAGGAGTATATCGGCGAGATATCGATGGACGGAGGTAGCCGAAATGCATTGTTGGCGTCAGACTCGGACAGTTGCTTGGTCGTTTGGTCGTCTTCGCCAGTCACCGAGCAATTCTTTCTCGGCGAGCAGGTGGACGCGATCGATGTCTGGGGCCGGAAAGTAGACATCGAAAAAACCGATACTCAATTCGGTCCGGAACACCGAATTCAATTGGACAAATGGCCCGTCATCATCCGCGGTGTTGACGCAAAAATCGCGATGTGGCGCATGGGTGTCACTATGGACCAGCAGCGATTGGATTCTCTCATCGGTCTACCTCAGCAACTCAACGTGCGATTTAACAACCCGTTCTCATTCCCTGTGTCTGGACGCATCGATCTGGTCGCTCCTGGTGTCTTCGCAAACGACATGGAATCCGCAACTTTTGATGTTGGGGCGTCATCCGAAGTTTCGGTTCCCATCGACGTGCTGGTTCGTCCGGATGCCACGTCGCAGGATAGCCCCGTTCGTATTGTCGTGTCGCTCAATACATCTCCACCCAAAAGATTCTCGATATCGAAAACCCTTCGTATCGGGAACGACGATGTCGAGTTCGAGACCGCATACCGTATCAGCGACAGCGATGAATTATGGCTGGATATAGATGCGATCAACCATACCGACAAGCCCACAAGCTTCGATTGTCAGCTCTTTATTCCCGAGCGTAGAAACGAACGCATTCAAATCGCTTCTGTCGAAACGAGGAAAACGCGCACCGTGGTTCTCCCGAAGGCGAATGAATTGGTATACAAAACACTCTGGCTCCGATGCGTGCAGTTGGGGACTCGACGCATCCTCAACTACCGCATCGTAATTGAGCCTGAAGCAGCCGATTCATCCACGGATGGCGGGGGAAAAATACCGTGAACAACCGACAGTCATTAGAACACGTTATCGATATCCTCGAGCAGATCGCACCCCTCGCGTTGGCTGAATCATGGGACAATGTAGGTCTGCTAGCAGGCGATCGTGCCGACGAAGTCGGTCGGATCATGACTTGCCTGACCTTCACGCACACGACTCTCCAAGAGGCAATCGATACACACGCGAACCTCGTAGTCGTCCATCACCCGATCCCCTTCAAGCCGATTTCTCGCGTCTCCGGGGATAGCATTACGGGAAAACTCCTGCTCCAAGCCCTCCGGTCCCGCATCGCGATCTACTCGATGCACACCGCTTGGGATAACGCGAACCAAGGTATCAATCGGCAGTGGGCCGCAGCCCTAGGACTCAAAGACCAATCACCTCTGGTCCCTTCCCCTATTCCCAAACTCAAAGAGATGAACCTCGGGACCGGAATCAGTGGTACCGTTGCCCCTTCGCAAAACTTATCGGACATTCAAGCCGCCATTTCAGCTTTTCTGCCATCGGCATCGGTCCGTTCCACTCACCCGCCGCATCAACCGATCACCAAACTCGGGATCGTCTGCGGAAGCGGTGGCAGCATGGTTGCCGTCGCGGCCGAACGGGGCTGCGATGGATTCCTGACAGGTGAAGCCACTTACCATCAATGCCTCGAAAGCGAAGCGCTCGGAGTCGCGATGATCATGACCGGTCACCATGCCAGCGAGTTTTTCGGCATGCAATCGCTCGCGAAAATCCTCTCGGAATTGCTACCGCAGGTCCACTGCTTCGCATCCACGCGCGAAGATAGCCCATTCTGAAGACGTTTCGTACTCGGCTCTTTCTGATTCAATGAATGGCCAATCCGAAACCCAAAAAACCGCGGCTAACGCCAAGGCGGCTTATGGTAACCCGACGAGCAATATGTGAGTTGCTCTAGTGAGGCTGACGTTTATTTGGGCTGAAGTCCAGGCGAGACGATCCGTTTCTCTAGGAGTCCAAATCCATACTGCACGACCAACGCCAAGACAGCGGCTGGGATAGCACCTTGCAGAATCAATGACAAGTCATTGAGCCGGATCCCGGTCAAGATCGGAGAACCGTATCCACCCGCCCCAATCAAAGCTCCAATCGTTGCTGTTCCAACGTTGATGACTGCTGCGGTTTTGATCCCCGACAAAATCGACGGTAGCGCCAACGGCAATTCCACCAAACGCAGCCGTGCTCCCGAATCAAGCCCTAGGACTTCTGCCGATTCCCGCATAGCCGCCGGAATCTGACGGATTCCCGAATACGTCCCTCGGACAATAGGAAGGAGACTGTACAGGAACAACGCCATGATCGCGGGTGCCGGGCCAATGCCCATATCAAAGAGGGCAAAAAATGGCATCATGAACACTAGCAAGGCCATCGATGGCAGGGTCTGGATCACACCCACCACCCCCAAGACCGTTTGCCCGATCGCTTCATTACGCGACGCAGCAATCCCGAGCGGAATCGCGATAGCGATCGCAAAACCCAATGAAATCACCACCAGAAACAGATGCTCAAGCGTCGTATGCAAGATCTTGCTCAGGAATCGGCCCACTTGAGCAGACATACTCGAACTGGGCAGTTGCAAGCTTAGGTGCAGTGACTTGTTCAGAAATTCACCTGCCACTACGGTTTCCAGTTTGCGATCGAGTCGCACCTGGGCCGACATGCTGGACATCGCCTGCGGATCGATCAATCCCTCCATCTTCAGAATCGATGCAGCAACACTCGGTGCCCTGCGCTCCAAGTCGTCTCGCATCAGGACCACCGCATAATAGGTAGGAAAGAATGCGAGATCGTCTTCGAGCGCTACAAGATCGTAAAACTTGATTTCCGGATCGGTGGTATACAAATCCGTCACCTGAACGGCATCTTTTTCTAGGCCACGATAGGCGAGATTGTGCTCCATGACCCGAATCTGCGTTTGGGGCAGTTGATATTTTTGTTGAAGCGGATGCCAACCGTCTTGTCGCTCGTAGAATTCATCGCTCAGTCCGAGAGCTAGTTCAGGGTGCTTCTGGAGATCGCTGATACATCGGATATTGAGGCGTTCGGCGACGCTCCGACGCATGCCTAGTGCGTAGGTGTTGTTGAATCCGATACGTTGCGACATGACGACGTGCTGCTGCGCGAGAGCATCGCGCATGGATTGCTCTGAGTCGAATGCCGCCCCCGCACGAGCGGCATCCGCAACTATCTCCTCGCGAATCGTGCCGGTGTATTCGACGTAGGCATCGATTTCGCCGGATGTCAGTGCCTGCCAGAGGATCTGTGTCCCTCCCAATTCCGCACGGTGTCGAACTTCAGCACCGGCGTGGCGAGCCAAGTGCGCAGCCATCTCTCCCAGGATGACCGATTCGGTGAAAGCCTTGGAGCCAATGTTGACTTGCGGAGGTTCGGCTCGCACCGCAACAGTCAGCCCAAAAAGAGAAAGTGCATAAAAGGTCAGACTAGATACGGATAGGGCGATTGTGCGATGATTCATGATAGCCCTCCCTGCTGCGTCAGGGTCGGCAAACGCTGAGCCCGCACGAATCGAGCAACAAAGTCGTTCGCAGGGTTCGAAATCATTTCGTCCAATTTGCCCTGCTGAACGATCCGCCCCTCGCCGAGCATAATGATATGGTCGCCAAAGAAACCAGCTTCACCCATATCATGCGTCACCGTAATTGCGGTCTTGTTGAGTGTTCGAAAGATCTTGAGCAGATCTTCTTGCAGGTCGTATCGAACCAAGGGATCCAGGGCCCCCATAGGCTCGTCGAGGAGCATGACGGGGGGATCGAGCATCAACGCTCGCATGATTCCAACCCGTTGACGCTGGCCACCCGAAATCTGGGCTGGGTAACGATCGAGCGCTGCTTTCGGTAATCGCGTTAAGTCCGCTAGCTCTTCAACTCGCGTGCGGATTTTATCGGCAGACCACTTGAGATACCTGGCCATCAAGCCAACGTTCTCAGCGGCGGTCAAATGCGGAAACAAGCCTCCATCTTGAATGACGTATCCCATGCGATGGCGCATCTGCAGCAAGTTGCTAGCCTTCAATTCGGTTCCATCGAAATGAATCGTACCCGAATCCGGCTGCAGCAATCCAACGAGCAATCTTAAAAGTGTGCTCTTGCCGCATCCGCTCGGTCCGATCAGCACCGTGGACTTTCCCGGTTCAAATGCGAGAGTTGTCGGCTGCAGCACGGTCAGTTCACCGAATTTCTTGGAGACGTTCTCTAACCGAAACACAATAAGGGATCGCTTTCTGAATCAGTTCACTTGCAATCGGTGGTGATGTCGTGCATTCAGTCCATCGAGCATAGATTGGATTTGAAACTGAATGGACTTCGTCAAGTCGTTGGGAGTCATCTTCTTTTCTTTCCCTTGGGGCAATTCGATTGGATCGTCGAATCGAACACGGACCATTAAGCGTCCTCGCGGCGTTGGATAAGTTGCTCCCAAGACATCTTCCTCGAGTTTGTCCAGTGTTTCTGCCTGTCGCTCTAGGGTCGGATTCGCGGCGAGATAGTCGCCAGGGTAGCTGTAGAGCTGAGTCACGAGAAACATATCTTCCATGTCGTCAGCCCATGACCTTCTCTGGGATTCATCGGACTGCAATGTCGTGTCCGACTGCAGTTGAATGATCTTGCGGCGAACTTCCTTGACTCGTTCGGGCAACATGCCTTTTCCAGGGGCTAAGCCATATTTGGTCTCTGCTGTATCTAGAACCGAATCGGCGAGTGATGCAATGCGGTGCGAGAGATCTCCTTGTCGTGCGGCGCCGAATTTCTCGAGTTCCTTCAGGGCCAAAACACCGTCGGCGATTTTCAGGATGCGATCGACGAGATCGCGATGCGGTTGAGGTCGCCAGAAAAGTCGCCGCTCAAGTTCTTCTGCGGTTTGCAACATACTCGGCATCGGATTGTCGAGATACCAACGCTTGATCGCGGTCGGGATCACAACAATTTTCCGTTCCGATTTCCGTGCAGCCATCAACGCCATGGCGGCGGCACCGTCGCGCAGCGGAGTGATTCGGTCGTTCGTGTGGTAGACGTCTCCTTCGGGAAAGATGACCAGCGGTTCACGCCGTCGCTGAAGGACATCGATGGCTGTTTTCATCGCTTGCATATCGGTTCCCTCACGGTCGACACTGAAGCAACCGCATCGCTGCATCGATTCCCGTTCGAACCAACCGCTGGTGGCAAAGACCTGCCATGCAGTCATGATGTAGAAAGGAGTTGCGAGCATATCGGATGCTTCGAGCAGACAATAAGAATCCCAGTGAAAAGAGTGGTTGGGGGTCAGCATCACACCACAACCGCTATCGAGCGATCTTTTCAGACTTTCGATCCCTTCGACCTTGACGTCCACGAACTGCTGCTTGCGGATCGCTTTGCGTCGCCAGGGGCGGGCTGCATAGTACCACCAATAAGTGAGCTTGGGCGGCCAATGCTGATGAGGTACGCCGTAAGGTTGATTGTTCATGAAGGTGTGCTGTTCATGAAGGTGCGCTGTTCATGAAGGTGGATCGGATGGGCAAGGCGTCGAGTTTGAGCTGAGCGCTAGTTACTGCTAGGTCCCAACCGGTGAATGGTATTGTGGATTTTTCCCTCCACAACTTTATCAGACTTCGAGCGGAATTCGTACTGGACTTCCATCCCCCAGGTCGGCTCCAGACCTTCGATTTCCAAACGGACAGAAGTACCGTCTTCGGAAAGTTCGGCCTCAGTCACTTTCAGCCGTCGCTCGCGAAGATGGTCGGAACCGTAGCGTTCGCTTCGTTTCAGGTCCCATGCATTGATCTTTACTTGGTCAGGGCGCACCGAATCCTCGGCGAGCGATTCCGCGAACCGAAGATGTAGGCCATCGGTGCGAGCCGATAGCCCGATCGGTAGATAGCTCGGTTGGGCAAGCTTGCGAATGCGGTACAGCCCACCGGGGGCGGTCGCACTTCCAGCCCACGAAAACATGCCGCATGTATAGAGATGGTGGTCGCCTGGATGGAACCGTCCCCGCATAACACCCGTCGGAAAGCTCGGGATGGGCAACTCGATCATTCCCCCTTGCCGAACACCATCGATCTCCTCGTGCAGGACCGAATAAACCTTGCCGTAGCCATAAGAGAAATTCAGAAGTCCCCCCTGAAGTTCTCCCCAGATCGGACTATCGACCCACAACAATTCCGCTGGTGAGCGATCAAATGCATTGGTGATCCAACACAAGGGCGGCTCCATCGCGGAATCCGATGTGTCGGTTACGTTGTGATAACCGAACATGTTCCCGTAGAATTTCGGTCCGCTCTCTGGATCATAAGTTACCCAATTGATTCGATTCTTTGGGTTCCAAAACCCTTCCTGATCCGTGACGATAAAGGATCCGTCGGGGTTCAAGCAAACGCCATTGGCGGCTCGGAAGCCGGTTGCCAAGATATCGGTCTTGCTTCCATCGGCTGATACTCGAAGCAGGGTGCCATGTTGAGGGACGACTGCCTTTAAAGCATGACGGCCAGACTTCGCATAGTAGAAGTTACCTTGGTCATCCGCTTGAAGCCCCATCGCGAACTCATGAAAATGCTCGGTCACCTGATGATCGTTGTTGAAGCATTCGATGAAGTCTGCTTCACCATCTTCATCGTCGTGGCGAAGCACCGCCAGTTGGTCACGGCACGTCAAGTAAACCGTGTCATGGAGGATCTTCAGTCCCAAGGGTTGGTAGAGACCGGATGCAACCCGTTGCCAATGAAGTTTACCAAGCTCATGTTGCTCGCGGACTCGCCACACATCCCCATCCCATGTGCAGACTGCGAAGCTCCCGTCGGAAAAGAAATCGAGACCGGTGAATCGCATTTGGGCAAGCCACGGATTACTTTCGGGCGATTCCAGCGTATCGATCGCGAAGGCATCGCTTTCGAAAGAAGTATTGATAGGAGTCTCCAAAATTTGAGGCCAACGAGTCGGCATGGGGGCTCGTAACGGTGACAAGTCCAGCGATTGAGATGCCATCGCATCGTGAAGTTTTTTGGAAACCACTTCGCCATTGGTTTCGTCGATGGGCTCGCTAACCCAGGCAAGCAACGATTGCATCTGGTTGTTGGCTGGAACACGTACGACCAAACAGCCGTCCCGCTTCGCAATGCTCAAACCATCGATTTCTCCAAACACGCCTGCGGAGAGCTTGTTCCCGAAATAAACCTGACTGCGAGGTTCCAAAACTTTCGTTTCGATTTTCTTTGCGTCGTCTTCTGACAGATCGGCGAGACGGAATTCGATCTCTTGAGTGTGGGGCGCGATGTTCATCACCCGTGCAAAAGCAGCGGGAGTATCCAATCCCGCATCGATCAGAAGGGGGGACTCAAAAATCTCTGCATCGCCGACCGAGTACCAAACCAAGTTTCGACCACCTCGCGGAAAGATGCCCCGATAATTCGCCCATGTTCGGGGTAGCGGTCCGTACCGCCGATTGTCTCTGCCGAGGACCCGTTGATCGTCTTCCAAAGAACCCGAAACTGGCTCGGCCCAACCCGGGCCAACCGCGTTTGCAAAGACCGTCTTGCCTACGATCCGGGGATGGATTCCATGCTCGCCGTTGAATTGAATGTCTCTCCAATCAATGAATCGTTCGTTGCTCCGTTTTTCATCCACTGTCCAACCTGCCGCCCATCGCATCGTGTCGGTGTCGAAGATCATCCAGTGGTTTCCTCTCGCGACGCCACCGGGTCCCGGATCAATCCTCATCGCGATCCCTTTGTAGGCGATATTGAGCTTGGCTCCAGGGATCTCGTAGCAGTGCGCGAGGGCATTGCCATAATCCATCGCGCTCCAAACCTCGATCTGGCTGGGTGCCGGCCCGCGCGAGTCCCCCTTCGGCAATCCCGCCATATACTCGGCCGTGAGATCTTGAGAGTCTTTGACACGAGTTCCTGTATTTGGATTGGTCGCTAAAAACGTTTCTCGAATGTAGTGGATTACGTCGTACTTTTGAGACGGAACCATCCAAGTCTGCGCGGGCATGAAACCGAAGCCGTGCGTCAGCGTTCGATACATCGCATGCGGGTCGCTCCCGTTTTTGAATTTGCCTTCTCCGAAACGGAGTGCGGTTGGCAGAGATCCGGGCTGATCTTGCGTGCCGTGACAATTTCCGCATACACGCTGATAGATGGCGGCCCCTCGAGAGAATGACTCTCGATCCCATCCGGTAATCATGCCTGCATGATCGATATTCAGCTCGTAATCAGGGATCTTGACGGCGATCAGACTGAGATCGGGTTCCAGTTCACGTGCACGATCGGGCCCACCATCGCGAACCTCCATCAAGTACTTCAGTAAGTCGAGAAAGGGCTGCTTGTCGACAAACTGCTGCGCAAGGCCTGTTGGCATCAGCGACTGCTGGGAAGTTGTCGATGATTCGATGTCAGACTCTTTGAGGGAAATCGACTCACCGTTGGCATTGCGTAAGAGCCAAACACCGTCACTTTTTCCGAGTAAAATTCCTGTCAAAACTTCGCCATCAGCGGTTCGAATTGATGTGGTTTCGAAACCTTTGCGGATCGTTTTCGAGGGTTCCAAGATGGACTCGACGAGTTGCTCGTCGGTTAGCTTTTCGGAGTTGCTGATTGCGTTGCCATGCCCCAAATCGGGGCCTACAGTTGGACTGGATCGAACCTTGGATAGATGGCACGTTGCGCATGCGAGCGAGGGTTGGAAGAAGACGGATGCACCACGCACTGCATCTCCTTGTGTTAGGGCTTGTTCCGCCCAGGAACTCGCGGGGACCGTGTTCCAATGGGCACTCGACGATTGGCCGATCGCTGAATGCCCTAGTATCAGTGCCATGGCGACAAGCAACGAGCATCGCAGGCATAAAGTTAGCAAGCACTGAATCCAATCATTATTTCTTCCCACGGATTGTATCAATTCCTTCTCGCGTGAACGGAGTTGCGAAGCTATTCCGCAATTGAACGACAACCCTAGTTTAGCAGTTTCAGGGTCGATTGCAAAAACGGATCGCCAATCAATGACTCCCGACAGCTCTTGTTTTCTTTTGATTTGGCAAAAGATGGAGGGCAAAAAATGTTGGGGCAAGAAGATCTTTTGGGAAGATGGTTAGATGGAGCCGATGACGAACGCGTAAGGGACGATGATCGAGAGAATCCCGCTGAGAATTTTTAACAAATCGCTGCACCGACGGTGGACAAGTTCATCATGCGCAGAGGCTCCCCAGTGGCCTTGTGCCACTGGCAGCCAAGCTTCATCGCTAGCAAGGGACTGGCACGTTTGCTATGCTCCGTTGTTCGTGTTGCGGTTCCCGCGCTGGTGTATAGCCTTTAGGCGATATGGCTTACGCTCAGCCGGCTAAAGCCGGGACACCCGCGCGCTCCGGGTCGCCCTCCGCTCCCGTCGCGCCCCCGGGTGTCAGGGCCACTCCGCCTGGAGGATTTGCGAAGGGCGTGTATGTTAGCCGAGATGCGCAAGCAACCGGGTGGAACCGCACTGTACCTTGCACCGTCTGCGACAGTTCCACCCGGCAGCTTGCGCTGCTCGGCTTTTATTTTTATTGCGCTCGCGTCTCGATAATTCTACGCGCCGTACTTGCCCATGCGGCCTGCGTTGGAAAGCGCTAATGCCATGAGATACTGGGCTTCGAATTGACCCAGCCCGCCAGTGATGCAGGTCGACTCATTGAAAGCCTTGTGCGGGTCGGGACGACAACAATCGGACACCAGCAACGTTGGCACCGGATGCCAGGAGTGGCTCTTGAGATAGCTCGGAGTGCTGTGATCTCCGGTCACGATCATGACGTTCGGATTCAGGGCTTCAATGCGAGGTAGGATTGCATCGAGTTCTTCGATACGAGCAACCTTGCCCTGGAAATTACCATCCTCTCCGGTGCTGTCGGTGTACTTGAAGTGTATGAAGAAGAAATCGTAGTCGTTCCAATGCTTCTCCAAAGTATCGATCTGTTCCGAGAGCGTGTGCGCTGCACCGATGATGTCCATGCCGACGAGTCTCGCTAATCCCTTGTACATCGGATAGACCGCGATCGCTGCGGCTCTCAACCCGTACACTTCGCGGTAGCTGGGGAGGCTTGGCTTGTTCGCAAAGCCGCGCATGGTATGAAAGTTAGCCTTGGGATGACCGGAGAGGATTTTCTTCGCTTGGGAAAGAAACTCCTTCGCGATCTCGGCAGTGCGTTGGCTGGCTGTGTCTTGAGCGACTGGATCGAGAGCCGGTACGCCGGTCTTTTGGGGATCGGTGTCTGCGACATTGCCGCCGAGACCAGGAGCGCGGAATACGACGACGAAGCGATGCTCCTTGACCGGTTCGACGAAGATCTCAACGCCGGGGATTTTTACTTGGCGAAGGGAGATGGCGAGCGGTGCACTTTCTTCGCTGCTGATTCGACCGGCGCGGCGGTCGGTGATTTTCCCGTTCGCATCGATCGTGCAAAAGTTGCATCGAATAGCAACATCGCCTTCTTGCAATTCAAAACCGATCCCCGTGGCTTCCAGGGCCCCTCGCCCGATCTTGTAATGAAGGGGATCGTAACCGAAGAGGGCCAAGTGTCCGGGACCGCTCCCAGGTGCAATTCCAGGCTTGACCGGGATGCTTGCTCCCTGCACGCCACGCCACGCGAGTGAGTCGAGATTGGGCGTTTGAGCCGTTTCTAGTTCGGTCATCCCCCCAGGCGTCATCGGCAAGCCACCCAATCCATCGGCAACCAGCATGACGATCTTGCTGCCGTTATCCATCTGCAACTCGCGGGTCAATGCGTGAATATCCATCGCGATCCACTACTTCTAAAACAGGGAAGATTTCAAAAACTGCACGGGGGAAAATCCTCCGTATACTACATTCATTGCAATCCAAAGTGTTGCAGATCCAACCCAAACCTCAAGACGTAATGCTACAAGTGTAAATGCTACACGTGTGGTGCCGCGGTGAACTCTAGGCAGGAGATCGGCTTTGGGTTACTCTGAATTGGCGCGGATTCGTAGCGACTCCCTTTCATGAATAGCGGCAAGGATGCCCCACTACCTACCCCCACCACCTACCACAGAGTATTGGTTACAACCTCAATGAAAACGGCATTTCACAATCGAAATTTGGGCTCCTCGCAATTGATGCCATTTCGATTTCTTATTCTCGCAATCTGCGGTTTGGCTGCATCGGCTTATTGCGGCGTCGACGCGAGAGTGTGGGCTCAGGAAGGGGACACTAGACAAGCATCGCAAACCGGCTTGCCTCTCGGGATCGCGAATGCCAAACCAGAGAGTGGACCGTATGTGGCGTTGCCCAATGGTACCTACATGGTTCCCTACATGCAGAAGCTGGAATCGAGCGATATCGAATTTGAGATGATCCCCGTCCCTGGTGGAGAAGTGCTCATGGGATCCCCAGAGGACGAGGCTAATCGATCCGAGGATGAGGGACCGCAGTTCACAGTGCAAGTGCCTCCGTTTTGGATTGCGAAGACCGAAGTGACCTGGGCTCAGTACAAGACCTTCATGAAGTGCTATGACATCCTCAAGCGATTGTCGCGGCAGGGTGTTCGCAAAGTGGTGGACATGAACCAAAGCGATGCCGTCACCATCCCAACGCCTCTTTACGAACCGAGTCATACTTACGAACACGGTGACAACCCACAGCAACCAGCAGTCACCATGACGCAATATGCTGCCAAGCAGTACACGAAGTGGCTCAGCGGTATCACGTCGCTTCAATACCGATTGCCAGCAGAGGCAGAATGGGAGCATGCGGCGCGAGGCGGTACAAAAACGGCTTATGCCTTCGGAGGCGATTCCTCACAACTTGGAGACTACGCGGCGTTCGCCGACAATTCTCCAGACGGAGCCCCCAACGTAGCTAGCAAGAAACCCAACCCGTTCGGATTGCATGACATGCACGGCAGCGTCTGGGAGTGGACCATCGACCAGTATTCGGCAGACGGTTACGGGGACCGGGCCGGCAAGACGCTCGCGCTCGAGGATGCGATCGCCTGGCCAAGCACTCCGGATATGCGGTCGGTTCGCGGAGGTGGGTGGCAGGACCCTGCCGAGCGACTCCGATCTGCCGCACGCATGGGATCGGCCGATGAGGAATGGAAGGACTCGGACCCGAACGTGCCGCTCAGTCCGTGGTGGTATACGACCGACCCAGCTCGCATGGTCGGGATGCGCGTTGTCCGATCGCTTGAACCGAAGTCACCTGAGGAGATTTCTCGATACTGGAATATCGACAATGAAGCGATTCGTGAAGATGTCGAGTTCCGTCTTCGAGAGGGGCGTGGAGTGTTGGGAGCCGCAGTCCCCGAGTTGACGCAGGAATTCAAACGCAAAAAGTAGCCGACGCTACATTTCGTTCTTGATCGTTACACTTCGTATTGAACTTTGCCGTGCTTACTGGCGCGGCTGATGCGGTCCATGCTGTACAGCCCGGCCAGCACGAACTCCACGCATGAAGCGCGAATCGCCGGGTGTTCCGAAGCGTTGACTTCGAATGCCGTTTGCCAAACGGGAGGCACGTGCTTGAGTCGTTCCGCATACACATCGCTCGGGAGCAGATCTCCGACCTCGATGCGAACTCCCTTGTTGAAGATCTCCGCAATCGCGCTTACACCGAATTCGTTCGCATACTGTTCAAACACCACTTTCGTTGCCGAAGCGATCAAGGCATCGAGAACTTTGCGTTCGGTCATTTGATGCGAACCCATCAGGTCGAGTTCGAGTTTACCGAGCGATGACGAACCAAGATGCCCCAGGTCGCTCATGCGAGGCACTGCGAGCGGCTCGCCCAGGAGAACAGCCCGATGTCGCGCCGAGGCAACCATCGTCCGATAGTTCGCCAAAGAGAATCGAGCGGAGACCCCCGAGGCTTGGTCGACATACTTGCTGGCACGCGCCTGGGACGTGATCTCCTCGATCAACTCCATCATGAAATACGGAACTTGAACTGGGTAATCGCCCCCGAGGTCGATTCCTGATTCTTGCTTGAGAATATCGATTCCCAGGGTTCGCTCGCGCGGGTAGTGAGTCTGGATAATCGACCCGATGCGATCCTTCAATTGCGGGATGACTTTGCCGCTGCGGTTGTAGGTGCTCGGGTTTGCCGAGAACATGATGAAGATGTCGAGATCGAATCGAATGGGATAACCACGGATTTGCACGTCCCGTTCCTCAAGGATATTGAACAATCCAACCTGAACCAATTCGTCCAATTCAGGCAGCTCATTCATCGCAAAGATCCCCCGATGCATGCGCGGGATCAGTCCGAAGTGGAGGGCCGCCTCTGAACCCATACTGACACCGCCGGTCAATTTCGACGGATCGATCTCGCCGATGATGTCGGCGAATTTGGTGCCGGGTGCCAAGCGTTCAACGTATCGATCCTCCCGGTGCCACCAGCCGATCGGCACCACCTCTGGCGGATGCTTGCTCAAATAATCCTTCGCGGCAGAAGTGATCGGTTGGAATGGGTCTTCATGGATCGGGACATCCGGGATATCCAGAAAGGGAACGTACTCGTCGAGGAACCTTGCGATCGTCCGCATGAGGCGGCTTTTGGCTTGTCCCTTTTCTCCGAGAAACAAAAGATCGTGCCCTGCGAGCAGCGCAATGTTCAGTTCGGGAATGACCGTGTCGTCGTAGCCGATAATTCCCGGGTAGAGAGCCGAACCGGAACTGAGTGCCTTCAAAAAATTACTGCGGATCTCCGACTTGACACTTTGGCTCTTCCAACCACTCGCGCGTAGTTCAGCGAGATTCTTCGGGCGAGTATCGATGCTGTTTGTCATGGCGGGTCACTAGTTGGAGTGCGGAAAGAGTGGGACTGTGCCTGGAAATCTTAGCAGACAGGTCAAGTATCTCGACGTCCGCTGCGGTGTTCTAGGCGTAGAAAGCCACTTGGCTGCATGAGGTGCTGTTGCTCTACCCTAGCGCGGGGCTCTGGATTTTCCAGTCCGAAAGGTTTCTGTGAGGCACTTGGACGAAGGAAGGTTTTCGCAGATAATCCAAAGAATTCACGGAGGTCGAAACGGATCTATGCAAGATATCTTTGAAGGGCTCAATGATGCGCAGCGGGCTGCCGTTTCGCATGTCGATGGGCCCATGCTCACTTTGGCAGGCCCGGGAAGCGGTAAAACGCGCGTCGTCACGCATCGCATCGCTCACTTGCTCCAACAAGGGGTTTCGCCATTCTCCATCATCGCCTTGACGTTCACCAACAAGGCCGCTCAGGAGATGAAGAAGCGCCTCGAGCGTCTCACCGATGATTCCTCGGTGTGGATGGGGACGTTCCATGGTTACTGCGCGCGTTTCCTCCGCCATTACGGTCGGCTGGTGGGGCTCAGCGAAAACTTCTCCATCTACGATGCAGACGATTCCAAATCCGCGATCGAGCAATCGGTCTTGGATTCGGGAGTATCGCTCACCCATCTGAAGATCGGGGACATCATCCGCGGAATCGGGAAACTCAAGAACTCCGCCATCACGCCGGACATGATGGAGGAACCGGGACGCTCGGCGCTCGATCACGCGATTCAGAAGGTATACGTGGCGTATCAGAAACAATTGCTTGTCAATAATGCGGTCGACTTCGATGATTTGCTGATGCACACGGCGACGATCCTGAGAACCAATGAAGATTTGCGTGCCGACCTCGATGCCAAGCATCGCTACATCCTCGTCGACGAGTATCAAGACACGAATCTCGCCCAATATTTGATTGTGCGGGGATTATCACTCGATCACCCAAATATCAACGTAACCGGCGATCCCGATCAATCGATCTACGGCTGGCGCGGGGCCGACATCAGCAACATTCTTAACTTCGAGCGAGATTATCCCGGTGTAAAAATTGTGCGTTTGGAGCAGAACTACAGAAGTACGCCGGAGATTCTGTCGGTTGCCGATACGTTGATCGAGAACAATCGTCGCCGCAAAGCCAAGCGATTGATTCCGACCCGTTCATCGGGAACCAAGGTGGCGTTACGTACCTACATCGATGCTCGGCAAGAGGCGGATATGATCGCCGATCAGATCGCATCGGCAATCCTCGAAGAGAAAGCCAACGCCCGCGACTTCGCGATCCTGTATAGAACCAACAATCAGTCCCGTTTGTTGGAGCAAGCGTTGCTGAAACGCAAACTCAATTACCAACTGATCGGCGGTTATCGCTTCTATCATCGCCAAGAAATCCGCGATCTGCTGGCCTACCTGCGATTGGTGAATAATCCCACCGACGATATCTCCTTTAAGCGGATCATCAATGTCCCAGCTCGTGGGCTTGGGGAGAAAACCCTCGCGCAAGTGAACGAATTGGCTCGGAATCGAGAAATACCGATGCTGGTCGCTCTCCGCGCTGCGATCGATCGTGGCATGTTAAGCCGCAAAGCCCAGACCGGCGCTAAACAGTTTCTTACTCTTTACGACCAGTTGGTCGAGGAGTCGAGCAATTCCATCGTTGCGATGCTTCAAAAACTACTGCAGGAAACAAAGTACATCGAATATCTCGCAGCGAAAAAATCCGAGGCGCCCGATGAGAGTGTTGAAGGGAACGTCCAGGAGTTGATCTCCGACGCATCCGAAGTCGATCTGGTCAATGAAGATGGCAACGCACTGCAGCAGTTTCTCGAGCAAGTCAGTTTGTCGAGCGATACCGACAGTCTCACCAGCGATGATCGGGTGACTTTGATGACGCTCCATTCGGCGAAAGGGTTGGAGTTCGATCACGTTTACATCATCGCGATCGAACAAGACATCTTGCCCCACGTTCGAAGCCGCCACAACAATGATCAGCTGGAAGAAGAGAGGCGGTTGTTCTTTGTAGGGATCACGCGCGCTCGCGAAACTCTGCAATTAAGCAACGCCATGCAACGCGGCTTCGGAGGCAATCAGATGGCTGCGCCGAGCCCATTCCTGATGGAGTTGCCGCGTGCCGAAATGAGTTTGGCCGATGGCGGCGATGAAGAGGGTTCGATGGCAAGCGACCTTGACGACTCGTGGGGAGAATCTTGGGGAGATGGATCGGAAAGTGATTTCCCAAAGGCACTCGAACGAAAGGCCCGACGCGCTCGGGAGTCTTCGTGGAAGAGTCTCCCCAAGCTCCAATCGGGCTCCGAGATGATCGCGGCCGCGACCTTGGCAGGTGTTCCCGTCGATGAATTCGAAGCAGGCATGCGGGTACGGCATCCAGCGTATGGTCAAGGAACCATTCTGTCCACCGAAGGGTTCGGCCCCAAGCGAATGGTGCGCATCGATTTCGATCAAGGAGACCGCAAGTCGTTTCAATTGAGCAAATCGCCACTGGAACTCGCCTAGCAGCATCGAGAAAACCATGCATAGCATCTTTGAACTCTTCAAGGTCGGTGTCGGACCTTCAAGCTCTCACACCGTTGGGCCGATGATCGCTGCACAACGTTTCGCTTCACGCTGCCAGGCAGACCCCGAAGCTGTAGCGAACGTGGCTCGTGTGCAAGTCAAGCTGTATGGATCCTTGGCGTTAACGGGTGTCGGGCACGCGACCGACACCGCGATCTTAGCTGGCCTCTCCGGTTGCCTGCCCGATCGGACCGAGCCGGATCTTCTTCGACAAACGGTCGAGACGCTTCGTCAAACTCAGGTCTTAAAGATCGCGGGCCGCGAGATCCCGTTCATCGAGACACGCGATCTGATCTGGCTCCGAAATGAGGTTCTGCCGCAGCATCCCAACGGCATGGAGTTCACGGCTTGGTCGGATAAGTCCGAATTGCTGCGATGCGAAAAACTCTTTTCGGTCGGGGGCGGTTTCGTTGCGACCGAAGAGGAACTCTCGAACCCAAGTAGCAAAGTAGATGCGCATGAGAAATCGGGGGATGATGTCCCGCATCCGTTCACAACAGCGGCGGAGTTGCTCGAGATGGCCAGGCAGCACGGCAAGTCGATCGAGCAAATCGTCCATGCGAATGAATTGAGCCGTCGCTGTGAGGAAGAAATCGCCCGCGGTCTGGATCGATTGTGGGAAGTGATGCGGGATTGCATCGACGCG
>JAGWWZ010000279.1 GCA_018970165.1 Planctomycetota bacterium | reverse complement strand
TCGATCACCAGGTATATTTTAAGTCCATTCGTGTCGAGCAATCTCATCTCGAACGCGTCGTTCTCGACCGCCTTCTCGCGGCTTGGTTTGATGAAGCTGCCTTTGTCCCCGATCTCCTTCCTACCGGTCTAGGCCCGATCGCGAGTTGGCCGCATCAGTGGTTCTGGGATGGGCATGAACATGTCGATCCCGCCAAAGAAGCCAACGCGCAAGCCACACGTCTAGCCAACCACACGACCACTCTGGCCGATGAGTACGCGAAACGAGGTCAGGATTGGGAAGTGCAATTGCGTCAGCGCGCCAAAGAGATCGCTCTCATGTCGGAACTCGGTCTGACCGCAGAGTCCGTTCCCGCAAACTCACCCAAGGATGAATCCCATGTCCAAGACGAGGAAGTCCCTACCGATGATGCATAAGCCTCAGGAACAACAATGCCAAGTATGCATTACTGCAACGGCCATGCTCGATATTGATGCCTCGTCGGACGGATCCGCTAGCGGAACGCTTCCGCGATTTCGAATGGTCGCATACACGGGTGGCCCCATGCGCATCGCAGGCTGGCGTCACCCTGTGATCATCGACCTTGCTGGTCTGTCCATTCCTTCGCAATCTCGCCCCATTCGATTCGGACACGATCCCCTTTCGGGCGTAGGTCATACGGATGCGATTCGGGTCGAAGCCGGTCAGCTGATTGCAACGGGTGTTGTGTCGCGCGATACACCAGCGGCTCGCGAAGTGGTTGTGAGTTCTAAGAACGGCTTCCCTTGGCAGGCATCCGTAGGAGCGGGAGTCGATGAATTCGAGTTCGTGAAGGAAGGACTAAAAGTCACCGTCAACGGAACACAATACAGCGGCCCCGTAAACGTGGTCCGAAAATCTAGCTTGGGTGAGATCAGTTTTGTGGACTTGGGAGCGGACGGCGCTACGAGTGCCAGCGTGGCTGCAAACGCCGCCAACGCGATGGACGAGTTCGACGGATCGGAAGACGGATCGTATCCGGAGTCTTCGGCATCGTCCGAGACTGAACCAGGAACGCCAACTGCCCCTGTCCCCGTCGCAGAGCCGGCCCATGTCACTGTGCCACCTCCTCCCGTCCCAAATGCACCCGTGACATCGACGACGAGTCCGTCCACGCCCGCGAACGATGCGATCGAAGCCATGCGCCAAGCCCATGCGGCTGAGATCGAACGGATCTCCGGGATTCGCAGCATCTACAAAGGCCTATTTCCCCAACTCGAGGCCAGGGCGATTCGAGAAGGATGGACCCTGCAGAAATCGGAGCTTGAATTCATGAGGATCTCTCGACCCGCGATTCCCGCTGTGCACGTTCCCGAAAACCGCATCTCTGCTGCAGTGCTTGAGACTGCATGCTATCTGGCGGCTCGCCTGCCCGACGTCGAACAGATGGCGGACGAACAAACCCTCGAGCTGGCATCGCGCCGCTATCGAGGAGGGATTGGGCTCCAAGAGTTGCTCCTCGAAGCGGCTTGGGCAAACGGTTACACGGGACGCAACTTCCGTGACTCTCGAGCGGTCCTTCGCGCCGCCTTCGGGCATGCGATCGAAGCCTCCTCGTTCTCCAACATCGATATTGGAGGCATCCTCTCCAACATTGCCAACAAGTTCCTCTTGGACGGATTCTTCAGCGTCGAGCGAACCTGGCGCAACATCTGCTCGGTGCGTAATGTCACCGACTTCAAGACCGTGACCAGCTACCGGCTCATCGGTAAAGATCAATACGAGTTGGTTGCACCCGGAGGCGAGATCAAGCACGGAGCGTTTGGCAATGAGCAGTACACGAACAAAGCCGATACCTATGGTTTGATGCTATCGATCGATCGACGGGACATCATCAACGACGATCTCGGTGCGATCACCACGGTACCTCGTAAGCTGGGACGCGGTTCAGGCTTGAAACTGAACGATATTTTTTGGGCAACCTTCATGAACAATGGGGCGTTCTTTACCGCAGGCAACAAGAACTTCATCTCGGGAGCGACGACCGCTCTATCGATCGATGGATTGACGTTGGGCGAGACCACCTTCATGGACCAGGTGGATGGAGATGGCAAGCCGATCGGGCTCATGCCAGCCATTCTCTTGGTGCCGACGGCTGTTTCAGCCATGGCGTCGCAGCTCTTCAAGTCGCTCGAAATGCGCGACAACACAGCCAACGCCAGGATGCCAATCACTAATCCCCACCAAGGGAAATACCGTGTCGAGGTCAGTCGTTACTTGGGCAACACTTCGTACACGGGGAACTCGACCAAGGCGTGGTATCTGATTTCCGATCCGAACGATGTTCCGACCATCGAAGTCGCGTTCCTGAATGGACAAGAGTCTCCCACTATCGAAACGGCCGACGCGGACTTCAACGTCCTCGGTGTCCAGATGCGGGGCTACCACGATTTCGGGGTCGCACTCCAGGATCCTCGCGGCGCTGTGAAGAGTAAGGGTGAGGTCTAAACCACCTCACCAAATCACTCGCTCTAACTGCTTTCGACCATCTCTTTGAGGAACAGAAAACCATGCCACAAGCCACGTTCATCCAGGAAGGCCACTACATCGATCACACCCCAGCCACCGCACTTGCGTCTGGAGATGTGGTCGTGCAGGGGGACTTGGTCGGGGTCACACTGCGTCCACTTGCTGCAGGAGAGACCGGCGCCCTCGCTGTCGATGGCATCTTCGACTTCAACAAGAACACCGGAGTGGCGTACACGGTGGGGGTTCTCTTGTACTGGGATGACACGAACAACGTCGTGACCACTACCTCCGCGGGCAACAAAGCGATTGGCAAAGTCGTCCGGGCCGCTGCGCTCGCGGATACCACGGTCCGCATCCGCGTCAGTCAGTAATCCAACATTGCATTCTCCTCGTTCACAGGAATTCCCATGAAGATCCAACGTTTCGTCGTGCCATGGCTCGTGATCGGGTGCCTTGCTACCTTCGCATTCGCCCAAGAGCCGATCTGTGTGGATGGAAACTGCAGACCAGAGACCCTGGCTGTGGGGACCATTTACCTCAATCCACTGCGAGAGGAACTGCAGCTTGAAGAAGACTCGCTTCTTCCTTTGGCTGCGACGTCCGAACAGGACCGCTTCGACCAGGTCATTCGCGCGACCGTACGCGTGACGGTCAGCGGAGTCTGCGGGAGCGGGACCGTTGTCGGACGGACGCAAGAGGGGAACGCCATCGTTCTTACGAACGCGCATGTGGCGGGAACGACTCGAGGTCGAACGGTCAATGTGGAGCGATGGAACGTGGACGGTTCGAGTGAACGGAGCACTGGGACGATCATCTCGTCGGGGTACGGTCGCGGCACCAGTGTTGATTTCGCCTTACTGAAGTGCAACGCCAATTTCGCGAGCGATGTGGCTCCGATTCCGCTGGCCGATCGGTACCCAAGCATTGCTTCGTCGGTCACCACCTTCGGATGCCCTCGCTGCGAATGGCCAAGCCTCCAGGTCCTCCGACTCAACCGTCGCGAAGGCCAGATCCTTTCCTGGAAACCCGAGGCGATCGGAGGGCGCAGTGGCTCGAGTTTGATCGACTACTCGGAAGGTGGACCGCGCGTCGTGGGCTTACTGACCTGGGCGGGTGGTGGTGAAGGGCTGGGACAATCGACCCCGTTTCTGTTAAGCGCGATGCGCGGCAAGCTCCCCGCCACTCTCGAAGGTTTGCCTGCAGGAACTCGCGAAGTGAGTTACCAAACCGATGAAGACCTTGAAACC
>JAGWWZ010000278.1 GCA_018970165.1 Planctomycetota bacterium | reverse complement strand
GTATCGGAGCCAGCACCAACCGTGTTTTGGGAGGTGGTCGTGGCGAGGTTGACGGTAACTCCGGAGGTAGCACTAGCGTAGCTGACGGTGTCGGTACCAGCCCCGCCGTCGAGAATGTCGTTGCCCAGGCCACCTTCGATAACGTTGTCGCCACTATTCCCGGTCAGCGTATCGTTAAAAGCCGAGCCGATCAGGTTCTCGATATTGGTAATTCGATCTCCCGCAGCATCACCGCCGGTATGCCCGAGTTGATTGGACAGATTGACGTTCACGCCGGCCGTGCTTCCGAAATAGCTCAGCGTATCAGTCCCAGGACCGCCATCGATGTAGTCTGCCCCGGGCCCTCCCGAGATGAAATCGTTTCCACCGCCGCCGTAGAGTACATCATCGCCACTGCCGCCGATCAGCGTATCGGCCCCGCCGGCAACCTCGAAGAGACGCACATTGTCAAGAGCCAGATCATATTCCGTGGTGATATTGGTGGTTACATCACTAAAGGAAATCGTACTAGAACTCGAAGTCGCGACGAAAGTATAGCTGAAGCTGAGGCGCTGGCCAGAAATTGCTTCCTGATTGCTGAGAAGGGTGCTTCCGCCGGAGGTCACTGTCGTTTGTAAGCGGCCTACTGCAGGATCTTGTTGGCTAAGATCAAACGAAAGGGTGTAAGCTGTTCCGGCCACAGTATTGATGGTTTGGCTGATCGTGCCACCTTGTACTGCACCTACCCAGCCACCAAATACATAGTAACGTGAGCCTTCGGTTATTCGATTCGCGGTCGTATCCACCCCGTCGCTTGCTGTGCCCGTTTTGGTCCAGCCTGTCGGAGTGCTTCCGTATCCCGTTCCCCCGAGTTCAAAGCTGCCGTTGTAGACCAGATTGCCGTTGTCGCCGAAGAGCAGATCGTTTCCAGCACCGCCGTCGAGAGTATCGTTCCCCAGTCCGCCGGTGAGCGTATCATTGCCCCAGCCGCCGGAGAGGAAATCAGCCCCCGCGCCGGTATCGATCAGATCGTTTCCATCTCCACCGGTCGCGTAATCGTTGCCAGCTCCCAGCGCAATCGAATCATTGCCGGTGCCGCCTGCATACGAATCGTTGCTCAAATCGAGCGGAGAAGACAACCCCTTGTCTGCACCATTGGCCGCCACGATCGCCGCAATTTGCGATGCGGTTAACGCTTGGTTGTAAATCCCGACTTCGTCGATGAGTCCGTTGAATTTATCTCCGTTCCAAATTTGTCGGCCTCCGATCCAGAAATCGTCTGTGATTGGATGGTAGTCACCAATGGTGGCGGATCCCGTATTGGCTGAATGCACCAAAACGCCATTGGCGTAGAACGAGACCACACCGTTTTCAAAGGTCATCGCGAGATGCGTCCAAGTATTGGTCGCGATGGTATAACTCGTGTCAACCCAACCACCGGTGATCGCCCAGGCATTACTTGCATTGGCAATCGCGAAATTGAGTCGACCGGTCGTGTTGTTGCGAGCCAGAAGATACTCGCCTTCACGCCCGGCAATCACACCGGCCTGTCCCAACGTCCCACTTCCTGTTGGATTGACCCACGCCTCCAATGAGAAGGCGTTGGTCATCTTAAAGGTGGAAGACGAGCCGATTTGTACATAGTCATCGACTCCGTCGAACGAGAAGGCTTGCCCGCTCCGTCCTGTGCCGTAGGTGGCTCCATTGACCAGGCTACCATTGTTTTGTCCAAGCTGGTCATTAGCATTCCCATCGCCACGCCATGCCCCTACCATGCCACCGGCGTAGATATCCGCGCTGGTCGTGCCTTCGCTGTAGGTGGTCGAGGTCGTCGCGTTTTGCTCGCGGATGACGATATTATCAACGCCCCACGCTTCGTCATTCCATTGTTGATCGAGCCCGGAGCCGAAGCCCAGCTTGAGCGATGTGCCTGTCGTGTTAACGGTCAATACGATGGTATGCGTTTGGTCGTTGTAGGCTGCAAAACCTACGTTCGATACGGCTGTGTCTGTCGTGGTGGTAGTGTAATTCTCTGTAGCAATACCGAATACATTCGCGAAAACTTGCGTATCATTGACCCAGACCAGGAAGTTCTCGGCGTCCCAAGAATCGATCTCGTGGAACGTGAAGCTGATGGTTACAGACGTTTGATTACCGCTTAAACTGAAGGTGTTATAGACATCCTGCGCATTGTAAATACCCAGAGCACCCGTAGATGTATTGGGGTTGTTCAGCGCAGTCGCGGAAGTGAGGAACGATCCGTAATCTGCATTACTCGAGACGATCGCTCCGCCTGTCCAGCCTGTGAGAGATCCATTCTCAAAGGTCTCAACGATCGGCATTTTGAGCGTGACGTTGGCTGTGGTGTAGTCCTGGTCGAGGAAGCGGAAGGTTTCAATATTGGTGATCGTATCCGTTCCGTCAGGCGATCCACCGCGCAGGTCGGTGATGGTGTAGGTTGAACCTGATAGAGAAACCTGATAGTCGCTTCGCGAGCCGCCGAAGACGAGGATATCTATGCCCGTCCCGCCGTCGATCGTTTCATTGCCGCGCCCACCACGGATCCAATCGTTTTCGCTACCCCCATTGATGATGTCATTGCCACCACCGCCAATGATCGTATCGGCACCCGCTCCACCATTGAGTGTGTCATTGCCGTTATTCGCAGTCAGGTCAGCGACGACTACTTCGGCGAGTGCGGGGCTGGCACCCGAGCTATTTAAACTGCGGAACTGAATCGTGGTCGATGTACTTGTAGCAGTAAAGGTGTAAAACTGCTCATACCATTCGCATCCCGCTACCGAACTGATAGAGTGTGCCGATGTTGTGGTAATTGAATAGACCGATATGTTACCCCCTACGGATAACTCAAGCGCCTTCGTAACTGCCCCAGTCGCGTTGGCTGACATCAAGAATCGAACTGCGTACGTATTTCCGATAACCGTAGTCAATGTTTGAGATATCGCGCCTGGCCCCGCTCCGTCCAAATCAATCGCTCGTCCACCGGTCGGCGAAATCACCTCGGTAGTATTCCATAAATCGATCGACCCTTGAGTTACATTCCAACCGCCCAACGCTTGACCGGCCCAATATGTTGTATAGCTACCGGTAACGTTTCCATTCAGAAACTGCCCATCATTGGCAACATTCGCGCCTCCCAGCAGAACATCGTTCCCCGCCAATCCATCATGAGTCTCGGTCACGTTCGAGCCGGTCAATAAATCCGCGGATGCAGTGCCCGTTGCCAGCAATCGCATATAGCTATCGAGTTGCCCGCGATCGGCGAATAGCTGCGCATCGATCGAGCCAATCCTATACTCGAGATCCCAATCGCCTCCCAGTGCCGAAGCACCCGTGAAATCGATACTGGCTGCGATATCGACGCTCAGCAGGTTAGCCAGTTCACTCAAAAAGGTGGATCCACTTGTACCATTGGCAATCGAGCAGCCGTACAAGAGTAGATCTGCGTCATCGGTCAGACTGCTTCTCCAGATGTCGAACTGTGTTGCGTACTGTTCGAGGTTGCCTGTATTCAGCGAGGTGCTACCCAAATCGAAACCGCCAGCAAACCCGTGTGTCACCAAATGGATCGTATCAAACCGCATGTCCGAGGCAGCGAGGTAATCGCTGACGAACGTCACGCCATCGACCGAACGATCCACCAACAGCACCGAGAACTCGCTATTGGCATCCTGATCAAGCCTCCAACTGGAGATCAACTGCTCATAGTCGGGCAACGACGTATCGATCACCAACAAT
>JAGWWZ010000277.1 GCA_018970165.1 Planctomycetota bacterium | reverse complement strand
CAAGAGCAAATCGACCTGCTCAAAAGCGATGCGGCTCGCGATCGCGAACAAGCGATCGAACTGAACAACATCGCCTTCCAAAAATATCGCGACAGCGATTCGCGCGATGACCTGCTGAAGGCGAGATTGCAGCAGTCATTCCTCTATTATCAGCTTCAGCGCTATCGCGAAGCCTACGCGATCGCCAATGTCATTATCCGAACCCATCGCGGAACCGAAGAGGCTCAGCAAGCAGGAGACATTGCCCTGGCATCCCTCGCAGAAGCCATCGAAGCCGCTCCTAGCGACCAAAAGTCAGGACTCACCAGCCTCCTAGATAGTTTGGCTAAAAAATTCCTAGAAATCACCCCCGACTCCTCTCAGAGCGAGAAAGCGGCGGACGTGCTCGCCCGACTCGCCATCGGTGAGCAACGCTGGGATGACGCCGAAAAGATGCTGGCCCTCAAAAAAGGCCCCCCAGGCATTTTGGAGTTCGTGATGGGAAATGTTCGTTGGATCCAATATCGAAACGCCTCCCTGCAACGTCGCAAAGATGGTCAAGAAGAAACGGCTGAGGATCTGGAATTCCGCGCTCGAGCCGACGCGCTCCTCACCAAAGCCTGGAACGCACTGGCTGCCGAAGAAGTCAGCAAGACCACCCTCGAAGGAACCAACAACCTGGTCGCGATGAACTTGAAAACTGGCAAGCTCGACGATGCCTTGCGGTATCTCAATGAGCCCGGCAAAGGAGCCCTCGCGCAGCTTACCGCAATCGCCGAACTGAAACCTGAACTCCGTTTGGAAACACAACGCCTCAATCTCCAAGCCATGGTTCAGGCCGCAGCCCAAGGTCGAACTCCCATGACTCCCGATCAAGTTGCTGCGTCGATCAATACACTCCGGGAATTGAGCGAACAAACCGGCGACCCGAACATGCTTAACCGAACCCTTCGCAACCTCGCAGTCGATATCCAAAACCAATTGGAATCCACGAAAGAGCAAGCTCAGAAGAATAACCTAGCCGATGCCTACAAGGTTCTGATCGATCAACTGATCGAAATCAGCAAGGATGCATCCACCTTGGATTCCATCGGCGCCTCGGTCACGCAGTTTGCAACTGCGTGGGAGAAAGAACCGCAGATGGCGGAAAAGGCCAAGAACATGCTTTTAGCAGCCGAGAAAGCTTTCGACAAACTTCGAAGCCTGCCCCAGTCGGATCAAGGCCCCCAAAAGAAGCCCGAAGAATTGCTCTTGAGCATCGCTCTCGCGAAACGCGGTTTAGGAAAATACGACGAAGCCCATCAATTGTTCGTGCAAGCTCTACAGGTTCGACAGAACAATATCACCATCCAAGTCGAGGCAGCCCGCAACTTGATGATTGCCGCAAAAGGGAAGGATCAAGAAAAACTCAAACAAGCTATGCTCGGGGCCGAACCGCAAGCCAACAAGAAAAACTTGATCTGGGGCTTTGGCCAAATCGCTCAACTGGCGGTCAAAGATCAAGCGTTCCAAACCCAATTCTTTGAAGCCCGCTTGAGCATCGCGGACTGCCGATCCCAGTTGGCGGAAGCGGAAACCGATCCGGCGAAGAAACAAAAACTATTCGATGCCGCTATCAACGATATATCGCAAACTATGGTCCGATTCCCGGAACTCGGCGGTCCAGTCAAAAAAGACGAATTCGATCGACTGGCCCGCAAAATCCAACAGAAATCTGGAAAAACAGCCTCCGGACTCGCAGGCCTAGCCACTGCGACCAGCCAGCCGGGCAGCGGAAACTAATCAGTCCCCAAACTTTGATCAAATCGACATGTACCTATCCCATCTCCCGCTTCGAATCGTCACCCTCCTCGCCATGCTCCTGGTCCCGGTATCCATCCAAGCCCAGGATCGAGACCGCGTCTTTCCCGTCAAAGGAGCGGCGGTCACCGGAAAGATCGTCGAAAAAAATCGCGATAAGATCGTGATCGAAGTTCGAGGCAATAAACAGAACTTCCCCACCAACGAACTCCAACGAATCGTGTTCGATGGCGAACCCCAACCCTTCTCTCGCACCAAAGACTTCACCGCTCAGGGCCAGTTGGAACAAGCTGTCGAAGAATTCAAAAAGATCGACGCGGGGTCCCTGGAAACCGACGACGTGAAACTCGAGTATCGATTCTACAAAGGATATCTGGCAGGCTTGCTGGCCCTGCGAGGGCGCGGCGATCCGGCCAGCGCCCTAAAACAACTCACCGACTGGGTCAAAGATGATGCGCAGAGCCACCACTTTTATCCCGCCGCCGAAACGATGGGTGACCTAGCCCTCTCAGGCGGAGCCTATGATCAAGCCGCGAAATATTACGGTGGTCTCGCAACCGCTCCCTTCCCCGAACTCAAACTCAAAGGGAACTTCCTGCAAGCCAAAGCGCTCCTGGCCCAGAACTCTACCGCTGAAGCCAAGAGCAAGTTCGCTTCGGTCATCGAAGCCAAACTCTCCGATCCCCTATCCCTCAAGTATCAGAAACTTGCCCGTGTCGCACTCATACGATGCGATGCCGCCGATGGGAAAACAGAACAAGCCATCGGCGACTTGGAGAAAATGGTCGATGAGGGAGACTCCACCGATTCCGAGTTGTTCTCAGAACTTTTCAATACCCTCGGGTTCATGTTCGCTACCGCAGGTCGAAATGACGAGGCCGAACTCTCCTACCTCAAAACCGATCTCCTCTACCCCATGCAAGCCGATGCCCACGCCGAGGCGTTGTTCCAACTCTCCAAACTTTATGGCAAGATGGGCAACACCCAACGAGCAGCCGATGCCAAACTTAAACTTGGCAAACTTTACCCCACCAGCCCATGGACCAAGAAGTAGCCGCCATTACACTCGATTCTTGAACACTCCGACGCGATCTTTCGCTAGGATAATAAACGTCTCACCACAACACTTCTCATTCACTCATTCACCACAAGCTCTTTTGCCTTTTGGAGTCACTATGCTTCCTCGTCCACGCGCATTGCGACAGGTCTTGATCCCTTTTCTGGCGCTTGTCGCATCCATGTTCTCGGTAGCGATTCTCGCTAACTCGACCACCATCGCGCAAGATGAGGGAGGTGCTGCAGTTGCTGCCGCCGCTGCCCTTGCTGCCCAAGGCAACCCGGCTCCCAAAACCGAGAACATGCTCGTCAAGACATGGAAGTCGCTCGGCACGATGTATGCGATCACATTCCTGATCATGTCGATCATTTTGGTCGCCCTTGTCGTTCGAGCGATTATCGCTGTCCAAAAGAATAACTTCGTTCCACCCGATCTGCTCCAAGGGATCAACAGCAGCTTGGATGAGAAGAACGCACAGGGAGCGGTCGAACTGGTACAAGCCGATGACAGCCTCTTAGGGACCTTAGTATCCGCTGGTCTAGGAAAAATCCATAAAGGAAAGGAGGCCGTCACAGAGGCGATGCAGGTCGCCGGAGACTCGGAAACCATGCGTCTCGAACAAATGCTCAGCTACATCGCCCTCATCGGCAACATCGCTCCGATGGTTGGACTGCTGGGAACGGTTCAAGGGATGGTGGCTTCCTTCGGTACCATTGCCAGCAGCCCGCAAACCCCCAAACCCAACGAACTCGCAAATGGTATCGAGCAAGCCCTCTACA
Source organism: Planctomycetota bacterium (assembly GCA_018970165.1). Taxonomy (GTDB): domain Bacteria; phylum Planctomycetota; class Planctomycetia; order Pirellulales; family Pirellulaceae; genus JBKCUI01. The sequence goes on along the minus strand of JAGWWZ010000277.1, from coordinate 128 downwards.
CCACGCTCGTCGGTCTTTACCTGGCGATCCCGGCCATCGCTATCTACAACATTCTCCGCAACCGCGTGCATCGTCTGATCATGAGCGCTGGAAGCGAGAGCGAAGAAATCATCGAAAAATTCCAATCG
>JAGWWZ010000276.1 GCA_018970165.1 Planctomycetota bacterium | reverse complement strand
CTGGCACGCGGAGAACATGACGTTCGCGTCTACGAGATTGTTTGGGCGACTGAGCATGTTGGTCACGTCTTCAGGACCAGGCAGGCTGACCGCCAAATTTCGGCCGCTTCCTTTTGTCCGCTCTGAGAAAAAGACCGTGTTCGACAAGCCATCCGAATGAGCAGAAATCTTCATCGCGGGGCCTATCGAAAAGGCTCCATTGCCGCGACAGGAAAATCCCGCAGGCGAGGTCGCACTTGTGTTGTTGTTGTTGCTCGTTCCCAGAGCACCACCGAAAGGAGTCGATCCGCCGAAATTGTAGCGGTAGTTGTTCTCGGTGATGATCACTCCCGTATTGGGGCAGGAAGGGCAGATAAAGATCGCAGCCGCATTTGCGTACGCTCGGTAGTTCGCGTTGATCGGCGTCACTCCCCCCCCGGTGGTCATCCGCACCGATGTGGGAACGCTGAAGTCGATCATGTTGTAAATGTTTCCCTGCTCCATGAACGGCAGGATGAAGGTGTGAACCGATCGGAAACCGGTCCAAGCCCCTGCGGGGAGCGTGTTTGGATAGCTCGTGTAGGAAGCTTGCGGTACACCTCCTACGCTATAATCCGGAGCCATTCGTCCTGGTGGAAACCGACCGTGGGCAGACTCATAATTGAGAGTTGCCAGCGAGATCTGCTTAAGATTGTTGGAACATTGCATCCGCCGAGCCGCTTCACGGGCAGCTTGAACGGCTGGTAACAACAATCCGACCAGGATGCCGATGATGGCGATAACGACCAGCAGTTCTACTAGCGTGAACCCTTGCCGTAAGCGACGGAACGAAGTCATTTCTTGCCTCAAAAAATTTTTTATAAAAGAGCAGATTGGGAAGCCCAAAACCGGTTCCCATGACCAAATAGAGTAGCAATCGAGTGGATGGATTCAACTGAAAATCATTCCAACATTCTCCGGTATTTCTCAAAGCGGCGAGAAAGGGTGCGATCCGCAGATACTGATGCGTTTCAATCGCGGGGAAAACTCCCTTGGGATGGTTGAAAACGGCTAAAAATACTGCAAATTCGATCGGCGGCACCCTCGTTTCCCCATGGCATCCGCCCGTCCCAGCATCTCGGGTCTTTCGAGCATCAATCCCTCGAAACGGATTGCCCCATCGCGGTCAGCACGATCGATCGCCCCGAGGCTTTGTCGCGATGCTCCCAGAGATAGATTCCCTGCCAAGTCCCCAGTTCGAGCGAACCTCGTGCGATTGGAATCAGCAAACTGCATCCCAGGATCGAGGATTTCACATGAGCCGGCATGTCATCGGGGCCTTCGACCGTGTGTGCGTAACTGAGAGCTTCGGGAGCGATGGTATTCATCGCCATTTCCAAATCTTTTCTTACATCAGGATCTGCATTTTCGTTGATGCTTAAGCTGGCCGACGTATGCAACAAAAAGCAATGCAGTGTTCCGATCTCCAACTCTTGGATTTCCGGCACACTGGCGACAATCGTCGAGGTGATAAGATGGCAACCGCGCGAGTAGGCTGGCAGCTTGATTCGCTTTTGGAAAAAATGCATGTTCGATTCGATGTGAGTTTACGGAGTCACACGCCTCTTGACGGTCGCGACTCACGCGCCATACTTCCTGGTTCTAAACACCACCTCCATTGTCAACCACCATCCAGGACAAGGCAATAGACCTCATGCGAAGAGCGAAAATCACAATCGTTGGAGCCGGAAATGTCGGTGCGACCTGTGCTCACTGGTGCGCAGCGAACGAACTAGGAGATGTCGTCTTGCTAGACATCCCGATGACCGAGAATATGCCCAAAGGGAAAGCTCTCGATTTATTCCAGGCTTCCCCCATTATGGGTTTCGATAGCCGGCTGGTTGGCACGACGGATTATGCGGACACAGCCAACAGTGACGTCGTCGTGATCACCGCGGGCATTGCTCGCAAGCCTGGGATGAGCCGAGACGATCTGCTCAGCACCAACGCCAAGATCGTCACCAACGTTGCCGAAAACGTAAAGTCGACGAGCCCGAATGCGGTTGTCATCGTCGTCAGCAACCCGCTCGATGCTATGGTGCAGCGGGCCTACCAGGTACTCGGCTTCCCATCGCATCGAGTGATCGGGCAGGCCGGCGTGTTGGACACCGCTAGATTTCGCGCGTTCCTCGCGATGGAGTTGAACGTGAGCGTTGAGGATGTTTCAGCCATGCTCATGGGAGGGCACGGTGATACGATGGTTCCCATCGCGAGTTGCACCAGTGTTGGGGGGATTCCCGTGACTCAACTGATAGCGAAGGACAGGCTGGAACAAATCGTTCAACGGACGAGAGACGGAGGGGCTGAAATTGTTTCTCTATTGAAGACTGGCTCTGCTTACTACGCTCCTGCAGCTGCAACCGCTCAAATGGTAGAGGCAGTGGTTCGAGACAAGAAACGACTCATACCTTGCGCCGCCCTCTGCAACGCCGAATACGGAGTTGGAGGTTACTATGTCGGTGTACCTGTCGTGTTGGGGAGCTCCGGAATCGAAAAGATCATCGAACTGCAATTGTCTGATTCCGAAAAAGCTGCGTTCCAGAAAAGCGTCGATGCCGTAAAGTCTTTGGTCGGCACCATGGGCCAGCTTCTCTCGGCTTCCTAATCGCTACTTTTTAATGCAAGCATTCGGTTGGTCATCTAGCCAGCCGAATTCTCGTCGTATGCGCCATTGACCTCCTCGGAATCGTTGGCCTACAACCTGTCGCATCCACCTGAGTCTGGTAGATTAGGTCGCGACCGAGTCGAACCATTTTGGCCCTCTAGGAAATATTCGATGAATCGTCTTCCCACTTTGCTGGCCCCTGCGGCTCCCTTTCGACAGACGGCAACCAAGAAGCGAAGAGTTCAAGAGAATCCAAAACTACCGATCGACTTTACGCATCGCTTGTTCTTCCCGACTTCTTTCACACCGTCGTACGACTACCCACTCGTTGTGTGGTTGCACAGTCAACGGAGTAGTGAGTATGAGCTCCAACCGGTCATGCAGGCCCTGAGCAACCAAAACTACATCGGTGTTGCTCCTCGCGCCAACATTCGAACCGAATCGAAAAGGAATCTTTTCTCGTGGGGTGGTTCTCGAGAGGATTATGCGTATGCCGAGGAAGCCGTTTGCGAATGCATCTTCAGCGCAATTGAAACGCTTCCTATCGATTCGACCCGAATCTTTTTGGCTGGTTTCGGTGCAGCAGGAACTTTGGCTCAATGGATCGGACTTCAGTATTCGGAGCGATTAGCAGGTGTGGTGAGCATGAGCGGTCCGATTCCAACCATGAATGGCTCTCTGTCCAATTGGAAGCTCGCTCGATCCCTACCGTTTCTCTACATCAGCCGTCGAGGCTCTTCTCTGTGCAACGAAACAAACGATCGAGAAGCGATCCGTTTGGTCCACCGATCAGGTCTTCGATACACCTTCTGGCATCTTCAATCCCATGAGGATTCCGGGGCGGAACCCGATGAGCTGTCCACCGAGATGCTAGCTGCCGCAAATCGATACATGATGGGCATTGTCCTCGGACAACCCATCCCCCTGACAGCAGAAGAGAAACGGGATCATCTCGTTGGACCGTTTGGATTGAATTGATGTGGAGTATCTTTTCGAACTCGAGGATGTGATTGTCGAACGCAATCGCGTTCGCATACTTCATCTCGATTCCCTCCGAATTCCACACGGACAAAACATCGCTATTTATGGCCCCAATGGATCGGGTAAATCGACGCTCCTGAAGCTATGGATGCGTTTCTTCT
>JAGWWZ010000275.1 GCA_018970165.1 Planctomycetota bacterium | reverse complement strand
TCATCAGCGAGATCACCACCGGCATATCAGCGCCGCCGATCGGCATCACCAAGAAGAACCCCAAGATCAATGCCAGGGCGGTGATTGCCAAGTAGCACAGTACCTGAAGGACGAAACTCTGGGTTGATACACTAAAGGCGATGAGAAGAAGGATACCGAGAAGGATGCCCGCGTTGATCACCGTTTGGAAGGGTAACCCGAACGGCTGTTTGAACTGCTTGAACTCCTTGAGCTTGGCATAGGCGACCATACTGCCCGAGAAAGTCACACTTCCGATCAATCCCGACAATCCTATTGCGATCAGCGTATCGATGGCTTGATGGTCGTTCTGAAGCAAATCAGCGAAAGCGACAAAGGTCGAAGCAGCCCCTCCCAATCCATTGAGCAGTCCCACCATTTCGGGCATGCCGGTCATCGGTACAGTCTGCGCTAACCACAGTCCAATCAACGCGCCAGCGATCAAGCCGATGCCAATCAACCAGTAGCCCTGGACATGGTCATCCAGCAAGGTTGCGGCAATGGCAACAAACATGCCGAGCGTCCCGAGTATGTTGCCTCGCACGGCGGTCTTGGGTGAAGACATGGACTTCAAACCCAAGATGAACATGACGGAAGCGAGCAAGTATGCCAGCAGAATCAATGGAGTGAGAGCAGAGGGATTCATGGCGGGACCAATCTACTTCTTCTTGAACATGGCGAGCATACGATGGGTCACCCAGAAGCCCCCTGCAACGTTGATCATTGCGAGAACAATGGCTGCCAACCCGAAAAAACTCCCGAAACCAATCTTTGCGAAACCGGTCGCGAGGAGTGCTCCGACGATGGTGATACCGCTGATCGCATTGGATCCACTCATCAGCGGAGTATGGAGCGTGGGTGGGACTTTATTGATGATTTCAAAACCGACGAAGATCGCAAGAATAAAGATGGTTAGGCTGCCGATCAACACAACCACTCGGTCGGAGGCCGGCGCAGTCTTGTTATTAGTTGCTGCAGCATCCGACGCTGAAGCAGATTCGTCTGCCTTGCTTGTGTCCGCAGATTCCGTCGATGTTACCGGCGGAATGGTGCCCTCCGGCTCTGCAGGTGATTTGGTGGTTTTGTCTTGCACACCTGCGGTATCTTGCCCCTGCGACGCAGTTGCGCCTGCGAGGCAGGCAAACATAGAGAACAAGACAAGCAGGTAGTGGTTGAGGTACCGTGTTCCGAGCAGCGCGTAAGGCATCATAGTCGCCAGGTCTCAAAGGTTTCGTCGAACGGAGCAGGCTCTATTTAACTTGCCTTCCAAGACCGCGACAAGCGGACAACCGTACAGAATTAGCGATCGAACAGTTTCTTGAAGGCATAAACCGTTGCTGCCCTACCGGCTCGTGCGATGGATGTCGTGAGCGGAATCTCCTTGGGGCACACCGCAACACAGTTTTGAGCATTGCCACAGGCCTGGATTCCACCACTGGAGGTCAGGGCCTCCATCCGCTCTCGCTCCAGATTTTTGCCAACGGGATGCGCATTGAACAGCATGGCCTGGGAAATCGCATGAGGCCCGACGAACTCAACCGAGTAGGCGGCCTCTTTGCGAGCAGCGAAATCCTCATCGCTCTCTCCGGGGTTGCGTTGCAATTCGACTTTATTGAACTGTGGGCAAGCTTCCAAGCAACAACCGCAGCTCATGCATTGGCTGAGCGGGTAGTTCTGTTCTTGGTCCTCGCGAGAGATCCTGGGGCCTGCACCCATATCAAAGTAGCCATCGACGGGGACCCATGCCTGCACTCGCTTGAGCGAATGAAACAGTCGCGAACGATCGATGACCAAATCGCGGACGACCGGGAACTTGGTCATCGGACGAAGTTCGATCTCGTCGGGATTATCTTCGAGCAAACGATCGACGATCGCACTGCAGCTCTGTCGGACTCGTCCGTTGATCACCATCGTGCAGGATCCGCAGACCTCTTCGAGGCAACCGCAATCCCAAGCAACGGGTGCCACTTCCTTTCCATCGCTGGTACGAGCCTGGGCTGCGATTTTTTGGAGCACGCTGATGACGTTCATGTCCGGCTCGTAATCGACTTGATGTCGTTCCCAGTAGGGAGGGAGTCCTGGGCCATCTTGACGCAAGACACGCACGTTGATTTTAGATGGCCGTCGCTTGGCTGTGGCTTCTGGTCCGGCTGCGATCATGGGATGCCTTTCAAATGCCTAGTAATTTATTGGATGGGATGTTTTGAGTGGTGAGTTGACCGATCAGTGGGAGATCAGTGTGATCCAGCCCCGACAAGATTCTTGTCCGAGGCCTGCTGCGGTTTGGATTCGGTGCGTTCCTTCCAAACCTGTTCGATGACTTCGGCTCCGACGAGACCATAGAGACGTGGTCGCGGTGTCAGAAGACGAGTATCGATGTCTTCGTAGGTCAGTTCGGGGGCTTCACCTTTCCAGGAGCAGACCGAAGTCTTCAAAAACTTCTTGGTGTTTTCATCGAATGCATCGCACCACTGTTCCGCTTCGCGCCGACGTGCGGTAGGTTCCGTGGACGTCAAGCTGGGCATCGAGAAATCGGGTTTGAAGTGAGCTCCTCGACTCTCGTCCCGGGTTAACGCACCTTGGAGGATGCACTCAGCGACCGGGAACATGTCTTGCAAAGCTTTGGTAAAGATCACGTTTTGGTTGGTCCAGGTTCCCGTATCTGCGAGCGTGCATCGCTTGGCTCGCTGAGCCATTTCTGAAACCTTGGCCAACGCATCGGTCAATTGGTTGTTGTACCGGACCACCGTTGCGGTGCGGGTCATGATGTCCCCCAACTCTTGGTGGAGTAGATAGGGGTTCTCACCGCGAGCACCGCTTTGCGAGAGGAGTTGCTTGTGGCGAGCGTCTTGGACTGCGACAGCTTTCTCGAACAAGCTCTTGGGCAGATCGGCTGCCGCTTTGTTCGCTTGCATCCAGTTGACGATCCCCGGACCGACGAACAGTCCGCTGAAGATGCAACTGAGCAAGGAGTTAGCGCCGAGGCGGTTTGCGCCGTGGTATTGATAATCGCATTCGCCAATCGCGTAGAGCCCCGGAATATTGGTGGACTGGTTGCGAGGAGAGCCGGGTAGCAATCCTCCTTCGCCGTTCGCCTCGTAATCGACCCACAGGCCACCCATGCTGTAGTGAACGGCGGGGAAGATCTTCATCGGTTCATCGCGAGGGTCAACACCCTGGAACTTCTCGTAGATTTCGAGGATGCCGCCGAGCTTTCGATCGAGTTCTGCGCGTGGGATATGAGTGAGATCCAAGTAAACGCACATACGTGTTGGGTCGACCGAGAGCCCTTCGTTGACGCAGATATTGAAAATCTCTCGGGTAGCGATATCGCGAGGGACCAAGTTCCCATACTTGGGGAACCGTTCTTCGAGGAAGTAATAACGTTCGGATTCGGGAATATCTTTAGGAGCTCGTGAGTCGTTCGGCTTGCGAGGCACCCACACCCGGCCCCCTTCACCGCGAGCCGACTCGCTCATCAAACGAAGTTTGTCCGCCCCAGGGATCGCAGTGGGGTGGACTTGGATGAACTCGCCGTTGGCGTAGTTCGCACCTGCTTGGAAACAACGGCTCGCCGCGCTTCCCGTGCAGAAGACCGACATGGTCGATCGACCATAGAGAAGACCGCAACCCCCGGTTGCAACGACTACGGCATCGGCGGGAAATGATCGAATCTCCATACTGACCATGTCTTGGGCAACCGCACCAACGCATCGGCCACTGTCATCCAAGACAGGGCCGAGGAAATCCCAAAACTCATACTTC
>JAGWWZ010000090.1 GCA_018970165.1 Planctomycetota bacterium | reverse complement strand
TCTCCCGATACCGTTTTCTGCTTCTTTGGATTCAATGAATCGTATGCGGGAGCATCGGAGACAGAAGCCTTTGTGCGAAGCTATGTGAGTTTCCTCGAACAGTTTGCCGAACGATATACGCGTGACGAGACGGGCAGTAAAGTTCGATTCGTGTTGGTCGCCCCCATCGCCTTTGAAGACACCAACGATCCTCTTCTTCCGGATGCGGCACCGATCAATCAACGCATCGCAGCTTATTCGCAAGCTCATCGCCGAGTCGCGGCCTTGACCGGTTGGCCAGTGATCGAGATGTTCGACGAAACCAAGGCCGCCTTCGATGCGCAGAAAGGATGCCAATACACGCTCGCCGGTTTCCAGGTGAACGCTCAGGGAGCGTCGCTCGTCGCCGATGTTCTGTGTGACAAACTTTTGGGCGAGCCGCAGCGTGATGCGTTGAAGGCATGTCCCTCGGAAAGATTGGCCCAGCTTCGCGAACTGGTCGACGACAAGTCTTGGTTGCACCAACAAGATTACCGAATGGTCAATGGCTGGTATGTTTACGGCGGTCGGCGGACTTGGGATCACGAGACGTTTCCTCGCGAGTACAACAAGATTCGACAAATGACCGAGGTGCGTGACAAAGCTCTTTGGTCCGTTGCCTCCGGAGGTCCGATGCCCAAGATCGATGATCAAGCGACTGAATCATTGATCATACCACCCACCCGGTTCGGAACACCGACGCAAAGCTACTCGGAACCTAAAGAGCTTCGCTACCTTTCGCCGGATGAATTCATCGCAGCCACTCAAGTCCCTGAAGGTTTGGAAATCAAACTATTCGCGGACGAAACGATGTTTCCCGAGCTTGCCAAGCCCGTGCAACTCAACTTTGATAATCGTGGTCGGTTGTGGGTGGCATGCATGCCTACTTATCCCCAGTGGCGGCCCGGTGATTCACGGCCCAATGACCGACTCCTGATTCTCGAAGATACCGATGGAGACGGCAAAGCAGATCGCTCCAAAGTCTTCTACGATCGATTGCACTGTCCTACTGGATTTGAGTTCTTCAACGGCGGCGTGTTGGTGGTCGACCAACCGCGACTGATTTGGCTCAAAGACAACGATGGGGATGATCGAGCCGATCAAGTCGTCGAGTATCTCGATGGTTGGGGAACAGATGACACACACCACACGATTGGTGCTTTCGAGTATTCCCATGGCGGGTTGCTTCACATGCTCGAAGGAGTCGCGATGAGCACCACCCTCGAGACCCCTTGGGGGCCCAAGCGATGGTCGGGCGCGGCAGGCAGCTATGTGTTTGATCCGAAGACATTTGAAATTTCACGGTTCACGACTCCCGGTTACGGGAACCCTTGGTGCATGATGTTCGAACCATGGGGGCAAGGGATCGTAGGGGACGGCACCAATGCCCAGCAGCATTGGGCAACCGCACTATCCGGCAACCAAATCGGTCCTCGCCGAGGGTTGAATCCTATTTTTGACAACCAAGGAATGCGGCCCGCGTTGGGGAACGAATTGATTTGGTCACGGCACTTCCCGGACAGCATGCAAGGGCAACTCACTTATGCTTGCGTCATCAACATGAATGGGATGCCTCGCTTTGAAATCCGAGACGATGAGGCAGGGTTCGCGGGCAAACGCATGATGCGAGCCGATGGAACTCCAGACGACTTGATACGCTCGAGCGATAAAAACTTTCGACCCGCAGATCCGCAGATCGGCCCAGATGGAGCTCTCTGGTTCGGAGACTGGAGCAACGCACTCATCGGACACATGCAGTATTCGCAGCGCGATCCGAATCGAGACCATGTCCGGGGCAGGATCTATCGATTGGTTTCCAAAGATCGTCCGTTGATTAAACCCGCTGTGCAGTTCGGCAAGAGCGAAAGCGAACTGCTTGAGCAGTTGCGTGAAGTTGAGCCTCGCACGCGAGCCAGAGTTCGGCGGGAGCTGTCCGATCGCGATCCGGCCGCGGTATCGAAAGCCGTTGCTGCGTGGTGGTCGACGATTTCGAAGACCGACCCGCAACGGGATCTTTTGCTATGTGAAGCCATGTGGGTGCTGCAAACGCATCATCGAATCGACAACGCGCTGATGGAGCAAATCGGTTCCTCTGCCGATCCGCGAGCCCGAGCAGCGGCTGTGCATGTCTGGAGTGATTTGAGTCGCGTTGCTCCTTCGGCATTCGATAAGATTGTGCAGGCGTCCAGCGATCCGCATCCTCGGGTTCGGGCCGAGGCTGCCAGGGCCTTGAGCTATTTCCAGAGCGAAGCGAGCGTCGATGCCTTGCTCAAGATCGTTGAGGGCCCGGTGGATCCTTGGTTGGCGTACATCGCGGAACATGCGATCGCTGCAACTCAGTCGACATGGGAGCCGATGTACAAGTCGGGAGAGCTCGCAAAGAAGAGTCCTAAGGGGATCGAAGCGGTCGATCGATTCCTGGCTTCCAATGGTCCGGGAATCGCTGCTGAAAAACACATCAAACTCTTGGTTCAGGCTCCTGAGCCTCGCACCCAGGTCGCTCGCAACAACGCCTATGCAGCGCTCGAGGCGCTGAAAGGAAACGCGAAAAATGGACAGCAAGTATTCGCTCGCGTGTGTGCAAACTGTCACAAGATCGGGGACAAGGGCTACCAATTCGGTCCCGAGCTTACGCAGGCAGCGGTCCGATTGAATCGACATGACCTGATCGAGTCGATTGTCGAACCGAGCGCCAAGATGGATCAGAAATACATCAGCGAGCAAGTTCGCACCAACGACGATGAGGTTTTGATCGGCTTCGTTGCCAAGGAGACCGATACGGAGCTGACCCTTTCGCTTCCCGAAGGCAAGAGTCGAACGCTTAACAAAGCGGACGATATCGCCGAGCGAAAGCAGTCGCTACAAAGCAGCATGCCAGAGAACCTAGGGGTGACGATAGCACCCACGGAGTTTCTCGACTTGATCGAGTACCTCGCAACGCTTAAATGAAGTTGCATAACATCGCAACACACAAGGCGAGATGCCATGGATTCCATGCGCACCAAAACCATTCGTTTTCTGCTACCGGGTTGGGTGCGATAGCGAACCTAGTCAGTCGTATGAGCTTCAATGTGGAGTCAGGATGACACCCTCATTTAAGCGAGAGTCTGTTTCAGATTAGGGCCCATGCATGGAGTCTTGGGGGCTCTCCGTGTGGAATGAAACGACTGTTCGGGAAAAAGCGATCGTGACAATTCAGTTGGATCTATCGATACCGAAGGTTGGATTACAATCGAGCGATTCTAGTAGAGGCTTAACAATTCCGCTGTTTTGCCCCCATTTTTGCGAATCGAATGGCAGAATTTAGCATCCAAAGTCGAGGTGGGTAGGTCGCTATAGTCGATACGATTGCTTGTGTTGCCTCGATGAATTCGGCATCTTTTCCCGGCTTCACATGTTGAGTCAAATTCAAAAAGACCAAGCTATCCAGCAGGATTGCGAGCTGCAAAGTGCGGGATCATGTTTTGGCAAAATGTCGTTGAGAAAGATTTTCGGTTCGGCATTGCTATGGCTGTTCATTTTCGCGTTCTATCAAATAGCAGCTCCCAACTATCTTTGGCTACCGGATAAGGGAGATACGCCATACGGTGCCGACTTCCTCCAGGAGTGGGTCGGGGCGCGTATCGTTCTCGAAGGGGACGTAAAAAGCCTCTACAACGCGGAATTTTTTCAAGCGAAACAACACGACCAACAGGAACTTGGATTTGCATGGGATACCAATTCCTTCTTTCCGCCCGTCTATCCACCCATGCATTACTTCGCCTTCATTCCATTAGCACTTATTCCCTATCGCTGGGCGGCTCTCGTCTGGCTCGGCATCTTGATCGCATTCGCGATTTCTGCTTCGCACCAGATACGGAATATCGCTCTTCAAAACGGGTCTGAAACCTTCTCATCACCTTCTCGTCGAAGAGCCCTCCAGGTATCGATCTGGTTCGGAATATTTCTCTTTCCAGCGGTATTGGCTTCGTTAACTATGGGTCAAAAGAGCGTCATATGGTTATTGATAGTGACCTCAACCTGGCAACTGCTCCTCAAGAAAAGGGACCTAACAGCCGGTTTCGTATTCGGTTTACTTTCGATCAAGCCAACCCTTTTCTTCCTGCTACCCCTTGTGCTCTTGAGCCACGGCAAGATCCGATTTTTCGTAGGCGCTTCAATCACCGTTGCCGCGCTGTGGGGAACGGGTCTTTGCCTGTTACCTGCTGAGTCATGGTTCGGATTTCTTGAAGGAGTCAAGGGAAGCTCGAACTATCCAGGCATGAACGGATACCGACTCGACTGGTCTTGCAATCTGCTGTCGCTCGCGTACGCATTACCAGCCTCGTTCCAAGTAGGGTTTAAACAAAGCGTTTGCGTAATCCTCGCTATCTACTGCCTGATAGGCTGTTTCGAGCGACGCAATTACGATGTTCTGTCTCCTGAAAAGCTACTTCTCATATTGTGTGTGACGTTCTTGCTCAGTCCCCATGCGTACTCCTACGACATGTGTGTATTCCTGCTTCCCATCTTTTGGATTTTTGCTCAACAGCCGAGAGTTGGATTTGTTTACTACATGTTGCTGACGATGGCTGTCGCAGCGGCAGCTATGGTTCTCAGCATCCTGAGTCTACCGGTTCTGCCGATTCTCTTGGTGGGGATCGTGTGTGAATTGCGTTTGAGAAAGCCCTCATCGCAGTGCGGCAGCGAACCCAGCGCCGTATCCGACTTCACTCACGCCAAGATTGCCGCCGTCAATCCAATTTCGGGATAAACGATACCTGCTGCTCAACGGACTATTCAAATTCGTTGCAAAAATTGAATCAACGACTGAGTAGCCGCATCTCCTGGGCGACCGAGATTGTCGTTCAGAAGCGAGTGATTCGTGTCGTAGCTGCCGAAGACGGAGACGGGGATATCCGACCCGCTCAAGACCGACTCAAGCCTGCGAGCTTGAGCTGTTGTGTCCGGGTTGCCCGAGAAGAACAAAATCATAAAGGGTGGGATGCCTTTGTCTTTTGATATATGCGTGACTGCTGAGAAATCGACATGTTTCAGCGGGTCGTTGCCGAACTTTTGGCGATGGCCGAACGTCGGCATCTTGTCCCCGTAGATCATTTGGCGATGTTCCGCCGTCATGATTATCTTCGGGATATCGTAGGTGTCTCCGTCAACCGGAATACATCCTTTCAGCGATGAAAAGGGTACCCCAACTTCCTTGAGATACCGATCGTCGATGCATAGTAGCGCCGCCAATTGGGCTCCCGCGGAATGCCCACCTATGATCAGTCGCTCAGTGTCACCTTCGTGCATATCGATGTTCTTGTGGACCCACGCAATCGATTGAGCGACATCGCGGATCAGTTCATCCATGGTGACATCTGGCAGCAGCCGATAATTGCATGCTACGAAGACGTAGCCTTTGTCCATGAAGAATCTAGGCTTGATTGCAACATCCGATTTATCCCCAGTCTGCCAGCCACCGCCGTGGATCCAGACTACGACCGGTCGCTTGCCATCTTTTGCACTGCTGGTTGGACGGTAGACATCCAGAACATGCCTGGGATGGCCATCGTTCCAATACGGGATGTTCGGAACTAACTCCTGCTCAGGTACTTGCTGGGAGTAGACGGTTCCAGGGATCGTGAGTTGCAAGCAGATGACAACCAGAAGAATGGGTGAGGTTAAACGGCCAATCATTTGGAATGTGTTGAGAGAGAGGGATGAGACAAATGCAATCATTAACTGAGTAAATTCTAATCGAAAACCTACGAATGTAAGCATCAGTCGCCGGTGTGGGACGAATGCTTTGATTCGCTATTGATCTAGAGTTTGGGGATTTGGTACATCCGACGACAAGAGTCGTATTTCCCGTAGATCTTCAAGGGTAGCCCGATGTTGTTTGGTCAACGGATCGCTTATTTTTTTATTGCGTTCTTGAGTATTTCCTCGTTCGTCCCTGGACAGGAACCTCCCAGTCCAGAATCTACGAGTCGTCGCCCGCCACGCGATGAGAGTTCCACGAAGCTGGTAGAGCCGAAGCGGTTGCCGGCCAAGCTCGCCAGCGGTGCAAATCAATTGCCCTCTGGAAATGAAGAATCGAAGGCACCGGAGGATGTAGCATCTCAAACGCTGAGAGATGTTGAACCTAAGAAGCTGGTTGAAACGGCTAGCCCCGAGTCGGGTGAGAAGGTCTTGCTTCGATACAAGTTCACGGATGGGATGGTGATTCACAGCGAGGTTACACACCTGGCAAAAAATGGGACGCGGATTGATTCGGCGGAGCAGGATGCGCATTCGCGAACTGTGACCGACAAGTCGTGGCGCGTCATTGACGCCAGCAAGGGTTTGGTGACTTTTGAATATTGGATTGATGGCATCGATATGTCGCAACAAGTTGGGGACGCCGAAGAGATCAAGTACAGTTCACGCGAGTCTGGCGATTACATCCCTCCGCAATTTTCCATGACGGCGGATAAGGTAGGCAAACGAGTTTCAACGATTCGAATCGATGATACTGGCATGGTGGTGGCCCGTAGCGATATTCGCAACCCACCTCATATGGGGATGGGTGATGTGACTATGCCGTTGCCCAAAGGTCCCGTATCGATAGGAGCAACCTGGGAGATACCTCGCGAGATGAAAATCAATCGCAGAGATGGGACACAGCGCGTCGTGAAATTTCGCGAGCTGTTCAAGCTGGAGAAGATCAGTGCGGGTGTTGCGACGGTTTCCGTCAAGAGTGAACCACTCTCGACGATGGGGGAGCCATCTGAGGAAGCGCAGATCTTGCAACAGCTCAGCAATGGTACGATTCGATTCGATGTCGATGCGGGGAGGATGATCTCAAAGGAACTCGCTTGGGATCATCAAGTGGTCGCGTTTTCGGGGCCGGGGAGTGTTCTTGAGTACTCGGCTCGATTGGAGGACAAGGTCACCACGGTGGACGATGCTACTTCGCCCAGCTCATCCCGATCCGCTAGTTCGATCGGCTCAGGGACGGGCACGAGTTACAAGTAACGATTGAAAACGTTCTCAAGCATTTCCTGGCGACCGCTTTCGTTGGTTGAGGCTTCTCCTCGTCCGGTGATGTATGCGTCGAGCGATTCAAAGGTTGCCCGGCCGGATTCGATCTCTTTTCCGATACCGGAATCCCAGCTTCGGTAGCGATGCTTTACGAAGTCGCTCAGGACGCCATCTTTCCGGACTTCTGCAGCGATTCGAAGACCGCGAGCGAACGCATCCATACCACCGATGTGGGCATGGAACAGGTCGATCGGTTCAAAGCTCTCGCGTCGCACCTTTGCGTCGAAGTTTACGCCTCCCGTGGTGAAGCCTCCCCACTTGAGGATGACCAGCATGCATTGAGCGGTGAGATAGAAATCGGTGGGAAACTGATCGGTATCCCAGCCCAAGAGCAAGTCGCCGGTGTTTGCATCGATCGAGCCGAGCATTCCTTGCATGCCTGCGTAGTCCAACTCATGCATCATCGTGTGTCCGGCCAGGGTGGCATGGTTGGTCTCAATGTTGAGTTTGAAGTAGGGCATCAAGTCGTAGGCGCGTAGGAAATTGATACACGCTGCCGAATCGCTATCGTACTGGTGCTTGGTCGGTTCCTTGGGCTTGGGCTCGATCAGGAACGGTCCAGAGAAGCCGATTTTCTTTGCGTAATCGACTGCCATGTGCAGGAACTTACCAAGGTGGTCCATCTCCCGTTTCATGTCGGTGTTCAGGAGGGTCATGTATCCTTCGCGACCGCCCCAAAAGACGTAATTCTCTCCACCCAATTCCTTGGTGACTTCGAGTGCTGTTTTTACTTGAGATGCGGCGAAGGCAAAGACATCGGCATTGCAGGAAGTTGCCGCCCCGTGCATGAAGCGGGGGTTGCTGAACATGTTGGCTGTTCCCCACAAAAGCTTCACGCCGGTTTTCTGTTGATGGGCTTTGAGGGACTCGGTGACTTTGTGAAGATTTCGGTGAGATTCGGCGATGGTCTTCCCCTCGGGGGCGACATCGCGATCGTGAAATGCGTAATAGGGAGCACCGAGTTTCTCGAAGATCTCGAACGCTACTTCCACCCGCCGAAGCGCATTGTCCAAGCTATCAGAACCGTCATCCCAGGGTCGAATTGCCGTAGCCATACCAAATGGATCGGATCCGCCCCCCCGCATCGTGTGCCAATACACGATGCTGAACCTGAGATGGTCCCGCATTGTTTTGCCTTCGATCATTTCATTCTCGTTGTACCAACGAAATGCCAAAGGGTTTCGCGAATTAGGGCCTTCGTAGGGGATGTTCGATATTTCGGGAAAGTAGCTCATCAGGACCTCTTGGGGAGATACAGAGAATATGTTGTCCAAACGAACGATACAGTGTAGCGAATCACCCGCATTTTGGTGGGCCCCTTCCCATTTCCACGCCTGCGGAAAACAATGCTTGTAGGGGTTGTATCGCAGGTTCAACGAGTCTCGCGATCCCTGAAGTAAAAACTTCCGGAAATCGAGTGGCCGGAAATCCCCACTTTGTATCGAATTGCAACAATTCCGTTAAACTGGAACGATAACCTGACCGGAGTGGACTCACACACCTCTCCGCCCCATAGTCGCTCTGTCACGGGTCGGCATGACGCAGATCACCTCGCAACGCATCGTCGAACTCATCGAAAAAAGCAAGCTAGTGGATGCTCGAGCGCTGAAGGACCGTATTGAGTCGATGCGTGTAGAACACGGTGGCGAACTTCCGGAGGATCCGGTCGAGTTTTGCAAAGCTTTTGAGACCGTTGGGCTATTGACCCGCTGGCAATCCGAAAAGCTCATGCAGGGGAAGTATAAAGGCTTTTTTTTAGGGAAGCACAAGCTACTCGGCCACATCGGTACCGGAGGCATGAGCGCCGTCTACTTGGCAGAACATACGGTGATGAGACACCGTCGGGCTATCAAAGTGCTCCCGAAGTCCAAACTTGGCAAATCTTCGTATCTGGAGCGATTCCGACGCGAAGCCAAGGCGATCGCTTCCCTGAATCACCCCAATGTGGTTCGCGCTTACGACATCGACAATGAACGCGACACACACTACCTCGTTATGGAATATGTCGAGGGACCGGACCTTCAGATCTTGGTCAAGAAACACGGACCTCTCCCCTATGCGATTGCCGCCGATTACATCTCTCAGGCAGCGCTCGGGCTCCAACATGCACACGACCTCGGTTTGATCCACCGTGACGTCAAGCCAGCCAACCTTCTGGTTGATAGTCATGGTGTCGTCAAGGTTCTGGATATGGGGTTGGCATTATTCACCGCCGATACCGATGCCTCCATTACGATGGAGTACAACGATAAAGTCCTCGGGACTGCGGATTATCTGGCTCCCGAACAGGCGCTCAACAGCCACAATGTCGATAGCCGCGCAGATATTTACGGGCTTGGTTGCACCCTTTACTTTTTGCTGACAGGGCACCCTCCCTTCCCAGATGGAAGCATTGCCAGCCGCATCGCAAAACACCAACAGGTAATGCCCAAAGACATCCGAAAGGAACGCCCTGATTGCCCAGGCGAACTCGAGGGGATCTGCGTCAAGATGATTCAAAAGGATCCTCGATTCCGTTACACCTCTTGCCAGCAAGTCTCCGAGGTTCTTCAGAACTGGCTGCTTAAGTACCGAAAAGAGAATCCCCATGTGGTTGTCAAACCGCCAGAGGGAATGTCCATCGATGAACTTCTCGAAGTGGCGAAATCAAGAAACAGTTCGACTGCCGAGACAGTGAGCAATCGGGGTGCGAAAACCATGGGGGGGCAAGAAAAGCCTCCTGCGATTGTCAGTCTGTCCAGTTCCGATTCCGGTATCCTTCGAACGCTCGCTCAGGGAGACGGCTCGTCGGTAGATAGCCATATCGATTTGGTAAATGACTCCAATCAGCCGAGCATTAAGCAGCCGAAAGCTCAGGCGATTGCCAAGGCGACCGATGACTCGCAATCGAGTCCAGGCAAAAGCTCGCCTCTTCACAAACCGATGGATGCAGCTGCAAAGAAACCCGGGCAGTCCGGGCCCAAGAACCCAGCGCCAGCGAGCAAATCTGGTTCCAACAAGCCGCCCCAGAGTCCTACCCCGCAAACTTCGAATCGTGCCCTGTTAGCGATCGCGGTCGTAATCGCGATCGCTTTGTTCATTGTCGTCTTGATCGTTGCACTTCGATGATCGCGGGTGGCCGATCATCTAGTTGCCCGGACCCTCACGATTTCGACAGCCTATCGAAAGGGTGTATCGACAAGCTTCTCGATCGCTGGCCGTGCATCGGGTGATACGCTGGTTTCCACATCGTCTCGCAGTGGGTTGTACGGCCTTACACTTGCGGATGTCGGGGTTTTCAGGCGATAGATCACGTCGATGGAGAGTGTTGGCTTGGCTGGAAAATCCGTTTCGACGTAGATCTTCCCTTTCGAGTCACCAAACCCCTCGTTGGGTCGCGGCCCCAATTGGATAGGGAGGGTGTGAAGTGTCTTGGGTTGGTCTGACAGTTCGCCATGCTGAATTTCGAATTCGTCACTCTTGATCGAAAGGACGCGGAAAGGCTGCTGTGCCTTCAGAATGAGAACTTGCTTGATCGGATCCCCAACCGAGATGTCCCCCAACGAAAACAGGTTCGGGAGAATCGAGATTTCCGGCGTGACGTTCGCGGTCAACCGCAGGGGCACCGTCGTGAGATTTCTGTCGTTGGTGTGAATGACGATCTCGCTTTCGATGGGACCAGCGGGAGCATTCTCGTTGAGCCGCACTTTCATCGCGTATTGGATCCGCCCATTGCTTCGGGATTTCTCTTCCTTCTCGATTTCGATGCAGGCCTCATCGCACTTGACCTGGGTTATTTCCCAGGTCGACTTTCCTGCGTAGTCGAGCACGACATCCATAGTTTTCCCCTCCCCTTGAGAGACCGAGCCAAAGTTCACTTCACCTGGCTGGAAAACGACATCGGTGCGGATGTAGCCTTTGACATGCAATTGGACTTCGCCGAACGAGGGCTTATCGAAGGTCACGGTAACCGTAGCGGCTCTGGCTCCGGAATGGGTTCCGGTGTTGAATCGAGCCAGGATGCTGCCGCGTCCACCGGGAGCAATAACTTCGGTTTCAATGACGGGAGTGGTGCAACCGCAGGAGGTTCGCACGCTTCGAACGTGAATAGGTGTGTTGTAGGGATTCTCAAACTGAAAGCGGTACTCCGTTTTCGCAGCACGCGCTACGGTGCCAAAATCATGGCTGGTTTCACGAAACAACTGTGTGAATGAATTTGCCAACGACGGGGAAGCAAATACCGCACACCATGCCAAGGCAACGGCAGCGATTTTCATGGGTAGATCTCCACGGACGGTAGGGTACGACAATAATGATCGGGATCAACTGACTTCGAAACAAACGCTGCAGAGGTTGATGTTTGGAGCGAAAACCCAGCAGGTTCGGTGCTCCCGCCAAGTAGGAGAGGGCGGGATACAGTTTTCAGATTCGTTGGAGCGACCCGATTTGAGGTTTCATCCTCAGGTCGGTATATCAGCCCGCGATACCAAATCGGTTTCGAAAATCCAAACTGTTCTGTGTCTTTTGGCTCAAGTCGCATCGTGACATCCGATTCTTGAGATTCCTGTGCAGATTACTCATCTTATGCACGACCGGTAGGAACGGACAAGGTTTGGAGTTCGTGAAGAAAGAGAAGAGCGATGCCGATTCACCCTTGATACGTAGTCGCATGGACGCGGCGCAGGTAACCCCAATCCTTCCGAGGATCGCGCTATATGTCCGGCAAGAAACTGCGTACTTCTCAATCGAATGACGATCCCACCCCGCGGCCCATCGCATTGTTCTTAGCAGTCCTGTTCGCGGCCGCAATCAGCACCTGGCATTGGTACCGCCCACTCCCTCCGAAGGCCACCACGCTCTCCAACGGTCCGTTTGTCGCTCAACCCGATACTGTGATTGCCAAAGAATCCCCGAGATTCAAATCGAAGTGGAAGGACTCCGGACTGATATTCCCTTCCGACGATCCGACGATCGAATCGTCCGGCAAACCAAACCAGGACGCTGATGCAAGTCCGGTAGCATCCCTCACCGGGAATAGCGAGATGGCTCTTCAACCCTTCCGCGAGGCAACCCAGCCAATCAACCACTCGATTTCCCAGATGCCACTCCCCATGGTTCCCGTGAAGCCTTCGCAAGAGCTCTCGCCGCCGTCGCCTCCCGAGTCGAGATTATGGACGGCTGCAAAGAGGACACCGGACGCCTTGGTGAACGAACAACCGGACTCCGATTTTCAGAGCCATTCCCTAGACACTTTCGCCGAGTCCGCGAGTCCGTTCCGAGTTCCTCGCGTCGACGGCGGAGTTCGCTCCCCCGGCCCGACCGTTGCCCTGAAAAGCGAGATCTGGCCCGATCAAGGTTTTGATCCAAAGGGGGCAGTCGCGATTGGCAAAGGAACTGTTACGACCGGTAATCCGACTGAGCCCGGTACTCGGACAACGACTCCATCATCGGAGGTCCCGGGACTGATGTCCCTCTCTAGCAATCGGATCCGCACTCTGGAACAAGAGCCCGAGCCCGCATCTTTTACATCGAACGGATCGGTAACGCCTCGCGCGCTCGCTCCAACAGACTCTTCATCCACTGCAAACGGAGTTCGTCCGAATCCTCTCAGAACTCCAGACGTCCCCAAAAAGGGGAGCGTGATTCGTCAGCCCACCCCGAAGAATCAAGTTACGAAGTGATCTTTGTCGGGGCACCCGCCGGGTTGTCCGAAAGAGCGGCGATCCCATCCTTGCGCAATGCTTTGATCAGGAACAGGATGTTCTTGGTGTATCTGGGAACCAGTCGAACGGGATCGGAACAGGCTCGATGAAGCCATTCGAGCCCAGTGTTCTGGAAGAATCGAGGTGCTCGTTTCCAAACTCCCGCTACAAAATCGAAGGTTGCACCCACTTGCATGCTGAGCGGAATATCGAGCAACTCGAAGTGCTGTTGAACCCAATACTCTCCCTTGGGCTGACCCAAAGCAGCTAACAGGATGTCCGGCTTAGCCCGACGGATATGGTCGAGAGACCGTTGTATTTGATCCTGGGTTGCAGCGCCGAACGGAGGGGACTGCCACCCCGCTACTTGTAGCCTAGGGTACAACTCGACAAGCCTTTCCGCAGTCTTTTTGGCAATCCCTTCGGCCGCTCCATAAAAATAAATTCGGTAACCGCGCTCGGCACAGCGTTCTGCAAGTCGATAGATCAGATCCGAACCAGCAACCCGCTCCGGAAGCTTCACCTTACTCCAACGGCTACGCCAATAAATGGGCATGCCATCGCACAGCACGAAAGCGGCTTTGCGAGTCAACTCAGCCAACTTTGGATCCCGATCGCAAAGCATGGCATAATTCAAATTGGCCGTGATCGCATATCCAGGGACGCGCCGCTCTATCCAACGATCCATCGCATCGACGGTTTCTTGCATTGTCAGCGAGTGGAAAGGAATCCCCCACACTTCGCTCTTAAGAGGTTCTGCCCAAGGTTCTTGTTTGTCCTGCTCGCCTTGATGCACCGAACCAGCGCTTTCGAATGTCGTTATGAGGGGCAAGGGCATCTCGACAAACGGTGATGAAAAAGATGATGGATTCATAGGAGCACAAAGAGGTAAAGGTCATGCGATCGCCTTGCAAACTCAACGGCGCCAAAGATTAGGTCGAAATGGAGCGAAGGCTTGTGTTTTGCTCCTCCGAATGGATGGCGACCCGTACCAAACGTATCGATCGTAACGACTATTCGGATTCATAGGTGCGAAATCGACACGAGAAGGCAAGTGTTGAATACACGCTTTGCGATGTGATTGATCCCAACCCGAAACGTGAGCGAGGGATGGATTTACGTCGCTTGCAACGCCTTCCCTCATTTGTCCCTCGCTGACGCGTCGGGTTATGATCATCCCTGGCAAAAAACCAACTGCTCGCAATCGCGACCGCTGAAAGCGCAACTTCAAAACTCACGCATCGGGTTATGAAAAACATTGAGAAATCATCGTCTCTCCAAGTCGACGGTACCAAGATCGCAACCTTAAGGGGGTCAAGCCTCGATGCAACCTAATCGTTGCGAGCAGATGTCTATGCGGCCATAGATCACTGCGGATGAGTCCGGTCACCGTTTCGCGATAAACGGAATCGGAGTGAATCGGCTGCCGTACCCTTGCGATCGCTCCCGGTCGTCTCAGGGATCGGAAGCAATTGCCCGAGCAGTGCTGGATCACCTTCTCCGCTCTGCAAACCGAGAACCAACTGGTTGACTTGGATCGACGAATTGTTCGAACACAGCACGGATGCTCCTAACCTAGCAGCGACCGGAGGCCAGTCATTCGGGCTAGGCAACGTACCCTCGATTCGTATGCCACCCGGACTCAACGCGAATCGAAATCCGGCCTGTTCGATCGGAAGAGTTTCCACGGAGTCCTGTTGCCACTTTGCCGGAAGCCGAAGATATTCGGCGACCCGCTGCAGCCATTTGCGGCCTGCGCTACCTCCCTGAGATCGGAATTCGCCAGATCCCTTCAAGATTCGGCCGTTTCGAACATGCAGACTCTCCAGCGCAAATGCTCCAGTCCCTTGAACGGGCGAACCCAAACTCGAGGTCATGCTACCCAGGTCAACCTCCTGCACTTCGCCCGCCAACATCGCATCCCACGTCCGATCACCTTCCTGATACTGAATCACGCCGCGGAATCGTGATCCCTGACCTGTCCATTTCCAAAACGGAAATCGGTCGTTGGCTATCGAACAAGGCAGCCATGTCGATGGTGATGATAGCTCCATCCTGGTTGTCGATTCACTTGATGAGTGTTCTCGCGAAACAAGCAGACTCACTTCGCCAAAGGGCTGATCTTCCATCCGCCACTTGGCTTGAATAGCGGACATTCGTTCCGAAGGACGAAACACGATATCGATCCGATTTAAGGCGGTCTTGTGAACCCCATGATGAATCGTCATGCCATTGGGGATCGCCAAAGCTAGAAGATGAGCCGATGTTTGTGGGCGACATAGAAACCAATCATGCAGGACGTCGATGCCGCGATCGAGTTGTTCCCCGTCTATCGCGGGTTCATCCAAGATCACGGACCAACCCTGCGTCTTCATCAAACCATCGATTCCGCCGATGCGACCGAGAATCGCATGGGTCTCCGGATGGCGAATCTCCACCTGATCGGCGTGGAATTGATACGGAGCAGTCCAGCGAAACGTCTTCGCCTCAATGTCGATACCAAGTGTTCGACCCACCTTCCGTTCCCATTCCCGTTTCTCCCAATCGCGATACCAAGGTGTCGAGAAGATGATCGATAGAACTACGAGAATACCTGGCGGCGCGATAGCGAGGCACATCAACGCCAGTCGACACCATCGACGTCGCGTGGATTCATGAAGTCTTCGAATCGGAAATACGGACTGAGGATGCATGGTTCGCCGAAATGAGTCACTCGCCGCCTCGGAATAGGCTCCTTCCCAAGGAGAGATTAGCAAAAGCCTACAAAGGATAGCAATGTGAGTCGGCTGAACTTGCCATCGAACTCGGAGGGCCTGAGACGGCCGAATGCTATCACAAGCCGAGCCGCATCGTGTATACTACATCAAGCTTGTTTCTATCCGCGTTTTCTCTACTGATCTATCATGTCGAACCTGGTTCCGATGCAGCTGGCGAGAATCATCAAAAGCGACATCAGCGACAATCAAGTCATTTATCTCAAGGAAGTTGATGGGGAACGCCAATTCCCGATTTTGATCGGATATTTTGAGGCGACCAGCATCGATCTGCGAGTCACCCATGCCGAACGTCCCCCCCGTCCATTGACCCACGATTTGATCGTAGGGGTAGCACAGTCCTTGGGTGCGAAGATCGATTGCGTGGTGGTCACGGAGCTGAAGGATCAAACCTACTTCGCTCTGTTGCGGTTGCAGCGGGATGGCGAATCGATCGACGTCGATGCTCGGCCTTCGGATGCGATCGCGATCGCTGTCTCTTTCCAACCGCACCTGCCCATCCTCGTCGCTTCGGAGATTCTCGAACGGTTGGCTCCGCAATAGTGCCCCGATCTTTACACTGCTCTCTATTGAGATGCGTTCAGCCGATCGATGATCTACGCCGATCGATCGGCTAGATCCCCATGTCGGCGAGTCGTTCCGCGATCATGGAGAGTGTTTGGGTCAGCTTCGGATAGCTCGCTTCGAATTCCTCGACGTAATCCTGAATGCGTGAAGAGAGTGTTGCAGAGTCTGACGCCCCAGGTTGCTCCCCGCTTTGTTCGTCGATCACTTGCTGAATGTCCGCCATCAGCGCTTTGAGTGATTCAATCTTGGACGCGTCCAATCGTGGATGCTCGACAAGCTCTTGGTGCAGCTTGTTCATCGCGTCGATCAATTCGTCGGCCATTTCAGGGTCTCCTTTCACCCTATCGTGACGTACTCCGAGCATTTTGCCAATCCGGCGTGGATGCAAACTGCTGCCAGCACCAGTCGACAGCGATCAATTCTTCAAATACGATAAAAAACTCTCACGCACTCATACTTGTTTCCTACTGAGCGATTTGCATACAGCTATGTTCCATCGTTTGATTCCTACCATTGCAATCGTATCTTTCTGGGCCATACGCACTGCAGGAGCAGAGGACATTCTCCTGGCGGATTTCGAGGCGGAATCCTATGGTGCTTGGAAGACGTCGGGCACCGCGTTCGGTTCAGGGCCCGCTCGCGGAACGCTACCCAACCAAATGCAAGTCGATGGCTACCTCGGCAAAGGTCTCGTCAACTCATACCTAAATGGCGATGGTTCTATCGGCACGCTCACATCGCCAGAGTTCAAGATCGAACGCAAGTACATCGCATTTCTCATCGGAGGTGGCAGAAGCGACCAACTCGCGTTGCAACTGATGATCGATGGCAACGTTGTTCGCAGTTCCACTGGCCCGAATGACAAACCGGGAGGGTCTGAATCCCTCGCGCCCGATGCATGGGATGTTGCGGAGTTTGTAGGTCGCAAGGCAACCCTTCGAATCATCGATCAAGCGACCGGCGGCTGGGGACACATCAACGTCGACCATATCGTCCAAACCGATACCAAGCCGAAAGGTTTACTCAAAAACGCTGAACGGACCTTCGATGTTCAGTCCCGTTATCTTTTGATCCCGATCAAAAACGGGGCTGCGAAACGAGAAGTCAGCCTCCTGGCAAACGGTCAGCGTATTGTGCGCAACGACATCGAACTTGCCGATGAAGCTCCCGATTGGTGGGCCCCGATGGATGTCAGTTCTTGGAAAGGAAAATCGGTCACGCTTCGGGTCGATAAACTGCGTGAGGACTCTTCGGCACTCGCGAACATCCAACAGAGTGACAAGCTTCGAAACGAAGATGATCTCTATCGCGAATCGATGCGAGGACAATTCCATTTCTCTCCCAAGCGAGGTTGGAACAACGATCCAAACGGATGCGTGTACTACAACGGGGAATACCATCTGTTCTTTCAGCACAACCCGTATGGTTGGGGTTGGGGCAATATGCACTGGGGCCATGCGGTCAGCCGCGACTTGGTCCATTGGGAAGAACTCGGCGACGTGCTCTTGCCCGACGATATGGGGCCGATGTTCAGCGGTAGCGCGGTCGTCGATCACAACAACACCAGCGGCTTTGGCATGGGGGGAAAGGCACCTCTGGTGCTGATCTATACCGCTGCGGGGAATCCCACCGTTCAAGGGATCGCTTACAGCGTCGATGGACGCACCTTTACCAAGTACTCCGGAAACCCAGTCCTCAAACAAATCACCGGAGGCAATCGCGACCCGAAGGTGATCTGGCATGAACCGACCAAGCAATGGGTTATGACTCTCTACGTTGAATGGCAAGGCAAACACACGATCCATTTCTTCACATCACCTAATTTGAAGGATTGGACTCTCGCGAGTATCACCGAAGGAGATGCACCCGGCAGTAACTTCCTCTTCGAATGCCCAGACTTCTTTGAGCTCCCTATCGACGGCGACCCGACTCGCAAGAAATGGGTCTTGTTGGCAGCTAACAGCGACTATGCCATCGGCTCGTTCGACGGCAAGAAATTCTCTGCCGATGCAACACGACTCAAGGGTCATCGAGGTCGCGGATTCTACGCAGCTCAATCGTTCAGCGATGCCCCCGATGGCCGGCGAATTTTTATCGGTTGGTGGCAAACAGAGACCAAAGGGATGCCTTTCAATCAAAGCATGAGCCTGCCGCTTGAACTCGCCCTCACTCAAACCAACGATGGCCCGCGCATAACCTTTTCACCGGCCAAGGAATTGCAATCCTTACGAGATCGCTCATATCAAGTGGAATCGCGATCGCTTAGGCCTGGAGAAAAGAATCCGCTCGATGATATTCAGGCCGAACTGCTTGAGCTTCGAATGGAATTCGAGCCGGGCGAAGCTCAGCAGGTGGTGCTCAACATCCGCGATGTGATGGTGGAATATGACGCCGCGAAACAAGAACTGAGCGTCGCTGGCCATCACGCTGCGGCACCACTGCGTGACGGCCGCCAACGTCTCGTGATCTATTGCGATCGAACGGGCGTAGAAGTTTTTGCCAGCGACGGTTTGTGTTACGTGCCGATGCCTTACAACACCAAGCCCGAGAACAAGCGGATCTTCCTGGAATCAAGAGGCGGCGCCGCCATGATTCACTCGCTCGAAGTACACCAACTCAAGTCCGCCTGGCGCTGAACGTATGAGCCATGGCGAAGACTCTCATTTTTCGCCTCAGATCTTTTCCCACTCGAGCTCAGGATGCGATCTGCAGTTGTTCGATCTTGGTCATACAGACTAACGCTAGCCAAATCGCCCGATAACGTCCATCCGTTTGTCTTCGAATGAGATAGCAAGTCGTACTGTCCACGGCGACATCGCGTAGACCGTCGATATCGTAGAAAGACCCATCGTTCATCGTCACACGAACCGGGCCATGTTCAATCGCCCGCAAAAGTGTGTCACGATCCATGATCCATTTGCCTTGTAGGGGTCGACTTACCGCGTCCAGTTCTACCTCCCTGGAAAGCTCCAAACAAATCGACTCGACGTTCAGTATTGACAAGAGTCAACCAATAAGCTTCGGGTCGACGTCGGTCGACGGATCCAAAGACCGACAGAAAAATGAAGGGGCAAAAAGATGACCGGACCCCGAGTAAATCTTGCTCTCGGCTTTTATTTTTTGCCCGAATATTTTTGCCCGCTTGGTTTTTTGGATTCACGGAAACACTAGCTCGGTACGACACACGTGTTGTGCTCCGGTAGATGGCAACCAACGATCATCGGCCCAGAATTTCGGCTTCTGAATCCCGAAGGGCTGGCACAGTGTCTGCGGTGGCTCACCGAGCCACGGTCTGCTCGCTTTGCAATCTCCCTACCGCAGCACTTGTCGCAAAAGACAAGTCTGTCTTATTGGTGGGTGGCACGTCTTGTTCGATCGCGTGGCCTCGCTTCGCCTTGGATATTCCAATACTTGCTTGGACTAAATAGCTCCACACCGAGACTGGTGCGGTCAGGGGAACTGATGTTCCAATGAAAATGGCTTGGCCATTAGGATTTGTTTGCAACAACAGTCCCCTAAGGAGCCAAGCCATGGATGGCATTATTCGATTGACCGAGTCGCAACGCAAGTCCGCTCTGGAACATTTCCGATTTGGAGCGAATGCTCGCATTTCGCGGCGTGCCCACATCCTTTTGCTGTTGGACCGTGAGCGTTCGGTAAAGCACATCTTGCATGGTCTGTTAGGTTCGAGGGTTTTCATTCCTCGTTCCCAGGAGATAGACCATGGAACAACCCCGTCGATCGGCGAGAGCCGAATTTTGGCAACAGATCCTTGAAGAGCATAGCGAGAGCGATCTCTCGGTGCATGCCTTCTGTTCTCAGAAATCCCTGTCAGTTCAGTCGTTCTACCAGTGGAAACGCAGACTGAGACCTCGGGTTGCCGACGCTCCATCTCCAACGCTGGTTCCGGTGCGAATTATCTCTGCGGAATCCCAAGCTTTGCCCCAATCGATTCAGTTGATGACGCCCAGTGGATTTACGCTCCGTTTCGATGCTTCGATTTCAGCTCAAC
This sequence comes from Planctomycetota bacterium, assembly GCA_018970165.1. Classification (GTDB taxonomy): domain Bacteria; phylum Planctomycetota; class Planctomycetia; order Pirellulales; family Pirellulaceae; genus JBKCUI01. The sequence goes on along the minus strand of JAGWWZ010000090.1, from coordinate 2,377 downwards.
AACTCGCCCATGTCCTTGAGGCGATCGAATCGACCAAACGAGGTGAGCGGTGCTAACCATTTCGGCTCAGACCCGCATCTTCATCGCGCTCGAGGCAACGGATATGAGAAAAGGCTTCGATGGCCTGTGCGGACTTGTTTCCGACTCACTCAAACAAGATCCCCTCTCGGGTACCCTGTTCTTATTCATCAATCGCCGTCGCGATCGAATGAAGGTACTTTACTGGGATGGCGATGGACTAGCCATCTGGTATCGCCGCTTGGAGCAAGGGACCTTTCAAGTTCCAACCAAAAGCGAAGCCGTTCATTCGCTGGAGATCCGAAGTGACGAGTTCACCATGCTCTTGCGAGGCATCGACATGAGCAGCATCAAGCGCAGAAAACGGTTCCATTTGGCGAGTTGATCCAGGCTTGCACAACTCGAAAATCCGTGCATCATGCTCTTGCGATCGATGGATATCGCAAGGGCATTTTTCTTTCAGAAAATGCGATTGGTAAACGAACCCTTTTCGAGTCTCATGCGTTATAGAGATATGGACGCAAAGGATCTGCTCATCGAGGAACTTCAAGCTCAGTTGCAGAGCAATCAGATGTTGCTCAAGAGTAAGGACGAGCATCTCTCTCGCGCGCTCGCGAAGCTCGACGAAGTCTCAACACAGCATGTAGCGGTCACCGAACAGTTCAGCAAAGAACTGGAAGAGAAGAAGCATCTCATCGCATTGCTTGAGCAAAAGATCAAGCGATTGCTCAGTTCGGTTCGCGGATCACGACAGGAGCGTATCAATCCGGATCAATTGCTTCTGTTTTCAACGGAGGAACTTCAGCAAGTTGCACGGGAACTCGAAGATAGTGCCGCGGAACCTCAAGCCACACAAGACCAGCCCGTCGAAGAAGCATGCTCCGAATCCAAAGCGAACACCAGCAAGCCCAAGCGTCGCTCACTGCCAAACGATCTTCCCCGAGAAGTCCGACGCTATGAGCTGACTGAGGATCAACGCAAATGCCCTTGCTGCGGTGAGCTTCGATGCGAAATGGGAGTCGAGACGAGCCAGCAAGTCGAATACATCCCAGCGGTCTTCAAAATCATCGAGCATCAACGCGTCCAATACGCCTGCAAGAAATGCCAGGAAAACGTATCGATCGCTCCCAAGCCATCTCAGCCGATTGAAAAAGGTGTTCCTGGTCCTGGGCTGTGCGCATATGTGGTTCTATCCAAGTTCGGCGACCATCTTCCGCTCTATCGAGAAGAGGACCTCTTCTCGAGAATGGGGTGGTTGATTCGCCGAAGCACGATCTGTGGTTGGCTGTACGAATTAGGCCTGTTGGTTGAGCCACTGGTGATGCGCATGAAGCATCTGATCCTGCAGTCCAAGGTCCTTCATACCGATGACACCAAGATTAAGATGCTCGATAGCGGGATATGCAGGGAAGCCAAATTCTGGCCGTACCAAGGAGATTGGTTACACCCGTATGTGGTGTTCGACTTCACGTTGGATCGAAGTCGCAATGGGCCGATGAACTTCCTAGCTAGTTACCAAGGGTACTTGCAAGCGGACGCCTATTCGGGATTCGACTGTGTGTACACGTCTGGCCTAGTCCAAGAAGTGGCGTGCTGGGTGCACGCTCGGCGTTATTGGTACGATGCAAGGGACTATGATTCGAAGCGTGCCAACACGGCGCTGGGATACATCGCGCGCTTATCGCAAATCGAATCGCAACTTCGTTCGAGCTACCCGCTCAAGAATCAGCAAGGGGAAAGAGACTTTGAAGCAATCGCTAAAGCTAGGCAACAGTATGCGATACCGATCCTTGATGAATTCAAACAGTGGCTGGAGACGGAACTGCACGGAGGCCGAATCCTTCCCAAAAGCTTGATCCGAAGCGCTTTCAACTACACGCTTAATCAGTGGGATGCGCTATGCCGTTACACGGAAGCGGGTTATCTGTCATTCGATAACAACGCAGCGGAACGCATGGTGAAGTATCCTGCGATTGGAAGGAAGAACTACCTGTTCGTAGGCAATCAACGTGCGGGGAGAAATGCCGCGAACTTCTATTCGTTGGTGACGAGCGCTAAACTCAACGGCGTAGAACCATTCGCTTGGCTGAAAAATATCCTACAGGAGCTACCTGGATATCGAGATAGCGAAGCCTTGAAGCAAACCATGGCGGGCAAGCCAGTAACATGTCAAGAACTTGATTCCATGCTTCCAGATCGATGGCTAATGAACCATCCGGAGTGCCGCTGGGAGATTGATTCGCTCCGACGGGAAGAGCGTCGACGCAAGGAAGTGCGACATCGGGATCTCCGCAATCGACAGAAACGAAAATAGCTGCACTGCATCCGTCAATATGCGGTTCCCCGAACGCTCACACAT
>JAGWWZ010000274.1 GCA_018970165.1 Planctomycetota bacterium | reverse complement strand
CCGCAAGTTGCTGGGCATCTTGAGTCCAGAGCGTGTTAGGATCCATTTGATTTGCCTCGACCACTGGAATCTCCAGTGGACGTTTATCCGAACCACCCAACCCCGACAATACCATCTTCATCGGAAGTGGACGATCGGCCTGGGGCTTCTCGAGCGAGTTTGCCATGGAACGGATTGAGTTATTGCCTTGCGAACCTCGAAACCACATGCCTCCCACCATGCCGATTCCCAGCAACATGACTGCCGCCAAGGCTGTGAACCAAGAGGTTCCACTCGGCGAAGATTGACTCGGCAAAGATTTGCTTGGGTGAATTCGTAGCCGAGAGCCACCCGAGACATGGGTTATCGGGTGTTCATTCCCCGACGCAATGGCATCATGCGAAAGAAACGGATCGCTCCGAAGTTCCCGCGACCACTGCTGATCCTCGAGCAAGGCCAAGGCAAGAGATTGCCATGCTCGGGCATCGTTACCGAGGGACTCGAGCATCTGGGCTCGTGCCGCATGATCCAGTTCGCCATCGACGATTCGCTGCAAGTCTAAAGGGGACATGATTGGCTTTGAACGTAAAACTAACTTCGAAACAACTAGTGGGCCAGTAAGGCTGCTCGCAAAGCTTTGCGCGCTTTGAGTAGCCGATACTCGACCGTCTTGACGGATATGCCTAAATGCTGCGCGAGTTCTTGGTAACCCCAGCCTTCCGTATACTTGAGGAGCAACAACTGTCGGTCTTGAGGGTCCATATGTTGCATCGCTTCCGACAACGATTTGGATTCCTCTAGCCTCATGAGTTGCTCCCCGGGCTCAAGATCTCGCGATGTCTCCGTACCCTGGCCTGCCGCGATCGCACCTTGGACCAATCGTCGTCGTCGGCCGTTGGCCCGATGATGGTTGATCACCTGTCGCAGTGCGACGCGGTAAAGCCACGGCGCGATCTTGGAAGGATCGGTTGGTCGCGACTGTTGGCCGATCGCGGCCGCCGCGACTTCCTGCAGTACGTCTTCCGCCGCTTCCCTGTCCGCCAGCCGGGCCCGAATCACCGTTGCCAACCAGCGACGGTGCTCCTCCCAGGCCTTGCCCCAGTCGATTGGCGGCGAAGCCAAGTCTTCGTACGGAAACCGCATACTCGCCACAGTCATGATGCCTACAAAGTCGCTCGCTAAAGACTCTTCCCTGATCGCTGGAGAAAAAATTACCGATTTCTCTCTTAACTATTGATAGCCCAGATTGCTAGCAGTCAAGGTTCTGCCAGGAATCATTATAACCCGACGCGTGAGCGAGGGACGGATGAGGGAAGGCGTTGCAAGCGACGCAAATCCATCCCTCACTTACGTTTCGGGTTGAGATGGATGACTCTAGAAGAATACTGCGAAACAGCAGGGGCGGTTCAAGGGGTGGGGGTTCGGTAGGCTGTTTCCGCTGATTGAACGATCCAGGTTTTCAGCGAAGCTGTGGCCATGCTTCCTTTGCGCTCGCTGACAATCTTGCCCCGGTAGAGGATAAAACTGTGGGGAATCGAAGTCACACCAAAACTACCGGCTAATGCTCGCTGTTGGTCGACATCGACCCGAACTACTTTGACATGATCCTGAAGCCAAGGTTCAATCTCTTCAAGATTGGTATCCAGCGAGCGGCACGGCCCACACCATTCGGCGCCGAATTTGACAAGAACAGGACGAGATTCCGAATAGATCTGCTGCTCGAACCAAGAGTCGCTCTCAGCAATTCCAGAGGCATCGATTTGCCGTTCCTGAGTGGAAGCCTGATAGAGTACCACTACAGCGAACCCGATGACCAAGAACAGTAGAGGCTTGGGTGCGTTGTCGAACATGATGCGTCACAATCTTGTTTGTTTTTGGCTGTTTACCGAGTATTGGTCGAGAGCGGTAAGGTCCCCGAAGTGTAGCGCCAGTTTTTGAGATAGCCGATCAAGTCGCTCATGGCTTTTGGATCTATCTGAGCCTCCATCCCGTCGGGCATGAGGGATTTGCCGGTTGAAAGGATCGAATCGATGGAATCCTTTGGGATAGATAGTGACTTGGATTGCTGATTTCGCAGAACCACATGCTGAGAGGATTCCTCCACAACCAATCCGTCATGGACGGTACCGTCATCGAGTCGGACAATTGTCTGAACATAACGCGGGTCGACCGCGCGGTGCGGATCCAGGATCGCCACCAACAACTGCATCGCACTCTGCGTTCGCGTATCGGATATCTCGGGACCGATCGATTCTCCGACCCCATCCACCCGATGGCATGGAGCGCAGTACTTTCCAAAAATCTCCTTGCCGCGTGCTCGATCGTGGGAATCGGAAAGAGTAGCGGCGTAACGATCGATCACTTTCTGCCGATCGCGATCGACTCGCGCATCGATAATCCGATCGATGATACTTTGCACTTCGGCAGGTGCCGACCCCTTCAAAGCCTGCATTTGGGCCGCATCAAAAATCGACGCAGGCAGTCGCTCCTCATCGATGGCTCGTACGATTTGGGCGACCCGATCAGGTGATGATCGCATCGCATTCCACATCGCTTGACGAAACTCCGGTCCCGTTTGCCGGTAATGGTCAATCACCCATTGCGAGAATTTCGGATCCGATCTCTTGGCCCACGCCCGAAAAGCAGCCATCGTCAACCGCTTGTCCGAATCCAACTTCGGTGCATCGACTTGTTCGAGAATGGTTTGAAGTACTTCCTGTGACTCGGTGCTCGACTCAGGAGCCATCGCGAGCATGGTGGTGCAGGCTTCCCGCACCGCAAGGGTCCGATCTTCGCGACCGCATTCGTTGGCGAGCCATTTCCAAAACTCCGGCTTTTGGAGCAACCAATTGCGATCCTGGGATTCGAGGATCCCTTGTGCCATCGCCAGCAGATATCGGCTGTAGGGCTCATCGCGAATACGACGGTCGGCTTCGTTGCCGGATGCGGGAGCAGCCATGTGTTTTTGAACTTTGTCCCACCATTGGTCGCGAGTGAGTTGCCATTTCTCAAGGCTTGGATCGGCTGCCATGCGCAGCGATCGCGACCAAGTCTCCCAGTCGGTATCCTTGCATAATTGGATCGCCGCGATTCGTTCTTCGCATCGAACACCCCAGGCCAAAGCAAAATCCAATCCGCGATCGCGGCATGCCGCACCCACAGCCGTCCAGACATAGCGATCGTCTGCCAACTCGGTGGCTCGCTCTACACATGCTTGAAAGATCGACTCGGGAAGCGGATGCTCTTTGCCAAAAGCGATCGCTGCAGCCCAAGTTGCGGAGAGCATCTCCTCGCGATGCCCGGAACGGATCGCGGTTTGGGCAAGATCGATCAATCCATCCGGCCAGGCTCCTGGCAATGATCTTGCCGTATCCCAAAGAGCGGCTCTCAAGGATGGATCCTGAATCCGTCGTCCCGTGGAATCGGGATTGAGAATGACTTGCAAGGAATCATGGGCCCAAGCTCCGCGGCGATTCAGCAAATGGACCGCACGCAGCAATCCATTGGCATGGATCGAATTGCGCTTCGCAACGTAGTCATTTAGCAACCCAATGAGCTGCGGATCGTCCCGATCATCGAGGACTCGGGCAGCCATGCTCCGCACCCAATGATTCGGATGCGAAAGCCACGCCACTAGTTGCTCCGTGGAGCGATCGCGCATCGGTCGCTGTCGAAGCTCTTGAAAAATCGGATCGATCGATGATCGCGTCTTGCTCGTGACTCGATAGATGCGACCTGCTGTATCGCCCCATCGTTCATCGGGGCGGCGTTTCAGTTCTTCGGGTACCCAATCCGGATGCTCGATGACCGCGCGG
>JAGWWZ010000273.1 GCA_018970165.1 Planctomycetota bacterium | reverse complement strand
TATGCCTTTGATAGGGTAGGCCGGGTCTCGATCCCATGGTGGATGATCCGGAGAATACGTTCTCTTTCTTCACCCGATAGACCCATTCGCGGAGCCCGTACCCACTCGCGACCTAGACCACACTCCTGCACCATCAGTTTGATGTACTGTACGAACTTGGTATGCACATCCAGATGCAGCAGTGGAGTAAACCAGCGATACATCGCACGCGCCTCATCCCATCGTCCAGTTCGAGTCAATTCCCAAAAGTATTGGTTTTCCTCAGGAAATGCGATCCCCGAACCGGCTACCCAACCTTCGATTCCCAGGATCGATGCTTCAAGAATCAAATTGTCGACCCCGGTAAACAATGAATAACGATCTCCAACTGCAATCCGAATATCGGTGATTCGTCGAGTGTCACCGGAACTCTCCTTGATGGCTACCAACCGCGGCTCGGCAGCAAGTTGCTCGAACATCGCAGGGGTCACATCATTGAAGTACGCGATCGGATTGTTGTAGATCATGATCGGCAGACCGGTGTTCCGAGTCACGTGCCGAAAGAACGTCAGCGATTCATCAGCCGCTCCCCGATACAGCATGGGTGGCATCAGCATGACCCCATCCCCACCGACTTTCTCGACATGGCGAATGTAGTCGATCGCACTTTGAGTGCTGGTCTCGGCCACACCGCTTAGAACGGTGACGCGGCCCGAAACTATCTTCACCATCGCTTCGATCACGGATCGTTTCTCGTTGGGAAGTAAAGTTTGGTTTTCACCCAGCGAACCCAGGAAAATAATCCCGGTAACTCCCGAGGCGATCAACGCTTCTGCATGACGCGCGGTCCCGTCGATATTGACCGATCCGTCCTCATGCATCTGTGTGGTAATTGCAGGAAAAACACCACTCCAACGAGCCATCATCGCACCGTGTATGAAACTGAACCAAGGGATCGGGATGGGCCTAGACAACAAACTAGACTCGAACACCGTTTGTATTCGATTCTGACGCTCCCGGCAAACCCACCTCTTGCGAACGCAACCAAGTCATCTAAGCTTTTTTGATGCCGTTGAACCATTCGTCGAATCTCGCGAGAAGGAATACCGATGGATTTTCGTTGCTACTGTAATCGTGTTGCTCACGTCGCTTGTCTTGTGGTACTCCTCGCATGTTGCTTCGCTTCGACCGGCATTGCTGAGAATAAATGGCCAACATGGCGGGGGCCCAACGGCAACGGCACCGCCCTGGAAGGTAAATACCCGACATCGTGGGACGAGAAATCCGGGATCCGATGGCGTTTGCCTTTGAGCGGGCGAGGAGCGTCGACACCGATTGTTTTTCGAGACCGCCTCGTCATGACTCTCGGTGCCAATGAAAAGAATGTGGTCGTTGCGGTCGATCGAGATGGCAAAATCGCTTGGCAGCAAACCATCGGTGACGAACGGCCAGGTAAACACGCCAAGGCTAGCGGCGCAAACTCATCGGCTGTCACCGATGGCCAGAGTGTATTCGCATACTTCAAGAGCGGCGACCTCGCGTGTCTCGATCAAGACGGGGCCATCCTATGGAAGATCAATATTCAGTCCGAATATGGAGAGGATTCACTATGGTGGGACCTGGGTACCAGCCCTATCCTGACCGATCGCTGCGTGATCGTGACGGTCATGCAGACCGGCCCAAGCTTCTTGATAGCCCTCGACAAACAAACCGGTAAAGAAGTTTGGAAAGCCGATCGATGGCTCGATGTTCGCGAAGAAGCCAACCAATCGTACTCCACACCGACTCTGACAGAAATTGAGGGGAGTCCTGCGATCGTAACGCTGGGAGCGGACCATGTGACGGCGCATCGAGCAAAGGATGGTCAACTCCTATGGAAACTCGGTGGCTTCAATCCAAAAAACGATGGTTACTTCCGGTCGATCTCCTCGCCGGTTGTTGCAGGAGACATCATTCTTTGTCCCTACGCGCGAGGTTCGACACTCACCGCAGTTCGAAGTCGAACAAATCTGACCGATGAACAGCGATTGGCATGGCGAGTCGACTTCGGTTCGGATGTGCCGACCCCTGCCGTCCACAACGGAAAGCTTTATCTGCTGTCAGATAAAGGGACGGTAACGTGTATGGAGCCCACCAGCGGCGAAATCCTTTGGAAGGAAAACCTCCCCAAAAGCAATAAAGCCTACAGCAGTTCGCCTCTGATCGCGGGTGGGAACCTTTATTGCACCCGCGAAGATGCCGTGACGTTTGTGTTAGGAGGCATCGATGAGGGGAACCCGAAACTCATCAGCCAAAATGATCTCGAAGGTTTCGCGGTAGCGAGCCCTATCGCGGTTGATGGACGCATTTATCTTCGTACCTACGAATCCCTTTTTTGCATTGAATAAGGAACTCCGGACATGTCTCATTCACGCAGTATCACACGACGCTCATTTGTTGGAACCAGTGTGGCAGCGGCGGGCGTTGCGCCGCTGTTCCTCAAAAATGCATGGGGCAAGGAATCTGCAAACGACAAGATCAACGTCGCTTCGATCGGCACCAGCATCTACAGCGACCGCTACACGGGCAAGGGAGACCATCCCGGCCGAGGCGCAGAGATCGGATTGCAGGCCGCCAAACTCGGGAATATGGTCGCAGTTGCTGATGTCAATCTTCGATCCGCCCGCTTCTTTGCCGAACGCTGCGGTACCAAACTCGACATCTATCAAGATTATCGCAAACTGCTCGAACGAAAGGACATTGATGCGGTAACCATCGGCACTCCCGATCACTGGCACACCAAAATAGCCATCGATGCCATGCGATCCGGCAAAGATGTTTACTGCGAGAAACCCTTGACCCTGACCATTCGTGAAGGACAGCAAATCATCAAAGTCATGGAGGAGACCGGACGGATCTTCCAGGTCGGTACCCAACAGCGAACTGAATTCAATCAAGCGTTTCTCAAGGCCGTCGCAATCGCCCGCAGCGGACGACTCGGCGGCAAAGTGGATGCACTGGTGAGCGTTGAGAAAGGTGTACGCGGCGGACCTTTCGAAAACACACCCGTGCCTGCCGAATTGGACTGGGACATGTGGCTCGGGCAAACTCCAGAAGTGCCCTATTGCAAACAACGACATGACTTCGATTTCCGTTGGTGGCTTGAATACTCCGGCGGACAAGTCACCGATTGGGGTGTGCACCATATGGATATCGCAATTTGGGCTCTCGGTGTGGAGAACACGGGGCCCACCGAAGTCGAAGGTGCAGGTTCATTCAACGATGCTCCCAACAGCTTTAACGTTGCACACGAATTCCATTGCTACTACCGATACGCTTCCGGGCAATCGATTCGGCTCTTCAGCGGCGTCAATGAATTGATCCTCTACGGTTCCGACGAACGGATCCGAGTCAATCGAGGAGGACTCAAAGGTCGGATCATCGAGTCGATGTCCAAAGCCGACCAGCAGTGGCTCGATGAAGAAGTTTACAAACTGTACGGCAACAAGCAGCCGACGACACACATGCAGAACTTTTTCAACTGCGTCAAAGATCGAACGCAACCGATCTCGGATGTCTACAGCCACCATCGGTGCGCGAGCAACTGCCATTTGGCAAACATCGCGATGAAATTAGGGCGACGTCTGCAGTGGGATCCCAAGAAGGAAGAATTCCTCGGCGATGATCAGGCAAATACCATGCGTAGCCGCGTACAACGAGACAAGTACAAGATCGATGTTGCTTGATCGATTCTTGTTTTGATGCTTTCAAGTGACATAGTCGGTGGCTCGGATTACCAGGAGACGCAGAAAGGAATCCAACCGTCTAAAACGACTGTTCATTGAT
>JAGWWZ010000089.1 GCA_018970165.1 Planctomycetota bacterium | reverse complement strand
CGATCAGTTTCGATACGACGAAGAAATCGCCGCTGTCGGTCTGACCGACATCATAGACCGGAACGATGTTCGGATGATCGAGCGCTGCCACGATGCGAGCTTCGGTAAGGAAGCCCTTTCGCATGGACGGATCGAGCAAGGAACCGAGGGTGACTTTAATGGCGACATCGCGCTGCAATTGGTCATCGACAGCGCGATAAACGGCCCCAAAGCCACCTTGACCAAGCATCGAAACAACGCGATAGCGACCAAAGGATCGCGGCATGTTGTCTTGATAGGCCGCAGTTGGCTGGCTGGCGACGGGAAACGGATCGGTGGGCTGAAGGGTATGCTCGTCGAGGCTCGGGTTCGCAACTGGGAGATTCGCAGCAGGGGGAATTGTAGGATCGTCGTTGCCGGGTTGCTGGGTCATGGCGTAAAAGTCCGAGGCAGATAGTGAGGGTGTTCTTTCGAGCCTCGATTCTATCATCCGGCGGAGACCTCTGCATGGGTTGCTGGCAGCGTGCGAGAGTTCGCCAGTGAGTGTGCGAAACCGCTGGCTTTGATGAATATCTGTGCGGCGTGAACTAAGGCTCCGATCCTGCTCGTCTTGACACTACTTGGAGATTCCGGAGGAACTCAGGGCAACGCGGAAGCCGGTGAGGAGGTCCCGGTGCGACGGGGCGATCCTGCGGCGGCGCGCCGACCGACAACCCGCGGCCATGAGGTACCAACCGCCGCCACGGTACACGCGGTCCGAGCCCTCTTTGGGGCCAACAGGATCGGCAACCGCCACGCTAGGATAGTTGCCATACCAGTCGCTGTACCACTCCCACACGTTGCCGTGCATGTCATAAAGTCCCAAGGGGTTTGACTTCTTCTCGCCCACAGGATGCGTCTGATTGTTGCTGTTTCTATAAAACCACGCATACTCAGCCAATCGCGATTCATCGTCGCCAGAACAATACCCTGTCGTCGTTCCTGCTCGACATGCATATTCCCATTCTGACTCCGTTGGCAAGCGATACACGCGACCTGCTTTCTTCTCCTCAGGCAAGTCCGAAAGCTTCTTGCAGAATTCGACAGCATCTTCCCACGAAACCTGTTCGACCGGGTACATCGAACTGTCGCTCTTGCGGATGACTCGTTTTTGGAAGTAACTAGGGTTGGCTCCCATCACCTCTTACTGCCCTTGCGTGACTTCCGTCAAGCCAAGGTAATAGTCTTTGCTGATAATAGTGACCTGGTGCTGCGCTTCATCGTTGAAACGTCGCTATCGGATTTGAGCCGTATATCTTAGCCGATGGATGGCTTGTTTTCACCCTAGCTGAATCAATCCGAGGAACGAGTTATTATAAACTGCAGGACCTCACCAGCCGCTACAAATACCAACCACCCTTTCTGTCTTCGCTGCATGATTCCCGCCCCACTTGCAACCTGAAGCTAGCCCACAGCCGTACTGGCCTGGGTGGTGTCCTGGCCCATGATTGCCAAGTGCGAGTCTCAAAGTCTATGACGAACCAGCCAAGATCCACCAGTTGCTGCTCTGCGGGTTGGTTGGCTTCAAGCACCAGCATCGCATGCCGATGCAACATGTTCAGCAGATTCTTGGCTGCCGGAAAGCGCCCTACTGCAGTAACCGCCAGCGGTGCCGTGCTTGGGCTGTTGATCTTGGGTGTGGTGGGACGAGGGTTATCATTCATCTGCAATCATCCAGGTACCTGTGCCGTGACGGCTTGTACCGGGATGACTCAGAATCTTCCCAACGGAATCGAAGCTGCAAATTACGGGAAGCAAAATCAGATTGACCAAGGTCGCAGCAATCAAACCGAACAGAATGACTAATCCCATTGGGAACTCAATTTCCTGACCGGGGATCTCTCCCGTTATTAATAGTGGCACGAGCGCAAGTCCCGTCGTGGATGCCGTCATCATGATAGGTGCCAATCGTTCCTCGGCTCCACGCAAAACGAGTTCGCGTTTTTGTCCAACCCCTTCGATAGTCGCAAGGTGTCGATAATGACTGATGAGCATGATCGAGTTTCTAGCAGCGATCCCTAGAACCGTCACAAAGCCGACGAGGGAACCAAGAGAGAGAATGCCTCCCGAAGCATGAACGCCTAACACGCCACCAAGGAGCGAAAGGGGCAAAGTACAAAGAATTAACGTAACGAGTTTCCACGATTGGAAATCGACATACAAGATCACTGCGATCGCGAGGATGGCACCCATCGACAGCAGAAGCAATCGATTTCTCGAGGCTCGTGCTTCGGCATACTCGCCAAGAAACTCGGGGTGGTACCCAGACTTGAACGGTACGTTCGCAAGAACTTCTCGTTCGATGTCTTGAGCGACTGAGGCAAGGTCTCGACCGTTCACATTGCAGGTAACATCGATCCGTCGCGAGGCGGCCTCGCGTTTGATTTCGTTCGGTGCAGGGACGATTGCAAGCGATGCAACATCGCTGAGCGGAGCTTGCCCCCCACCCGGTATATCGATCATCAAGTCCCCGAGAGTCCTCAAATCGCTATGCAGTCCCTTCTCCCCGCGAACCACAACTCCAAAGATGTTTTGGTCCTTGTAGATTTCACCCACTTGCACGCCATTGATCAGAGTCGTGACGCTTCTCATCAAGACGCCTGGCGTCAGGCTGAATTGCGATGCTGCTTCCGGACGCATCTGTACCGATATTTGGGGCACGAGAACTTGCGGTTCGACCTTGAGTGTCGTTACGCCCTCGATCGGTTTGATCTGAGCTGCTACTGCGTTCGCTGTCTTTCGAAGTTCATCCATGTCGGATCCGAACACTCGAACCACAATGGAAGCACTCGTACCCGTGAGCACTTCTTTGATACGTTCGGTCAGGTAAGTCAGCAGATCTCGGTAAAGTCCCGGGTAGCCGTCGACGATGGTTTGCACTTTGGCGACGGTTTTGTCATAGTCCTTTTGGTAGTCGATGCTGATCCATAGCTCGGTAAAGTTTGGCCCAACGACTTCGTCCGCGACCGTGGCTCGCCCAATGTGAGAGCCGAAATTCAAGACCCCGTCGACCGCCATCATCTCCTCGCTGGCACGCTTGGTGATTCGGTTCATTGCATCGATACCGATCCCGGGCTTTTCCACCCAGTGCATTAAGAAGTCGGTTTCGCGGAATTTGGGCATAAGTTGTTCGCCCAACCGGAAGATCGTCCCTGCAAGGAAGAGGAAGATAGCGGCAGATCCCAAGAGTGTTGCCCAACGCATGCGTATCGCCGACTTGAGCACCCGGAGGTAGAACTTCTTGAAGAATTGAACGAGCGGACCATCCGCATGTCGTTTCCTCGCGGATGTGGGCAAAAGAAAAAGCGACATAGCAGGTGTGACGGTGAGCGCTACCGCTAATGATGCAAGGATTGCGAGGATGTACGCTGCGGCCAACGGCTTGAAGAATGCACCCGCCAGGCCGGTCAAAAAGAAGACGGGCAAAAACGCCAGAACAACGATGATCGTCGCATACACCACGGCGCTGCGAACCTCCATCGACGCATCGAGTACTACGGAAAACGCCGAACGTGGTTTCTCGGCTTGCGCTTCGAGCCTCAATCGCCGCATGATATTCTCGACATCGATGATTGCGTCATCGACGACTTCGCCGAGCGCGATGACCAGGCCAGCCAATACCATTGTATTGATGGTCCCGCCTTGATAGTAAAGAACCAGCATCGCTGCAAGGAGCGACAATGGAATAGCTGTCGCACTGATGATCGCACAGCGCCAATCAAACAAAAAGATGAGAAGTACGGCAATCACCAAGACACATCCGAATAGCATCGAATGACTGAGGTTGTTCAGCGATCGCTCGATAAAGGTTGCCGGTCGAAAGATCGTTGTGTCGTATTTCACATCGGACATCGCCGGAGACAACTCAGACATTGCTCTTTCAACTTCCCGAGTGACATCGAGCGTATTCGCCCAAGGCTGCTTTTCGACGATAAGCAATAATCCTGGTTGATTGTTGATGATCGCATCGCCGATCGGCGGTGCATGGTCGATGGTCACTTCCGCGACATCCCGGATACGCAGGGGAGTTCCACTAGCCGATAGCGTGTTCGCGATCGCTGAATTGTTGGTTGCTATAGCCGTGGCGGCCCGTGTGCCAGTTGGTCGAATGGGAATTTCGCCTAACTGCTCGGGAGTGTAGACCGCCGGCACTTGGCGAAGGGCGATGCGTTGATTTGGAGTGTCCACAAACCCGCCGGAGCCGACCGCTGTTGCATCGCGAGCAGTTTGAAGGACTGCATCGAGCGTAATCCCATATCGGTTCAAGCGGACGGGATCGACAATAACATGCAGCTGCGGGTCTTTTTCTCCCCAGACAGCAACATTCGCAACACCGGCAATGCCCATCAAGCGTGGGCGAATCGTCCACTTGGTCAAAGTAGTCATTTCCATTTGCGACTTGGTATCTGACCAAAGACCGATCTTCAAACATCGGCTGAGCGAAGATAGCGGTGGCAAAATCACCGGTGGTCGAGCGACCTGTGGCAATGTCGTTTGAGCCAGTGCAAGGCGCTCCTGCACCAGTTGCCGAGCTACCAGCAAGTCGGTCCCCGGCTCGAAGATCATACGCACGCTCGATAGCCCTAGCACCGACTTGGATCGTACGGTCTGAACGAACGGGATGCCGTTCACGGCATTTTCAATTGGAACAGTGATCAGACTCTCCACGTCTTCGGTGGAAATCCCTGGTACTTCGGTTTGAATCTCGACCAAGGGTGGCGCAAACTCGGGGAATACATCCAAGGGAACTGAATCGAGACTGCGGACGCCGACGATGATGAGTGCCGCCGCCATGATGATGACCAGCAATCGAAGTTGGAGAGAGGTTCTGATCAGCCAACTCATTTGCCAGCCCCGAATTCGGTGCCGAACAGTTCGGCCGCTCCATCGGTAACGACCAATGATCCGATCGCAGGACCTTGGGATAGGATGGCATGATCGCCTTCCACCCACTCAAGCTGCACGCGATTGCGCATGAACTTTGCTTCTGTACCTTCTCTTTCCGGCGATTCAACATAAACCCAGGTTCCGCCATAGATATCGTAAAGAACTGCCGAGGCGGGAACCACCAAGGCTTGGGTAACAGTTGTCAGTGGCATATCAACTCCCACGCGTTGTCCCGGTCTCAATCGCAGTGTTTGATTGTCAACTTCGTAGTAGAGGTCGGCCGAGGAATTTGCAGCATCCGCAGTCGGGGGAGCTGCTATCGGCTTCGCGAGCTGCGGGATATCCCTGAGCGGAGTCCCATCGAGCGAGACAAGGTTGACGGTTGTGTCCTGTTTGAGGTGGGAGAGTTGATCCACATAAATCGGAACTCGAATCCAAATCGTTCTCAAGTCGACGATTTCAAAAAGCGGAACGCTCGCTGTGACGTTTTGGCCTGGAGAGACCTGTACATTGCGAACGACCCCCGTCATCGGAGCGGTAATTGTTAGCGGTGAAGCGGGATCGATGCGTCCCCCAGTCCTGTTTGCTTCGTCGATGGTTTGGAGCAAAGTTGCAAGCTCTCGCTCCCGCTGCTTGGCCGCTTCGAGCGCTGATTTCGAGACTGACAACAGCGCTTCCGCGTCATCGAGAGCTCGGCGACTTCCAGCGCGATCGGCAAGCAATTGAGCGGCCCGGTCACGAGTGATTTGCAACCCTTGCACTTCCGCTTGCCCTCGTGCGATATCGCCTTGCGCAGTCACCAAGGCAACCATCACGCTCGCTTTGGCACCAGTCATTTGAACTTGTTCCGCAGGTGTCGGAACATCCCGCTCGGGTGACAGCATGGGTCGGAGAATCATGAGCGATTGCGCAACCGTGACTTCGCTGCCCGGCAGTGGAAAAGTCTCGCCGGCCAGTTCGATCCACCCCGGTACAGGAGCCGTAACTACGATCGATCTACCAGGAGGGACGATCGCTTCGCCAGCCAAGGTTCGATGGCGAGCGACCCGACGCCGTTCGACGGGCTCATGCCGGATGCCAAGTCGATGGACGGCATCTTCGGTCAACGTGAGCGTCGCTAGCTCGGTCTCATGCGGTACCATCTCGACTTTGGATGGCGTTGTCTTCGTCGTCGGTGAAGGGAAAGGTTTGCTGCAACCAGCTGCTGGAACGGCCACCGCGAATGCGGCTGACAGGATGTATCTTGCAAAACGATCAGAGCTTGCGAATGCTTCCGGAATTCTCATGGAGCATTATTGTAATCGAGAAATACGGCTTTTCCGCGGGGCTTGTGAATGGCTTGCGAAATCGCATGCCGGAGAATCACTTGCCAAGCATCGGCTCGGGATCGGTCGCTGCGATGACTTCGTCAGTTGCCAGTGGCGGCGCTAACAGGCTGCGGCTGACACTTCGTTCCAAATCCGCCACGGCTCGATTGCAAGCCGCCGTTTGGGTCAGAATCTGGCCCTTAGCAGTCAGATATTGGGTGGTGGTTTGGAGGACGATGAGGTAGTCCGATCCACCATCTTCGAAACCTTTTTTCGCAATCTGCAGGGCCTCCATCAAAACGGGCTCAACATCCCGCTTGAGGATCTGCAAATTGTCGTATGCTTGTTGCAACTGTCGATACGCCGTCCGAACATCGGCGATGATCTGGTCTGAAATGGCATCTCGGTTATGTAATGCTGCATTGAGTTCCCAATCAGCACGAAGGATTCCCCCTTGGTTTCGATTGAAGATCGGGACGTCCAAACGGAGACCTGGCCCTGTGTGTGTGTAAGTAGGCGCGTTGCGTGCATCAAAGACACCATCCAGCCTCAACCAAAGCCATCGAGATAAACGCGCACGCTCGCTCGCTGCCGCTACGGCCCATTTTGCTGCGTGAAGGTCTGGACGGCATACGAGAGCCTCGATAACGAGTTCCTCTTCACTCTGGACGGGCAAGCTTGGCAAGTCAAACTCGACCGATGCCAATGGCTTGTTCCATTCGGGTAATCCAACCAGGGTTAGGAGTCGAGCTTCGGCAATTTGGATCGATGCTCGTTGAACTCCTAATGAGGCTTTTGCATTGAGAGCGTCGACTTTGGCAGCGATCGTCTCGAGTTCGCTGATATCGCCATCTTTCAAGCGATCATCGGTGATCTTGGAGATCTGGTCTCGGATCTGTTGTGCTTCGATGGCCAGGTCGGTCAGTGCCTGGGCCAAGACCCAATCGGTATATGCGAATCGCACGTCGCGCATGACGTTTAATCCATTTTGGACCAATTGCTCTCCGATGCGATGGTATTCGCGGTTCGCTACCTTGACCCGGGCTGGTCGTAGTAGATACGACTCGATGGGAGCATAAATCGTATACTGTCCTTCCTTGGCGCCGTTAGGCAGATAGGTCAGGAACTGCGGGTTCGCTAGAAGGGAGGCTTGGACCGCATCGCCGCCAGCAGCTCCGAGCTGAGCAAGCGTTGCCTGAAATGCCGAGTTATTCGACAGGGCCGTTAAAACCGCTTCATCTTCGTCGAGTCCATCCTCGAGAACAACACTGTCAGGAATTCGAGTTTGACCGGGCGAGACCGTCTCAGGTCTCATCGAAGTTCGGTAAAGCAATTGCCGAGCGACCATATCGGGATCATTGCATGGCGCAGGAGCCCTGCACCCGAGTACCAGAATGCTCAGGCAGCCGAAAAATGCAGGCAGTGCACGCAGATTGACATCCATGTCATTCGTCCGAGATCAATGCTGGCAAACCACTTGGTGCATGGTGTGCTGACATGAGTTTCGACCATCTCGACGGGCGAATGCAGCTACTGGAGAAATAGTGCATTGATCATTTTCGGACCAGCTGTCGTATTCGATACAACCGTATTGAGATTACGATTGTTCGGGGGTACCGTGTGCGTCGTCGAACGTTTTACCAGCGGTATTCGAGCGACATACCGTTCGACTGAAGTCCCGGTTCGGGTACAAGTCGCCAGCCGCGGATGTCTGTCTCGGATTGCGATACGGCTGTCGCTGCGACAAAGCCTAACGCCCACCCGAGACCCACTTGTGAAGGATAGTGAGCGTTGTCATTGACTCGGGATAAAGGCCCGAGAAAGGAGGCAGAATACCAAAATGCCTTCCCAAAGATACTGTCAGTCATTTTGGCGGCGGTGATGAACGGAACGGAGGACATGAATGCGTGGCCACTCACACCGTTATTGTCTTGAAAAGGATGCCATTGCGATCCATCGGAATCCTCGTTGGGTCTCGATCCTCCTGTCAAACGTTGCGTCACCAAGAGTGGCACCGCTCCGACGATCATACCACGCAACGACCTCTCTCCCCAATTTCCGAGCAACTGGAGACCTGGACTGCCATCGACCGATTCGTTAAGAAACCAAAGGCCGCCCATAATCGGTACCGTATAGAGTCCGTTGCCTAGTTCCTTGCTCGCATGGAGGCTCTCCAACCAGGAGTCCGTTGAAGCATTGAGAACCGAGCTTTGCGCGTGCGCCTGGATGGTGGCATCGAGATTGGTATTTGCAAAGGCCGCGCCGATGCCAAAGGCGCCCGCTAGCAGAAGAAGATTGTCTTGCGAATAGAAACGAGTTTGATCGCTCAGAAGCCTTTCCCAAACGTCCATCGACTTGCTCTCGATCGATATCAATTCCGGAAACGCCTGCATGCTCGAAAATCGTGAATCGAACGGAGATTGCGAAGCTTCGAAAGGAATTGCCTCCGTTCCGACGGACGATTCGATGGGATAGCGATTAATCCGCGATCGTTGAGGATTTCGATATTCAGAGGTTACTGGGTAGGACCGATCCCGATCGAATTCCAAAGGAGTTGTGAAATTGGGAATACCCATGGATTGGATACTACTAGGACGAGCGTCCGTCTCAGGAACTGACTGCGCGCAGCACCAGAATGATTGCGCTGCCAAAAACCACAAGAACATCCAGAATCGATGGATCTTAACCAATTGTGCGGGCCTCACCCATCGAAAGCATGCGGCGGTGTTGGGCCGAGACGATGCGGCTCGGTGTCGTAGGAGACTAGAGAACGTGCTCTGGCAAGACAAGCCCGCTTGGAGAAGAGAGCCTAGCGGGTAATCTGGGAGGTTTAACGCCACAAGGGGAACAAATTGGAAATCGCATCAAGAGTAGGATAGGCATACCCGACCTTCCAGGCCTCAGAATTACCCACAAGTAGAAGGAACCGAAGGGGCCAGGCCTCTTAGTTGAGTTCGGGGTGGTCTCGGCATGTTAGGTTTCCGCGATCAGGAAATTCTTAAGCATTACCCAATCACGCCCCAATTCAAAGAGGCCAGCCCCCTTTGATTCGGGCGAAACTATTTTGTTGCAGCGTTATTTGATTTGTCTTCGATGTAGACGTCGACTTGTTGGCCTACGGTTGCATGCAAGACCGAAGGACTCACCGAATAAATCACTTGCATCACTCGCGTGTCGACGCGTTCGGCGACCGTGCCTGTTAGATTTCGCTTTGGGATAACGAGCGGTTCGGTTCGAACATACTGCAACGGCACTCCCTTACCCGAACTGCCGCGCAGTGTCGCGGTCGCAATCGCTTCTGGACGAAGGCGAGGTATTTCCGATTCGTCGATATCGACTCGAATATGCAGTGGCTCAATCTGCCCCATGGTGATCAACGGACTCGCCAGCACAGAGGCGGGAACAAACTCCCCCACGCGAATCTTGACGCTTAAAATGGTGCCGGGTTTCGGCGCCCGAATCGTTCGCAAATCGAGGTTGGTCTGCGCTCGAGCGAGGCTGGCTACAGCCTCTGCCACGGCCGCTTTCTGTACTTCAATACTCGCTGCGATCGGCTTGCCATCCAGCAAACTCAAATTGGCCTGAGCCTCGCGCACCCGGGCCTGGGCCTCCCGATACTTTGCTTTTGCCGTATCCCAATTCATACGCCGCGTGTCCATTTCTTCTTGGGACAATGCGTTAGCAACGCCGATCGTCGAAGCTCGATCCAGGTCGCGTTTGGCGTTTGCTTCCGCAGCCGCCGCTTGATCTTGAATGGAGACTGCCGCATCGACACGCGCGCGCATCACATCGATCTGCGTTTGTAATTCCACAAGTTTAGCCTGCTGCGCATTGAGTTCCGCTTGTGCGACGCCTACATCCGCAAGTGCACTTCGAGTATCTAACTGCAGCAACTCCTGGCCTTGCTGTACCGAATTTCCTGGAACGACAAATACTTTTTCTACCACTCCCGCCAATTGCGAACCGATAACCGTTGCTTCGCCGACCGGTTCGACCAACCCCACTCCGCCAATATAACCCGCTGCAGCTCGCGGATCCTCCGAACGACTCTTCACCGGTGCCGTTGGCGGCAACATCTTGACCTCTACTTTTTTTTCGCGAGGCGTGTTCTTGTTGATCAAACGAATCGCATAGAACAACATAAACGCAGCACCAAAAATCGAAACGGCTGCAAAGATCGTTTTCAGGTAGCGGTGCATCAATGGCTGCTCTCCGACGGCGTGTTCTGGCGAAAGGATTCAATACGACCATCGAACATGGTCGCCAAATAATCGGCAAATTCGAAAATGCGTGTATCATGCGTTACGACAATGACGGCCCGATCGGGACCGGAGGCGACTTCTCGCATGAGTTGCATCGCTTCATGTCCGGTCTCTGCATCGAGCGAAGCGGTCGGTTCATCACTGATGACGATACGTGGATTATGCACGAGCGCGCGGGCGATTGCGACACGCTGTTGCTGGCCTCCCGAAAGCTGATTGGGATACTTCCACTTGTTCTTCTCTAAACCTAATCGATCCAGTAGCCCCGATGCTTGGCGTTTGGCACTCGCTAAGGTAGAACCCTGGACCACTAACGGCACGGCCGCGTTCTCGACAGCGGTTAGGCTTGGCAACAAGTTGAATTGCTGGAAGATGAATCCTAAGTGGTCCGCGCGGAAACGAACCAAAGCACCCTTGCGCATCTTGGTTGTTTCCTTACCAAGGACCCACACCCTTCCGGCGGTCGCACTCAAGAGTCCTGAAATGATCGAAATCAAGGTCGTTTTTCCACAACCGCTCGGACCGACCAGAAAGGTCGTCGCACCGAGGGGGACTTGCCAGTCGATTCCATGAAGAACCCGCTGCTTGGTACTGCCACTACCAAACTCCTTGATCACGCCTTCGCACTCGACAGCAATTGGAAGCCCCATGGTGACCTTGGATGGAGGAAGCGAGGGCCAATGATTATCCACGAAACACGATTGCCGGATCGGCAAACAAAACTCTTCGCATCGCAAACAAAGCTGCCAACACAATGATGCATGCCGCGACTGCGCCAGAGCCCACCGCAACATACCAAGGAAGAAAGAAACCCTGGAATGTCGGACTCTTGCCAGCCGTTTCAAAGAACATCGTGGCGCCAAATAATCCCAAGCTAAACCCTACGAACCCCACCACACATGCTTGAAGGAACACCATGCCCAACAATTGAATATTGCTCGTTCCGATCGCCTTAAGCACCGCGAATTGCTTGAGATTTTCGAGAACGAAAAGGTTGAACATTAAACCCACCACGGCGATTCCAACCAAGATCCCCAAGGCGACAACGGTCCCAATGCTGATAGGAATTCCCGTGTTTTGGACCACATACATGATTGCTTTCCAGCGAAAGTCCCTGGAACTCATGGCTTGCAATCCAGTTCGTTCTACGATCCGCCGTGCGACGTCCTCCGGAGACAACTCCGGTGCGCTTCGTCCAATGATAAACGACATCTGATTACGGCCGTTGTTCGTGTACTGAAGGGCTTGCGAATACCGCGTGAAAAAGGTGATCGACGAAGTGAATTTCGGCGAATCCTTGAGTATCGCGACGACCACAGCACGGCGATCGTTTAGCTCCGCGATATTTCCAAGCGAAAACGGTTGGTTGCGCCAAACTTTTCGAAAGCCATCGGCACTTACTGCCACTGCGTCGGGACGCCGCAAATCGTCGATATTCCCCATAACGACCTCGGGAGGCAGGCCGATCAATGTGCTATCGTCCACCCCAATCAACAATGAAGCTTCCAGCTCGCCATTACCCGTCCGAATCGTCACATTCGATTTGTATAGAGGAACCGCCCAAGCCACCCCCGGTACACCGCGTACACGACCGATTTCGGTGTCTCGCAACGGGAAGATCGTGTCGAGATTCTTGACCCCAGGGTCCATCACCCAGATATCGGCCTCAGGTACATCGACAATCACCGCGCCAGCTCGTGTGATTAACCCAATGAAGATCCCTAACTGCTGGTTGATCAGCAACGTCGAGAATGCAACTCCCAGGATCAAGCCCAGATACTTGGCTCGATCATGAAACAGCATCTTCAAGGCGATCGAGAACATTTTGGATCAAGAAGTAATTAAGGAGTTACGGATTGGCCGGGCGAATGAGCGACATTCGTCGATTTGGCGTCAGCATGCCGCAACGCTTGCTGAGCCGCATTGCGAGACGATCAATGCGTGAGTGTTTCTCCATTATAGCCTCTACCCGCTAGCCGAGCATGGCGTGAGTATAAGCAATATCGGGTGCGGCGAGATTCCAGAGCTTGCGGAGCGCCTATCGCGGAGACCTAACACGCCCAGACCAACCCACGCTGACGAAGTAGGAGGACGGTAACACGCCCTTAGCCGCGGGAATCCTCTCGCCACAATCTTGTACAAGGACGCCGACTTTGAAGCGTTCGAGCGGATGCCGATGTCACGGTTACCAGTTTGGGTGGATCGAGTTAACACGCCACTGAGTGAAGCGGAATTGGCGTCAGTCCGCTTATCTGCACAACGCAGCAAGCCACTGGCAGACGAGGGTCGGGGCGAGCCGATTGCCCGCCGCCTCAAGCTGGAATTAAACATACATCCACGCGGACGCAAGCTTCATCTCGAAGCCAAAGAGAAGGCCGAGTACGTCTTCCCGGGACTGAGGGCCGATACGAATCTTCGAACAACCCTCGAAAAGATCATCCGACGGGCCGGCGTCAAGGCTTGGCCGAAGCTCTGGCACAACCTCAGGGCTTCCGCTGCGACGGACTTTGCGAGATCGGTTCCCTCCCATATCGCGGCTTCCATCTGTGGACATACCGAAGAGATCGCCAAGGAGCATTACTGGACGGTCGAGGATAGCGATCTTGATAACGTGATCGCGAAGCTCACTCCTGATCTTTCGCAGAAGCTGTCGCCCACGGTCGCCCACAATATTTCCCACTTGGACGTCTCTTGCGGTCCAGAGTCTTCCCTTGATGACTCAACCCAAAAGAGGGGTGAAACAAAAAAAGCCCAGGAAATCCCGGGCTTTGTCGCTCTTTGTCAATTTCTGTCTTCGGGTGGCTTTACCCTTAGAATGGGCGAAGAGGGACTCGAACCCCCGACATCCACTTTGTAAGAGTGGCGCTCTAACCAACTGAGCTATTCGCCCGTAACAAATTCCCGGATGGGACTCTGAGCCTTTCGGAAGACTCATCGGACCGATGAGTTCGAAACGAACAGAAGCATTGGGAATCCAGAGGTCTACATACCTGTGAGACGGATGCGGCGCGAGCGACGTTCGGCCCGCTGACGGCTCCTACGCTTGATTTCACTCGGCTTTTCGTAAAATTCCCGACGACGCATCTCTTTCTTCAGCCCGCTCCGCTCCACGAGTTTCCGAAAGCGTCGTACCGCCTCCTGAATCGTCTCCCGATCGCGGACCTGCAACCTGACCATGCAAAACCTCCAAAATCACCGAAATAACCAACGCATTCAAGCCACACCAACGAACGACCGCGCTAGCGGACTAACTCGCTGGCTGAGAAGGGCTAATACTATAACCCGATCCTCTGCGACGGTCCAGACCATCGGCGAGCGTTTCCGAGAATCCGTTCGCCAACGGAAAACTCGGCTCCCAAGCCGTTACGAAACTACCCGGAATATCGAGTAATCAAGGAAACTCCAAGCGATTGCCAGTGTTTAAATCCCTGTGTTAGTAAACAAGCATTTCGGCCAGCCGCCCCCGCTGGCTACAATGCATTGACCGAGATTCATACTATCGGGATGACTGAACCCGTCGCACCATAGTCGGTTATCTCTCCCTCCCCACACCTTAGCCTCACCGAATGTCTCTATGCTTCACAAAGAAAATAGGCTCTCGACGAACCACATGCGTCAGCGTTCCGGAGCCATCAATCGCAGCGCCATCGCTCTCCTGGGCATCGCGGCCGTTGCCGGTGGTGGCTATGCCTGGTGGACCATGGGTGACGAGCAAGAGGCTCGACGTGCCGCCAATGAACCGATGCTGCACACAGTGGAAAACGGGCCATTCGACCACGTCGTCCTCGAGCAGGGGGAAATCGAGAGCAGCAGCAACAACGAGGTAAAGTGCGAGGTCAAAGGACGCGGAGGTAGCGGAACCCCGATCTTAAGTGTTGTTCCGGAAGGGACGCTGGTTAAGAAAGGGGACGTTCTCTGCCAACTGGATTCCTCTGCCCTCGAACAAGAAGCCAAGAACCAACGCATTGTGGTTAGCAATGCCGAATCTGCCGTCATCAGCGCCGAAGCAGGCGTTAACAAAGCCATCATCGCGCGTCAAGAATATCTCGACGGCACCTTCCTGACCGAACGCAAAACCATCCTCAGCGAGATCGCCGTCGCTCAGCAGACACTACGCAAAGCGGAACTGTCTCTGGAGAGCGCCGAACGATTGGCTGCCAAAGGGACTCTGAAACCGCTACAGATCGAGGCTGAACAGTTCGCGGTCCAGAATGCAAAGAATACGCTGGAGTCCGCCGAGGGGCGACTCAAAGTTCTCGATGAATTGACCAAGGCCAAGATGCTGGTGCAATTCGATGCGGATATCGAAACCACCCGTGCGAAGCTTGAATCGGATAAGAGCACTCTGTCCGAGGAAAAAGAGAAGCTCCAGGAGATTCAAGCTCAGATCGCCGCATGCAAGATCGTGGCACCCGCCGATGGGCAAGTCGTTTACGCCAACAAGTTCAGTGGCCGAGGTGGTGGCGAGTTCATCGTCGAAGCAGGTGCTTTGGTTCGCGAACAGCAGACGATCTTTTTGCTCCCCGATCCGACACGCATGCAGGTCAAGGCGAAGATCAACGAGTCCCGCATTAGCTTGATTCGTGATGGCATGCCAGTGAAAATCCGAGTCAATGCGGTAGAGAACGAACTGCTTGGCCGCGTGGTCAAAGTGAATAAATACGCTGAACCGGGCAACTGGTGGGGTTCCAACGTCAAGGAATATGCGACCTTCATCCAAATCATGAATCCCCCGGAAACCATTCGTACAGGCATGACCGCAGAAGTGCGGATCTTTGTCGAGCAAATCGAGGACGTAATTCAGTTGCCGGTTCATGCCGTGTACGAGACCAAGCGTCATCATTTCGTTTTGGTTCAAGAGGGCACCCGATACGCAACTCGCGAAATCGAAATCGGAGCGACCAACGATAAATTCGTGACAGTGAAGTCAGGTGTAAAGGCGGATGAAAGCGTTGTGCTCGACCCAAGAAACCATCTCGAAAAAATGGAGATTCCAGAGATCCGCGAAGAGGATGATCGCTCGCGATTGGTGGCTCTCTCCAATGAACCGCTCCCTAACAAAGGCCCTGTGGTAGCCGGTGGACCCGGCGCTGTTGCAGGTGCACTTGGTGCCCCAGCGGGTAGTAGTGCCGCAGCAGGTAATGGTGCCGCTGGTCGAAGTGGCGGAGCGGGCGGTGGTGGCATGAGCGCCGATGCGATCGCTGGAATGATTATGCAACGCATGGATACCAACTCCGATGGCAAACTCAGCAAGGAAGAAGTTGCCGGTGAAGAGCGGATGAAGAACGCGTTCGCCGAGTATGACACCAACCAAGACGGATCTGTCGATTCCAAAGAATTGGCCGTGGTCATGAAGAAACGGATGGCAAGCATGGGGGCAGGTGGCCCAAGTGCTGGTGGCCCAGGTGCAGGTCCGCCCGGAGCGGGTGGACCAGGCGCAGGTGGAAGGGGACCGAGCGCTGGAGGGACGGCAAACTAGCGATGTCATTCTCCGATTTTTCAACGGAAGGATTCGCTTGTCGTGTCGTCGATCTCAAGAAAGAGTTCGTTCTCAAGAGCGAAACCGTACGGGCTCTTCGAGGCGTCACATTCGACGTTCCCACCGGCGACTACGTCGCGATCATGGGTCCTTCGGGATCCGGGAAGAGCACATTGCTGAACCTGCTCGGGTGCCTAGATCAACCCACATCCGGGAGTCTTTGGTTAGGGGACGATGATGTCGCCAAGATGACGGACGATCAACTCGCCGATATTCGTTCGCGGCGGATCGGATTCGTATTTCAAGCCTACAACTTGATTCAACAGCTCACTGTCGTAGAGAACATTCAGGTTCCGTTGTTCTATCAAGGGAAACCGCTGTCGCGCGAGCAACATCAACGTTGTCTCGATCTGGCCAATATGGTCGGCCTCGGTGAGCGACTCGATCACCGTCCAACACAACTGTCTGGTGGCCAGCAGCAACGGGTTGCCATCGCACGCTCTCTGATCAACGATCCGTTCTTTATCCTTGCCGATGAACCGACGGGAAACCTCGACTCTCGCACGACCGAGGAGATCCTGCAACTCTTCGAGCGACTCAATAACGAAGGGCGGACCATCATTCTGGTGACTCACGAAGACGAAGTTTCCAAGCGAGCCAAGCGAGTTATTCGGCTCAAGGACGGCAGGTTGCAATGGGACCGCACCAACTCGCAAGAAGTTCGCGATGAAGCGGCCCGCTATGCGATCGAGAACATGCCGGTGGAGGTGTGATGATGGGAAATGCCATGCAGTACTTGATGGACATCTCTTTCTCGGAAGTTGTCAACCGCGTATTCTGGTTTTTCGGAGCCATTCTCGCTGTCTGGTTCGTGAATATCGTGATCAATCATCCGAGCGCAGTCATGCTCGGGATCAAGAATCTTTGGCTCCATCCGATGCGATCCATCTTGACCGTACTCGGCATCTTTGTCGGCGTTGCGAGCGTCATCTGGCTGCTCGCGATCTCCAAAGGGATTGGAGACGAGGTACAGCGGCAAATCGAAAATCTAGGCGCTGACACGATCATGATCCGGACCGTGAAACCTCCAAGCGAAAAACTTTCCAGCCAGGGGCTGACACCGTACGGTCTGACCCGCGAAGAGTACGACATGCTTTCGGCAACCGTTCCCACGATTCGAAGCGCTATCCCAATTCGCGAGATGCGTCGACAGTTTCAATTCAAAGATCGGAAACTCGACGGGCGGTTGGTTGGATGCACTCCGGAGTACGCCGAGGTTACGAAACTGGAAATCGATCGCGGGCACTTCATTACCGACGCAGAGAATTTTTCACGCGATTCGCACTGTGTCCTTTCTGCCAAAGTCGCCGAGAAATTGTTTCCCTATGAAGATCCAATCGGGCAACGGATCTACATGCCCGAGAACCAGGATTTTTATCTCATCGTTGGCGTTTTGAAACCTAAAGGAGCGACGGCTGCAGTGGGTGGCTCGATGGCTGCGCAGGATTTCTCGAACGATGTCTACATCCCGATCCGCACGCTGCAACAGCGTATCGGGGACACGATCATGACGATGCGGTCCGGATCTCGCGAAGGAGAGATTATCGAACTCAACCAAATCACGTTGCGATGCCGAGATGTCAACGATGTCAAGAAGACCGCAGAACTCGTTTCCACGGCGTTGAGCAGTCACGAGAAGATGGAAGACATCTCGGTGGTTGTTCCGCTGGAACTGCTCGAGCAAGCAAAAACGACCAAGTATATGTTCATGGTCTTAGCCGCCATGATCGCATCGATATCGTTGCTCGTCGGTGGAATAGGGATTATGAACATCATGCTCGCAACCGTCACGGAGAGAACTCGCGAAATCGGTATCCGGCGGGCACTCGGAGCGAAACGCCGTGACATTATCCGGCAATTCCTTGTTGAAACAAGTGTTTTGAGTTTGACTGGCGGCATCACCGGGATTCTGTTTGGATTGCTCTGTGGACCAGCGGTATCCGCGGCAAGATCGCTGGCAAACTCTTGGTTTGAGAAGCAGATGATGGATCTGCCCGCAGTCGTACGTACAGTCGAGCCTTCCATTGTCCCCGAGAGCATCACAGGGGCATTTTTGATCTCGCTGGCGGTCGGATTGATATTCGGTATCTATCCCGCCATTCGAGCGGCGAAGATGAGTCCGATCGAGGCTCTCAGGCACGAATAGGCATCGAAGTGTAAACGTGGTACGACGCTCCGCGTCGCGATCCTCACTTCCCAGTCATACACTACCCAGTCATATAAAATGGACACCGACCCAAGTCATTCACGACGCGGAGCGTCGTGCCACTATGGGGAGCAAAACGTAGAACAGTTGGGACAACTGTTCTACACTGTGTGCTGCTCACTTGTGAATCGATGGCGGATACGGCCAGCGACCAATGTGTATCGGACTACACCTCTGAGTTCATGGCCCTCGAGCGGTGTATTGTAAGACTTGCTTTGAAACGTCGCTGCGTTGACGGTCCAACGCGCATCGGGATCGATCAGGATCACATCTGCAGTTTGACCAACGGCAAGCGACCCGCCCGGCTGTCGTAGAAGCTTGGCCGGATTTAAGCTCATCTTTTCCAGAACGCTCATCCAGGAAAGATATCCGGGCTGAATCAAATACGTGATCACTTGAGCCAACGCTGTTTCGAGGGCCATCATTCCAAACGGAGCCGCATCGATCTCGAGCATCTTCTTCTCAAGGGAGCAAGGACGGTGACCACTGCTGATGATATCGATGGTTCCATCCTGCAGACCCTCGATACATGCCGCGACGTGATCAGCCGATCGCAGAGGAGGCTTGACCTTGCAATTGGTGTCAAACGACTTCACCCATTCGTCGGTCATGTGCAAGTTGGCGACATACGTGCCCACCGAGAATCGGAGTTCCCGATGTTTGGCTCGACGACACAGTTCGACACTGCCAGCGGTACTGATGCTGGTTAAGTGAAGCTTGCCTCCGGTTGCTTCGACGAGTCGAAGATCGCGAGAGGTCGCCAGGTCTTCGGCTTCTGCGGGAATCGGAGAGAGTCCGAGTTTTAATTGTTCGAGCCCTTCATGCATGACTCCGCCGCGGGCCAGCGACCCGATCTCTGGGTGATCGAATAGGTAACGGTCGAACATATTGCAATATTCGAGGGCCCGGCGAAGCAAGCCCGTGTTTTCAATGGGTGAGGGAGAGTCGCTCAGTGCAACGGCTCCGGCTTCGACGAGCGAACCGATTTCCGCCAAAGACTCCCCTTTGCGTTCCTTGCTCATACAACCCAAGGGGAGCAAGCGACAGCGATCCGCGCGAAGTCCCTTGGAGAATATGAACTCCACACTAGCGGCCGTATCGATGGGTGGATCGGTGCTTGGGGAAAGTGCGACGGCGGTAAAGCCTCCTGCGACAGCAGCAGCGGTTCCAGTCAGGATCGTTTCGTCCTCCTCGCGTCCCGGTTCGCCAAACTCAGTCGCCAAGTCGAAGAGCCCTGGAGCGACGATCATGCCCCGCGCATCCAACCGAGATATACCCGCTGGGATATCGCCATCGGTTGGATCCAAGGCAGCGATGCGACCTCCGACAATCAGCAAACGCCCTATCCTGTCGGTCTGCTGCGAGGGGTCTAGAATCCGGCCCCCTTCGATCAACCAAGAATCCTCGTTGGAATCGTGAGTCATCCTCACCCTCAATGCAATAATCAGCTACGAACCATGAAGCTAAAGATAGTTCAACCTTAGGTCGGCTCACTTCAACGGCGAGAACGATAGCATAAACTCAGCGAGTGGGCGATACGGGTCCCACCCGGACTTTGTTTGCCGAGAGGAGGAATGGGGTATGAGGCAGTGGTTCGTGAGGTTTCGATGTAATTACAACCCGAAACGTAAGTGAGGGATGGATTTACGTCGCTCGCGATGTTTTCCCTCGTGTGTCCCTCGCTCAAGCGTCGGGTTATGACAATCCCTACGAAAACATCGACTACTAACAATCGCGACCGCCAAAAGCGCAACTTCAAAATGTATGTTTTGGGTTTTCGATCGGATGCTCGGTCATTTCTAATCCAGTTGCTGGCAATTCCGCGTATCACCCGCAATCGCATTCATGTAATGACGTTCCCGTTCACGCATTTGCTGTGATTGTGAGGGGGAAGAGTCGTCGAGACCGACGATGTGGAGCATCCCATGAATGACGTACAGCAGGAGTTCCAACGCTGGATCCCACTGATTTTCCGAAGCGACGCGTTGGGCGGTTTGCCAGCTGACGATTACCTCACCTTCGAGGTAGGGTTCATCGTGCTGGTTTGCGTTTTCATCAGAGAGGTCGAAACTGATGACATCGGTGGGATAATCGTGGTTTAGGTATTGCCTGTTGATTTCTTGGATGGTCGGGTCATCGACGATGGCTAGGGAGATTTGTCCAGCATTCCATTGAAAATCCGATGCGATGGCGGTGATTGCTTGCACCATTTTCTGGCGCAGCGATTTGGGCGTGTGCGGCGAATCGGTGATCAGTACTTCGATTGGCATTGGGGGTTTGTCGAGTTTGGGTAAACCTGAAGCGTTCGATAGATTACCACGATTTGGGTTACTTTTCAGGTTGGGGATTCCTTGCGGGGCTATGCCTAATACTCACTGTAGGAATCCTCGCGAAGCTCGTCAAAATTGGCAAAAACCTTTCGATTCGGCCTCTCGGTTGCCGAAACATACATTTGTATTCGCAGATCGAGAGTTTTCGGTCGGGTATGGAGGTTCGCACCGTCAGGTTGGAATCGGCCATGATCGTCCAAGATTCTTGAAATTGCAGGTGCCGAGGTTCAGACTCATTGGCTCCAAAGCGCCGTTGTTCCCGCAAAACAAACGTAGGAGGATATCCATGCGACGATTCTTTTTGGGCATGGCGATTGCCTCGCTGACCGCCGGTGCTCCTTTGACGGCGTTTGGTGGAGATCGCGAGATCGCTGATGCCATCATTACCGCCGTGAAGAAGTCTCAGGTGAGCCTGAGTGGTCTCGAAGTCGATTTGACTGTTGAAAACGGCAATGTGGTCATTTCTGGCACCGCAGCTTCTCAGACTCAGCTTGAGACCGTTTTGAATGCAGCACGCTCCACCGATGGCGTGAAGTCTGTTGAAAACAAAGCTTCGGCAGTGGAGCAAACGCCCGTGGCGACACCTGCTCCCTCGCCCAAAGTCGTACCAGCATCCGCCAGTGAGCCATCGCTTCTGATTGAGGAGGCGGAGCCTGCCAGCGTGAGCGATTCCGAAATTACTGCAGAAATCCTTCGGCAACTCGGCCAGGCCAAGCGGGGCGGACAGCTACGGAACTTCGACATCAATGTCTCGACGGCAGATGGTGAAGTGACAGTCCGTGGCAGCGTTGCCAGCAGTCAGCAAAAGGACTTGGTATTGGGAACCGCTCAACGAGCACACGGCGTTCGCCGTGTAGTGGATGATTTGACTG
Source organism: Planctomycetota bacterium (assembly GCA_018970165.1). Classification (GTDB taxonomy): domain Bacteria; phylum Planctomycetota; class Planctomycetia; order Pirellulales; family Pirellulaceae; genus JBKCUI01. Next base: position 1,269 of record JAGWWZ010000089.1, on the reverse strand, counting down.
TAAATGCCGTGCGTACGGTTTCCAGCGAAGTTCCAGGCAACTTGGTGCAACCTCCGGTTCCGCAACCTGTTGTGGTTTTGCCATCGGCACCCGCTGGTGCGCCGCGCGCTTTCGCAGCGAGCACGATCAACAACATGCCCGTCCAGGTGGCACCAGTTGAAGTTGCTCCGATTCAAGGGGCACCGATTCAAGGGGCGCCGATGCAAGGGGTTCCGATGCAAGGGGGGCCTGTTTCCGGTGGTGTCATGGCTCCTCAGGCTCCCGTACCCATGAGTGCAGGCCCGTCCTACGGTGCCGGTGTACCTCGTTACGATAGTCCATACATGCCTGGGTATGCTTGGCCTAGCTATGCTGCGTATCCGAACTATGCGGCAGTAACCTATCCCAAGCAGTACAGTGCCTCGGCCTGGCCTTATATCGGACCATTCTATCCTTATCCTCAGGTTCCACTGGGATGGCGTCGAGTCTCCTTGGAATGGGATGATGGACTGTGGTATCTGGACTTCACTCACAAGTAAGTCGGTGTGAGTCTTGAGAATTAGACAAAGAAAGCCTTGGAGAGTCTCCAAGGCTTTCTTTGTTTTTGTTGCAATAGAGAGTCTCGATCGAGGAGTTATCGCCCCTTGACTTCACAACTCAGGCCACCGGAGGCGGGTACGTAGGCAACTCGCGTGTAGTCCATCACCATGCGGTGACTACTGAATCGCCATGCGAGGGTGCTGATGCTATTCATCATCATTTTTATCCAGTTGCGGGGCAACCCGTCTCGATCTCGATCATAGAAGGTGGGGATGATTCTTTGTTCGAGGGTCTCGTAGAGGTGTTGAGCGTCTCGTCGATCGGTGATTCGATCGTCGGTGTGGCTAGCTCCTTTACCGATGGCGAAGCCATTGGTCCCATCAAACGCCTCGGCCCACCAGCCATCCAGAATGCTGCAGTTCAAGCCACCATTGAGAACCGTTTTTTGACCGCTGGTGCCGGAAGCCTCGAGGGGACGGCGTGGATTGTTTAGCCAGACGTCGACACCTTGGATCAAGTGTCGGCAGACGTTGATGTCGTAGTCTTCAATGAAGGCAACGCGACCTGCGAATCGGGAATCGTGGCGGAGGTTCGCGATTTCCTGGATGAATTTCTTCCCAGGTTCGTCTTTCGGGTGGGCCTTGCCAGCAAAGATTACTTGCACGGGTCGCTCGGTGTTGCCGAGGATTGCCGATATGCGATCGAGATCATTGAAGAGCAGATTGGCTCTCTTGTAGGTCGCGAAACGAC
>JAGWWZ010000272.1 GCA_018970165.1 Planctomycetota bacterium | reverse complement strand
AAACCGCCGTTGGATCGCCGCATGACGATCGCGATCGGCTGATGCTGCTCCAGCGCGATATAGCACTCGAGCGAAGGAATAGTCAGATAAGCCGCCATCTTTTCGTCGAGATCGTACCGCCGCGTCGATGGGGAGAGGACCTCAATGATCAGCACAGGTTGATCTTGAAAGACCGATAGAGGATGGTTCGACTGGCAGACTACCTGGACGTCTGGGTAGTAGAAGCGCCGTCTCCCCTCGCGATCGATATGGACTTTGGTATCGGAGTTGAATGGCCTGCAGGGTTTTCCTTTGAGCAGGTTCCCGAGGCTCAAAAAGCAATTTCCTCCGACCATATTGTGTCGCAGGGTTGAACCACACATCGCCCGGATCCAACCGTCGATGTACTCGCTTTTCGTTTGAGCCTGTTCCTCAAGGGCCAGATACTCTTCAACCGTGTGATATTCCGGTTTTTCGGCACTGCTCATGTTGAAGTCCCCTCGCTCAGTTCGTATTCCGGATCAGGTTCCTGGACGCACTCGGCGGTGAACTCGATCCCGTCGTAGATCTCGCGCATCGGCAATGAGCAACCGAGGAATGGTAAGTCGATCATCTGGTCGATCCCTTGGATCGTCTGACGCAGAAAACCGTCATTGGATCGCCGCATGACGATCGCGATCGGCTGATGCTGCTCGAGCGCGATATAGCACTCGAGCGAAGGAATAGTCAGATAAGCCGCCATCTTTTCGTCGAGATCGTACCGCCGCGTTGAGGGGGAGAGGACCTCAATGATCAGCACAGGTTGATCTTGAAAGACCGATAAGGGGTCATTGGACTGGCAGACTACCTGGACGTCTGGGTAATAGAAACGTTTACTGCCCTCGCGATCGATGCGGACTTTGGTGTCGGAATCGAAGGGGCGACAACGCTGTCCTTTCAGTTGGTTCACCAGTTGAACAAGACAATTTATTTTAACGCAATTATGTCGATTGGTAGCCCCGGTCATCGCCCGGATCCAACCGTCGATGTACTCACTCTTGATGAGCGCCTGCTCCTCGAGAGCTAAATACTCTTCGACGTTGCAATACTTGGGTTGTTCCGCGCTGCTCATCGTACTCACCTCCACATTCTCATGACTGGGTTGTCAACCAACCCCAGCTATTTCAATATACCGCAAGGCGGACAGCGGTTAAATTGAAAACGGTGATGATCGTGTGGCGAGCAAGGGAATGCTTTCAATTCCTGCCTGTTCACTCACCCTGAATAGGTATTAAAATAGAGGAATCGGTTGCACCGAAAACAGATTTCAAGAGAGACGATGATGAGTATTGCATTAGCGACAACCTGGGAAGAGCGACTTCATGATCTCGGGAATATTCCAGCATCGCGCATTCGAACGGACCCCGCGCCGGGGACGGCCACCGTGGATGACGTGACCTACCTGAGAAATACCGAGAGACGACTGTACGAGCTCGTGGATGGCACTTTGGTGGAGAAAAGCATCGGTTGGCAAGAATCTCTTTTGGCTGGAATTTTACTTCAATGGCTAAACAACTACCTCGATTCCAACCGCATCGGCGTGGCCACAGGAGCCGACGGCATGACGCGATTGTTCGGAGATACGGTTCGAGGACCTGACGCCGCGTTCGTTGCATGGGATCGATTGCCCAACGGCCGAATCCCCACCGACCCGATTCCCGACTTGGTCCCCAATTATGTGATCGAGGTACTCAGCACCAGCAACACCTACGCGGAAATGTCTCGCAAACGCCGAGAGTATTTTCATGCGGGGGTCGAGTTGCTCTGGATGGTCGATCATCGAACCCGAACCATCACCGTGTTTCGCTCTGCACAGAATGCCACGGTCTACCAAGATGATGCAGTCATCGATGGCGGCCATGTTCTGCCCGGTTGGCAAGTCAATATCGCCGAGCTATTCAGTCGCCTCGACCGCGCCCCTTGATCGCGGTTTTAGCCTGCAACGTTTCGCCCCCTTGCCGCTCATCAACGCCGCTCGCGACGGTTCACAAGATGGTGAGACGCAGTACGCTTTGGTAAACGTCATCCCCATGCGAGCCAAGCGATCGATATTCAGAGTCCTCGCTTCTGGATTTCGCTTGAGATGCGTGACCAGGTGATTCAGATCGTCGACTGCGATGAACAGCACATTGGGACGACGATGCCGTTGAGTCTGGGGGACATCCGTGGGCTTCCCATCCTGAGCGAAAACCCAAGCGGTCTTGCAGAGAAGCAACAGTGCTAGAACCCATGTTTGTTTCATTGGGATTGGATCGATTCGTTTCTATCTGTATCTTCTCGAAAGACGGTAGAATGTCCTAAGACTAATTCGCACTACTTAAATAGAGTCAATTGCCATGCCAATGCATGATTGGTCGCATGTTACAGCAGGAACTTACCACAATTTTCATTTGCAGTGGATTGCATCCATCGCCAAGCAACTCAATTCCGGGATTTTGCCCGCCGGATGCTTCGCCATGGCCGAGCAAGTCATCGGTGGTCCGGAGCCTGATGTCGTCACGCTAATGCTAGACGACACGGACTCAACTGAAAGTGGTGGAACAAGAGTCCTTGCGGAACCCGCGACACAACCATCGACCAGCGTTGTGATGAAAGCGGAGATGGAACGTTATGTCCAAAAGGCAAATCGCATCGTCGTACGTCACAGCGCAGGAGCGGTCCTGGCAATCATTGAATTGATTTCACCTGGGAACAAAAGCTCCATTTATGCCATGCGTACTATGGTCAACAAAATGGTGGAGTTGTTCTGCGAAGGGATCAATCTTCTTGTAGTGGATCCCTTCCCCCCAGGCCCGAGGGATCCCAATGGTATTCACGCGCTGATTTGGGAGCAGATCACCGATGAACCATTCCGGCTTTCCGCCGAGCTGCCTCTGACGATTGCATCGTATCAAGCTACACCGACAAAAACCGCATGGATCGAACTGATCTCAGTCGGTTCCATGCTCCCAACGATGCCATTGTTTCTCAAGGGAGCTTATTATGTGAACGTTCCACTGGAGGTCAGTTACCAGGAAACCTGGAATGCCATGCCGATCGAGGTGAAACGGATAATCGACCGATCAAGTCTCTGATCCCCAAGCCTTCGCGGACAACTCATGGATGTTCGCGAGAATCAACTCAAGTCGTTGGAAAAGCTCGTTCGATTTTTCGTTGCAGATGATTCCTTCACTCCGCAATCCGAAGAGAGCTCCTCGCGCGTAGGCATGGCCTGAGAGGGCTCGTTTCAGTTGGGAGATCGTCCAATTCCTCTTTTCACAAAGGATCATCGGGATCGAGGTCGTTGCTCGCCAACGCGCGTGAATTTTCATCGATCCGACTCTGCAGATCGGCGGACCTGGAAATCAATTCAGGATATCGATTGCTGATCGACTGGAGCGTGTCGCGAAGCCGACTTGCCGATTCTTCACATTGTGCGCCCGATCGTCGGTAATCGGCGAAGTCGGTATTGAGTCGCCTGACCTCATCTTTTTCCGCACCCCGATCCTGCAGAACCATTCCGATTTCGCTGATCATGAACGCCATCTTGAGGTATCCGCTGCGGTCTCCAGGGATCGGACCATCGTGCTTGATACCCGACCATGCGGATGCGAATGGTTCGTCGGGGTCTGGATCTACAACTTGATCTTCGTCGATTTCATCTTCATCCCATTCGGAATCATCGTCGGAATCACCGTCGAGGTCACCATCGAGATCATCGTCGAATTCACCATATTCACCCAGTTCTTCCCCCCATTCCTCGCGTGTCTCGACCATCGAGAAAGCGAACTCGCCATCCAACTCCAAATGATGTCCGTCGATACTGGTGAAGCTGA
>JAGWWZ010000271.1 GCA_018970165.1 Planctomycetota bacterium | reverse complement strand
GAAGAGAACTTCGTCAGGCTCGTCGCCTCCACAGCGGTAATCGCCTGCCGTTCCTGTTTGCGATTCCAAGCGAGATTGAGGCTGTTGGCCGTTGTTCGAACGGTTGCGACCGCAGATTCATCGATGATACGAAATGGTTCCACCACTTCGGACCCACCACCCGATGCGGTCAACTCCCATTCCCCTCGAGGCAACTTGAGTCGGACTACGGTCGCCGTGGATGGCAAATCGAGCCGAATCGAATTGCCGCTGTTGGACGAAGTCATTTTGCATAGCGCTTCTAATCTCAAACGTCTTTGGCGTTCCAGACCTGGCTCGATCCTCCACACATAACCGTTGGATTGCGAAACAATCCCGGTCCGGTCCAACCCTGATTCGCTCGGCAGCCATTGCAGTTGGGGAAGCCCGATCGGGACGGTCAGCCAAGAACGGTTTGCACCCGTTAATCGCAACTCTGCGTCGACTTGTACCCGTGCAAAATCGATTTCCGGTTCAACAATCAAGTTGAGTTGCGACAAAGCGGGAATGGGAGATTCACTGGGCTCGCCGGCCGATTCGCGAAGAATCCGTTCGTACTCCTCATACCCGGCCCGCGGAACCACCACCGGATCCCCCTGAGCATTGCGAAGCAGATAGACATCTGGCCGGATCCCGGGAGCGAGCACCTCTGGCGGACGCGCAGGGGGAAACGACGGCGGATTCTCCGATTCCTGGGACCACAAGGGGCCCACACTGGCGAAGAGTCCGGCGCCTAACCACACCGCGACGGCAAGGTTTCGCAGAAAGATCAATCCTCGCCCCCTGGAAAATGGAAGTCAGAAAACATGAGACCATCGAGTCCCATGCGCCAGACCTGACAATCCCTCCATTTTACGCACTCGCCACCCTTTCGTGGATCGGAAACTTCCTAGTTCAACCCTCTCGACTCCCCATCGACTCCGTTCATTAACAGTAAAATCGTTACAAAGAATCCCGCTCCACCTGCTGCCAGCGGTGAATGATGAAGATCCAATGGGCGATCGAACCAACATTTCGACTTGAGATTCGCGCTAGCAGGGACGAGGCTATTTTACGATTTCAAGCCGCGATCCACGCTAAAAATAATCATCGCCTATGGTCACCCCACCTGACAGTCTACTTCATCGAAGGAAACGACGAAGATCAGTGTTATCTCATGGGTCGATTTGCACCGCGACCGAATCTGTGGGTGCTGACTTGGATCTTTTACTTAGCGTTCTTCTGCATCATTTTCTTCGCAGGCATCTTTGCGGGATCGCAGTGCTTGGTCGGCCAATTCCCCTGGGGATTGGCTGTCGTCATCGCTACCGCGATTTTGTACGCGAGCCTCTTCATCGCCTCTCAGATTCGGTCCGTCCCTTTGCAAAGATCAAATCGAACTCCTTCGAGACCGACTCGATCCATCGTTGCGGGACGCCGAGTTGGCTAGTTGGCACTGAACGGGGGCGGGAATCCGCGTCGCATAACCCGTCGGGAAGCCTCGTCAGGATCTTCATCAGACTCGACCAACGTAGTTAAGCTGTCCACCAGTAAACGGTATCGGGCCTCGACGTCCGGTTCGCCAAGAAGATAGTGCTTTGTCGCCAATGGCAGATTCACCGCATAGGCGATCACATCTGTGAGGACCCCGAGGGGCAATTGGCGAGTTAACAATTCCGAGAACGACTCGGAGTTGGAAAGATCGACAGGAACCATCGAGCGAAAAATCGCTAGGAGATCGTCGCGGAAAGACTCGGACTTGGCTTCGTCAGCGACCGGGATATCCTCAAGAATCTCGACTCGGGCCTGCCGAAAATGAGTCGTCACCTCCAATTCTTCCACGATCCGAGCTCGCTGTATACCCGCCAAAAAAACGTTGTGACGGCCATCACCCGTCGGCGAGTGGGATACGATCCGACCAATGCAAACGATGTTCGAAAGTTTTGGTCGGCCATGGAGTTTCTCTTCCCAACCATGTTCCAGAATCGCCATCGTTATCAGCCGATCTGATTCCAGTGCGTCCGAAAGCAGTTCGCAATAACGGGGCTCAAAGATGTGCAGTGCTTGAATGACGTTCGGGAAGAGAACCAAATTCGGCAAAGGAAACAAACGAACGATCCCGTCAAAATGCTCAGGCATTCCTAAGTGATCCCAGTGTCCCATTTCCGATGGTTTCCCTCGACTCCCCTCGGAGCCCATGTGGCGTTGCGCACCTCGACCACCTAACCCAGACGTGGGGAAGTGTAGCAAACCGACTAGATGTAGCGACGAGATGCTGACTAACAGCCTTCGTATCGAATTGAAGTCAACCGTGGAGTCAGACTGAGAACACAAGCATTTCAGTGGACGACAGCCAATAAAAAACTGCGACAAATGAGTACCAACCACAACCGCGTTTGCTATACTTAGGGTCCTCCCTGAAGGTGTCGATTGGGCTGACAACTTCATTCCCCACCTATTTTGCCCAAACCCAATAACCCGAAGACCGACGAAGAATCCGAAACTCCCGCCTCGACGGCCGCGAATGAACGGATGGTCGGTTAAGCCCTGAAATGGTTCACAGACCCGACGTGGCCGGCCATTCATGTTTCTGGCGTTATTCACTGCAATGAGAAACCTGGCATGACTGTTGCTGCGATCGAGAAAGGTTCAGTCCCATTCAGGTCGGATACGATACCCAATAGCATCATTCGCAATTAGAATTTTAGCATTCAGTAACTTACCCCCAACGTTGGAGAAATGCTGTCATGAGATGTTTAGGAAACCCTTTGGATCGTCGCGGATTCTTGACAGTCGGAGCAGTTGGCGGACTCGGACTGACCCTAGGGAATTTCTTCCAGCTTCGTTCGCAGCGAGCCTATGCGGATCAAAAGCACTACGACTTCATCGAAGCCAAGGCTGAGAGCGTCATTCACATCTTCTTGCCCGGCGGCATTGCTCACCAAGAAACTTTCGATCCCAAGCCATACAGCCCGCTCGAGTACCGCGGGCAGATGGGCGTTATCAAGACCAAGACGGGTGATGTATTCTGTGAGACCGTTCCTCGCTTGGCCTCCCTTGCAGACAAGCTGACGATCGTTCGTTCGGTGACGCACGGCGAGGCGGCCCACGAACGGGGCACGCACAACATGTTCACCGGCTACAAGCCATCCCCTGCGTTGTTGTACCCCTGCTTTGGTTCCGTGGTCAGTCATGAGTATGGCCCTCGCAACAATTTGCCCCCTTACATTGCAATTCCTGGCCAAGCCAATGAGTTCGCGGGGTCCGGGTATTTGAGTTCCAGCTACGGACCGTTCAGCCTCGGCGCGGATCCAGCCAACAATGGTTTCCGAGTGCAGGACTTGAATCTGCCCGGAGATGTCGACATGAATCGATTTGGACGTCGCCGCTCGGCTCTCGAAGCCGTCAATGAGTACTTCGAATCCAAGCAGCGTTCGGACAATATCACAGCCATGGATACGTTCTACGAACGCGCCTACGCATTGATCAGCAGCCCTCAAGCTCGCGAAGCATTCAATCTGGAAGCCGAAGACAACGCTCTCCGCGACAAATATGGTCGCAATGCAGCAGGTCAACGGCTACTCATGGCGCGACGTTTGGTCGAGGCTGGTTCTCGCTTCGTCACAGTGACCTACGGTGGTTGGGACATGCACAGTCAGATCGCAGCGGGAATGCGAGGCAGCATGCCTCCCTTGGACCAAGCGCTGGCCACCCTCATCGAAGACCTCGAGGCTCGTGGACTTCTGTCTAAGACCTTGGTTCTCGTTAGCAGCGAATTCGGTCGCACTCCGAAGGTCAATAATGACGGGGGCCGCGATCACTGGCCCAAGGTATTCTCGGTCATGATGGCTGGCGGTGGCGTGAAGGGAGGGGTGAT
>JAGWWZ010000270.1 GCA_018970165.1 Planctomycetota bacterium | reverse complement strand
TCGTGCGCGACGATGGAGTCAGCTTCTCTTCGAGTCGACCGGTCGGCGAGGGACGAGAGGATTTCTTCGCCAGTGAAGATCGATGGTGTCGGCCGGTGATGGTTCGCACCGGTCCGGACGGCTCGCTCTGGGTCGCCGATATGGTGCGATACATGATCGAGCATCCGGATTGGCTACCTCCAGAGGGCAAAGAAGAGTTGCGCCCCCATTATCGACTGGGCGATGATTGCGGTCGGATATGGAGAGTCGTTCCGGATCGTGGAGCACGCTCCTGGCCTGTTCTGGACACGAAAAATACCGCGGCGATGGTTCTGGCGTTGGATAGTCCCAATGACTGGCAGCGACTCTCGATACAACAGTGGCTGCTTTGGAAGAAACCAGCCGATGCGGTACCGATGCTGAAGGAACTGTCGAGCAATTCGCCGCGCGGTGAAGTTCGCTTGCAGGCGGCCTGGATCCTTGAAGGCTTGGATGCACTCGAAGATTCATCGCTGGAATCACTGTTGGCCGATCAGGTACCGGAGGTTCGAGCAGGTGCACTGCGATTAGCAGAAAAGCGACAGGAACCCTCACTCATCAGGCATAGTTTGCAACTCGCGGACGACTCGCATCCCAAGGTGCTGCTACAACTTGCCCTCTCGTGCGGCGAGTGGGAAACCGATGCTGCGGGTACGACCTTGGCTCGAATCGCGAATCGTTATCCGCATGATCCGTTCCTGAGGTCGGCAGTGATGAGTTCCTCGCTTCGTCATGCTGCGAGTTTTGCTCAGTCGATCGCGGTTGGCGATCGAATCGCGTGGTCCGCGTATCGGGAGCCACTGCTCCGTCAGTCGGTCGCTATACGCGATATCCAAACCATTGCATCGCTGCTGGACAATGAGATAGACTCTGCCGAGCAAACCAAGGAAGTTGTGGGATTGGATACCTGCCTGTTGGATTTGCAGCGGATCGGTTTTTCCGTGCAGGATGCAACGCTTTATCAGGATCATCCTTCATTAAGCAAGGTTGCCGATCGGCTCGAACGATGGGCGTCGTCGAGCCTGGAGTCGTATCGCGGAAACTCCAGCCCCACCGAACAACAAGTGCGATCACTGATTCCTTTATTGCGATGGAACAGACATCGCGATGAAGCGATCGAACTGCTGGCGCAACAACTCTCTGCGCGGCACTCGGACGAACTTCAAACGGCGATCCTTAAGGCTTTGGGACAGAGCGGTTCGGAGTTGGTACTGCCGAGGCTTGCGAGTGGTATCTCTCGTTTGACTCCCGGACCGACGACTGCCGCGATTGATGTTTGGTTGACCCGTGACGGTTGGGCTACGGATTTGGTGAACCGCTTGGAGCAAAACGAAATCGATGTACAGTTGCTCTCTCCGGTACAAGCCGCACGCCTTCGAACGCATTCGGATGCAGGGTTGGCTCAGCGGTTTCAAGCGATCGCGGATCGGATTCAGTCCCCCGACCGTGAGAAAGTGATGGCGACGTACAGCGAGGTGGTCGTGCAAGCAGGAGATACCGGTAATGGCAAAGTGGTGTATCAGAAAGCTTGTGCATCATGCCATCGACGCGGCAACAGCGATGGCAACGACATCGGCCCCAACTTGGCAAGTGTTGTATCGCACAGCAAGGATAAACTGTTGCGAAACATTTTAGTCCCGAGCGCGGATATTCAGCCCGGCTATCACGCATTGACCTGCATGTTGGAAAGTGGCGAGGTATTGTCCGGCGTGTTAGTCAGCGAAAATGCAGGGAGCATCGCGATCAAGCAAGCGAATGGTGAAGTGCGAACCGTGGCTCGAAGCGAAATGGAAGCCTTGCGCAACACCGGTCGTTCCCTGATGCCGGACGGCTTGGAAGCCAATATCTCGGTAACGGAGATGCGGGATCTGCTCGAATTCTTGCAACAGCCAATTACTCCCTGAGTCACTATTTCGACGAGTCGCTTGATTCGCGTCACATAGCACTTCCCAGGTATTACCCGTACATACGGACTTCTAGTCCGTATCACTCCACCATGAAAAGCGGCGGTGCCATCGGCTTTGCGATAGACGTGAGTTCCGCCCCCCAAAGCGATGCAAAAGAATCGGTGCGACGAAGAAGATTGATTCCTAAGGCGATCTTACATGGAATCCAAATAGCCACCGATCGCAGGCTAAGCTGATACAATGAAGAGGACCGTATCTGTCCCCGAGACTCCTGCATCCTCTCCCTCCTATGCTTCCCCATCGAGTCCAACTGCCGGAAAAGTTAGCGACGATGCTTCGCTCGCGCGTGCAGCAGATAGTCTGGCTATGGGTCCTGGGCTCTAATCCAGCTTGGGCCCAAGACTCCGATTGGTTCGAAACGAATGTCCGACCAGTTCTGATCGAAAAGTGTTGGGAGTGCCATGGTCCGACCAAGCAATGGGCAAGCCTTCGTCTTGATAATCAGGAATTCCTCGACCGAGGAAGCGAGAGCGGACCGATCATCGATCCGCGCGAGCTTACCGCAAGCACGTTGCTCGCTCGCATTGAATCGATGGACCCAGATGTGCGAATGCCTCCCCCCGATTCGATGCACTCACTGAGTCCACACGAGAAAGAGTCGCTCCGGCAGTGGGTTCTTCGTGGAGCCCGGTTCCCCGCGAACCAAATCAATGCCCCTATGATTGCCAACGGATCTTTTGAGTCTCGCAAAGAGATCGCCGCCAAGCATTGGGCATTTCAACCCCTCAAAGCTCGTTCAGGTGCCGATTCCCATGCAGTTCATGCCGACGACAATGCGGCAGGGAATACCATTCACTGGATCGATCGTTACCTCCAAGACACCCTCGTCCAACGCGGCATTGAGCCCCTTCCCCAAGCGGATCGCCGAACGCAGATCAGGCGGTTACACCGAGTGCTGACGGGGCTGTTCCCGACCTGGGAAGATGTGCAGCGTTATGAGCAGGACGCGAGTGCCGAAGCATGGGAAAATGCGATCGATCGAGTGCTGCACAGACCGGAGGTCGCTGAGAAGTGGGCCCGCGTGTGGATGGATATTGCCAGATACTCGGATACCAAGGGTTATGTTTATGGTCGTGAAGATCGAACCTTTGTATTCTCGCGAGCCTATCGCGATTGGTTGGTTCGCGCTTTCCGTGACGATCTACCTTACGATCGCTTTATTGAACTGCAGCTCGCTGCGGATCAGTTGGCCCCCGAAGGTTCGCCCGATTTAGCCGCGTTGGGATTCCTGACCCTCGGTCGACGATTCCTCGCAATTCAATACGACATCATCGATGATCGTATCGACACCACCTTTCGCGGACTGATGGGACTCACCGTCCAGTGCGCTCGCTGCCACGATCATAAATTCGATCCCATCAGTACTCGCGATTACTACAGCTTCGTCGGTGTGTTTCAAAGCTGCATCGATCGACGCGAAGAAATACCGGAACACCTGCAGTCGCAATCTGACGAGTTCCGCAAAGGACTCCAAGAACGAAAACAAAAACTCAAGGAGTTGACCGAGAAGCATCGCATCGAAGCCAACGATCGGATTCAGAAACGATTTGCCGACTATCTCGAAACACAGATACAACTCGACAAGTATCCGGAAGGATCCTTCAATCAGTTGTCGACCAAGGAGGATTTGATCCCTGCCTTGGTCCATCGCTGGGAGTGGTATCTTGGCCTCCCTCAAATCGCAAACCATCCGGTCCTTCGGATTTGGTCGGAGCTTTCGAAATTGCCGGCCACCGAATTCCAGATGCGAGTCGAAGAGGCGTTGACGCGTCTCGATGCTGAACCCGGGGCATGCGATCCAGCGGTCAGAAAGCATTTCGCTAGCCCGCCAGCATCGATACGCGAAGTGGCAGATCGTTATGGAACGATCGTCGCCGATGCATCCGCTGCGTGGCAATCCGAAATCTCGCGTCGTACTCAAGCAGGC
>JAGWWZ010000269.1 GCA_018970165.1 Planctomycetota bacterium | reverse complement strand
ATTCGCGAACTCAATCCCGAGATTCCGAGTTGGCTGGTGCAGATCGTCGAAACTCTCATGGCCAAGGATCCCAAGGATCGTTACGCCTCGGCAAGCGAAGTTTCCGCATTGCTCGAGCAGTGCCTGGCGCACGTCCAGCATCCACTCGACTCAGCGTTGCCATCAGCGTTGCAAAAGCGTTCTGGCACAAAGTCAAAATTCATTCGATTCGTGAAGTTTGCGATCGCCGGAGCACTCGTGATGACCGGTATTAGTCTTTTGGTGATGCGCATGTCCTCCAAAAATCCGCGAGTTCCGAACTCCGCGACACCATGGGTAACCACACCACCCGCTGACACCACGCAACCCATACCACCAATTTTCGAGTGGAAAGTGGATCCCTTGCCCCCGACTCCGGAGGACAAGATCCTCAACGCATTGGACGAGACGATCGAGGTCGATTGGAATGGGTTGCCGCTGGAGCAAGCGCTCGCGGAACTGTTGGAACCGATTCCTTTGGATTACCGAGGCTATGCGACCGATCCGTCCAGGGCGTCCGAATTCGAGTCTACGGTTCAACTGCGACATCGGGCGACACGCAAGCAGATCCTGCAACGGGTGCTGGGCCCGCGTGACTTGGGATACATCGTGCGCCCGTCGGGGATCGAGATCGCCGACTTGGAGTATGTGCGAGCGAATCCCACGGTGCGCCGGTACTCCTTGGCGCACGTGTCCCGCACCAATCTCGAAGCAGCGGAGGTTGTGCGGTTGCTCGAACGCATGCTGGGCTCACGCGATTCAGACGCAATTGCAATGACCCTCAACGGTACGATCCTCCTAGTTCGCGCCACAGAGTCAGAACACGAGCAGATCATCCAAGTGTTGGTGGCGTTAGCATTGAATGTTCAACGATAGACATACTGATCACACTTTTCGATAAGAACCTTTTCATCAAACGGGCGAATGAATCATGACGAAGCTATCGCGAATGCAAAGAAACCTTTGGGTTTGGACGGTACCGGTTTTGCTAGGTGGGGTGGTTTACATTGCGGTGGTTTATGGTGCGTCGTTGCTCGTGGCCCAGGAGCTGAAACCCTCGTTTATTCCGCCTCGCGTGTCTCCGGCCACGGAAGATCTACCAGGCGGGGGAATGATGGGAAGCATGGGAGGCATGTCTCCTACGATTACTTGGGTCAAGCCGGCGGGTGAGAAACCGGATTGGTTGACTCGGGGTGAAAAATCCCTTCGTGCCCGGGAGGAAATGCGGCGACGGCTCGATAAAGAGGGAGAGTTCCAATTCAACAATCAACCACTGAGTTCCGTGGTGACATTTATTTCCGACCAGTATGGGCTCCCGGTCCATATCGATGAAAAGGGTTTAGAGCAAGAAACTTTGACCCCAGAGGAACGAATCACAATCAAAACGAACGGGAGTCTTCGCAGTTGTTTGAGGCGAATTCTTGACCCTTCGAGTTTGGACTACGTCGTTCACGAGAATGGTTTAGAGATCACCAACCGATTAGAAGCCATCGGAAACGGAGCGGTCCTCGCGTACAACCTCGCACATGTGGCCAGCAACAGTTCGCAAGGGGATGATATCGTCAACACGATCAAGAAAATGGTGCGCCCAGATGCATGGGATGATCAGGGTGGAGGTGCCTCATGCCATTTGATCGGCTCGGTGTTGATCGTTAAAGCCTCCGAAGGGATGCACGAGGAAATTGAGAGGTTTCTCTCGCTACTGAACGAAAAGCGGCCGAAAGACAATAAAGCCTACTCCAGAGACCCATTCGGTGAATGACGAGGAGAACCCAATGTAGAGCAGTTGTCCCCGCCCAGCGTTGCCAGCGGGAAAGATATGCAAGCTATTGCCCCGCGCCAACGAGTCTTGGGTTCGTTGTTCATGCAGCAAGATTGGAGCATCAATAAAATGAAGATCGCAGTGCGGGAACAGCAGAGGACTGCTGTTCGACTATTCACCCGCGAATAGATCGTGTAGATCGAGGCACGCGTCCGGTGCGACGAGCGGAGAGATCGTTTCGGTGCTCGATGCGATTCGATGCGTGCGGTAATCGGTTCCTTCGGGATCCCTGAACACATGGACGCATCGATTCTGACAATCCACGATCCAGTATTCGACGATGCTGACTTCCGCGTACAGACGACGCTTGATTTCGAGGTCCTTTTCCAACGAGCTGTCGGAGACTTCGATGGCAAGCTGGACGTCGGCGGCCTGAGGATGGCCATCGCGATAACGCGCTCGGCGCACCCAAAAGACGTCCGGTTCGGGTCGGCTCTCCACCTCCGGCAGGTCGACTCCTGTTTGAGAAGTGATCTGTGTCACTCCTTTATCGCGCGAATCCGAAGACCAGTTGGTCAGGTACGTGATGTAATCATCATGAAGTGGTCCTGCAGGATTCATTTCAACAATCTCTCCTCGAATCAACTCGACCCGCCGGTTCAAATCATCGAAGGCTCCCTTGAGAACCATCGCATCGTATTCGGCGAGACTCAAATGCAAGGTGCGGAGAATCATGTGTCAACTCCTAGGACAAAACGGTATCACAACCCCGATTATACTCCGCCGGTCGCGTGCTATTGAATCGATCGGTCTGATCGGTGATCCGACTGATCCGACTGATCCGACGGATCTCGCCGAGTGAGTGTCCCCGCAAAGATCTCATCCCTGCAAGGGTCTTAAACCTGCTCGAGCGTGGGGATCTCGAATCCGGTTCGATTCTTGTCCTTGCGCAATGCGTTAGCCTGTTCCGCATATTCCCCGACGTGCTTTTCGGTTTTCGGATCGAAGGTCACCCAGGGGCCGACCGTGTATTGGGCTTTGTCAAAGGAGACGCCGACTCCTTGACTCATGATGGCATGCAACTTCGCAAAATGCTCAGCCGCATCTGCGTTATTTCGCATGGGGCCATCGGCGAAGAGTTTGGAAACTCGATCCGATGGCATCGCTTGTCCCAAACGGTAGGAGTTGTTCATGAGATGGCCCAGAACGCAGCCGTAATGGGCATCGAGCGCGTTGCCATTGGCCATCTGTGGATTGCCAGCTCGGCATGCGGCGATGAAAGATGCCCAATTACCACCCGGTGTCACGTTGCCGGCCGGAACATCGATCGCCACACCTTCCGAATCTCCCTTGGCGTAGTACCGATTGCGTATGATTTTTCCGCCGTCCTCGAAGTAATACTCGTTCTCGACCTGTTTTTCGTATCCGTCGTAATTCACGTTGCGGACGTTGAAGAAGACTTGCTGGCCATTGGGGTATTCCGCGATCGCGAACATCGTATTGGGTGTTTCCCCTTGATCATCCCATTGGAAGCGACCGCCGACCGCCATCGCTCGCACCGGATGGGTTTGGTCGGGATCGATGGCCCAGCGAGCGATGTCTAGTTGATGGGTTCCTTGATTGTTCAAGTCGCCGTTGCCGGTGTTCCAGAACCAGTGCCAACCGTAATGAACATAGTTTGCATGGAACTGCGGGACGACAGCTGGCCCCTGCCAAAGGTTCCAATCGAGATTCTCCGGTGGCTGCGAAGCGTCCTTGAAGCCGATCGAACCTCGCGGCTTGCAGCAGTAACCATAAGCGATCTTCAAGCGTCCGAACTTGCCCGCGTGAATCGCTTCGTGCAGGCCAGCGATCTGGGCGTTGCTTCGATTCTGCGTTCCATGCTGAACCACCACGCCGTACTTTTGTTGTGCTGCGACTGCGATGCGACCTTCATCGATATCATGGCTCATCGGTTTTTCGACGTAGACATGTTTACCTGCTTGAGCTGCCCAGATCGTCATCAACGAGTGCCAATGGTTGGGAGCGGCGATGGAGACGGCGTTGACGGTCGGGTCTTCCAAAGCCATCCGAATGTCGGCGGCGACTTTCGGCTTGCTGCGTCCCTCAGAATTTTTCTCGACCATGGCCGCTGCCGAA
>JAGWWZ010000268.1 GCA_018970165.1 Planctomycetota bacterium | reverse complement strand
GTTCGTAGTCCGGTTCCCCTCCCCGGGCTAAAAACACCCAGACCGGCAGCAGCACCGGTTCGAGCAACGTAATCAAGGATGCCAAGTGGCTCGGTGTAGTCTTCAGACCGCGCGCAAACAACAGATACGGGGTTCCCATCTGAATCATCCCCACACCCGCCAACAGAAACCACATTCCCCCTTGCGGCCAACCCACTCCACTCTGCCAGACAAGCGGCCACAAAAGCAACGCTGTTACCGCATGGTTCAGAGCAATAAGCCACGCTGGATCATGCGCCCGCAGCGATCGCAAACTCAGGATGACACCCGCGTAACACATCCCTGATGCGATCGCCAGCCAAGGAGCCCACCAAAAATTTTTGCTCGATGGAGCGGACATACTGTTCTGCATGACGAGGATGAACAGCACCCCTCCGATACACAATGCGAGCATCCACCAATCCTTGGGCAACGTCGGCTCTCGCAAAATAAAAACCGCGACGAGCATCACCCATGCTGGCGCGAGATTCTGCAGCCAGATCGCATTCTCAGGGGGACCGCCAACCAGTGCCGTCAAATACGTCCAATTCATCACCGCGAAACAGGCGGCCATCGGGATCATGCGCCAATCCCAACTGACCCGTCGCACCAAAGGAACCAAAATCACTAATGCAAAGATCGCTCGCCACAATCCGATCGCCGCACCCCGATACTCGACCGGCCAAGCATCAAAGGACGAAGACCTGGCGAACAGCGCGCTGGTACTCCACAACACTGCAGCCGATGCGCACAGGACCGGACCGATCCACTTCTTCCAGGATGGATGGTTTTCGCTATGCGTATCGATCGAAGAAACCATCCATCACCTTCGCTTACTTGTTCACTTGTACGGTGATCGGCAAACTCGCCTGCACCACGCGATCCTCTTCATTGAGAACGACTCCCTGCAACCGCACCGGACCATATCCGAGGCGTTTGGGGTCCAGCTCAAACACCGTTTGGTCGACCGTCTGTTTGGCGACGATCTCCCAATCGTGGCGAATCGCGATCGACCCACTCGCGGGAGGGTTCTTCAGTGTCACCCGCAGTGTATTCCCTTCGCTGGTCGACCATTGCGCCGGGGCTTCGATCGCGATATCCGATTCCTCCGGACCGGTGATAACCCATAGGGTTTGCTCAAATCGGTGCTCGAGAGGCTTGGGGCCGCGAGCCACCAGACGCCATTCTTGAGCACCGCGATCCGTGTCGGCAACCTCCACTCGAACTCGCTTTTGAAAGACCGATCCGTTCTTCGGCAAGCCATCCACCATCCAAACCAATCGCACGGGATCCGAGGTATTATCGTCGTCCGATGTTTCCAAGTCGAAGTTCACCACACCCGATACTCTGGATCCCGATTCGATTCCTTGCATGATGAATCGAGGGGGTTCCGCATACGGCTGACATAGCGGGTCCCCCACGATCAGCAATTGATAGGGGCAAAGAACCGATTGGTAAAACGACTCCGCGACTGTGAGTCCTTGAGCGTAATGAACATGCATCATCGGATGCGGGAACTTGTTTTGAATCGAATACGGTTCGGTCACGGTTCCGCTGGTTGCCGCAGCGCCAAACCGGAGCAACTCCGTGGCTTTGGTTTGACTGGTCTCGGTCATCACGCATCCGAAGCTGGTCAAGCTCTCGGCGATCGCGCCTGGCATCAATTCCGCACCGGTGCGAGTCCAATCGAACTGGGCCAGACCGAACATGACGCCACTGCATTTCTCTGCGAAGCCGGGAAGAGGTTGCTGGATGACCCGTGCGTCGAACTTGAGGTTCCGCAGCTTCTCGATCGCGATTTCGAAGTTCGGTTCGCGCGATTTGGTTCGCACATCGCTGGTGAGTGTAAAGAGGAAGGCGCCTGAGGGTCGTGTATGGTCGGCCGATGCGCTTCGTTCCAGATGCTCGATCGCTTTTGGCATCGGGATCCCTTGATCGCGAGTCACACTCAGCATCACCGACATCAGATAGTTCATCCCTTGATTCGCTTTTGCAGATGCCAACGTGTTGGGGGCATAGAAACTGCGAGCATCGAAACCACGCGTAGGCAGATAGCGAAAGTCATCGTTGGGACAACGACTCACCAAGCGTTGGAACTCGGGATCCTCTTTCAAGGATGCGAATGCTTCATCGTTTGCGATCTCTTGGCGGTAGCGCCATCCTTTGCGAATAGCGATCGACAATCGGTTCTTAGCGTTCTCGATGTTTCCGGCGAGCGCCCATTGGCGAGCGGCTAGGTAATCGAGTGGAAACGAAGACTCGACCGTGGGACGCATCTCATCGAGTCGTTTTGCAGCCTGTTCATGTTCGCGGTTATCGATCCAGGCTTGCAGTTCCTTCCGTTCTTCGGCGGTCCCTGCGTAGGGGTTGAGCAGAACATTCGCGTCGCGAGCCGCGAACCAATTGGCATCGAAGGCGATGTACATCGGATTCTTGCTGAGCACATGGCGGTAGAGATACGTCAATCCGCTGATGGAGCCGACGGGGGTAAGGTATTTGTTTCGGTCCTGGATATTGGCCAAATCCGAATCGAGAGAGACAGCGGTCGGCATATCGCACGAGTAGGCGATCCCTTGGATTGTGGGGGCCAATCCGCGCGCGTCGATCTCTTGGATGATGGGTGTGAGGATCTTGTCGCGAAATTCATCGATCTCGATCCGATCCCGATCGGGGACCGATTCGAGCACGATGACATTGCGAAACGGGATATTCCGGAGGGAGCAGAAATGGTTGGCCAGGGTGCGGGAGTTGGTCGAGTTGCCGTTCACAACGACAACCCATTCCGATGGGCCCGAGCCAGCCTGGGCCGACGTAAAACTCAATAAAATCGTCAGGATCAAGGGAAGAATCGCACCAACCAGCCGGAGATCTGACCGGGTGTCAAAACTGTGGGAATCGGAGGAAAAGGGTCGGAAGAGTTGCATTGGGGGGTTATGGAAACGATCTTTGTGAGTTCCTGCGGACAGAAACCCCTTCAAAATTTATGTGACTTTGGTAGTATCGCGTGGATGATTGAGAGAGAAGAGTCTATCGTATCCCAACCGATCCGACTTGGAGAGCGGTTTGGGGGTCCGAAATTCCGGCGAGTGTCCCGTTAAGACCCAGCGCCCGATTACGGACTAACGAGGACATGGTTTTCTGCATCACCATCCCCCTGCGAGAGCGTAGCTCAGTCGGTAGAGCAAAGGACTTTTAATCCTTGGGTCGAGGGTTCGAATCCCTCCGCTCTCACTCGCGAAAAACACTTAGAAACCCCGCCTTTCCTTTGGGAAACTGGGGCCATCGTGGCACGACGCTCCGCCGTCGTGACCTTCTTCCCGCCAGCATCTTCTCGCCCACTTTCGTGCGAAAAAGCACCCCGCGCGCTGTAGTTTGCGCTGTAGGCACCAGGGCGGGAATCATGCGATCCAAAACTCCCACCCGAACCATTCTGCCACGAATCTAGTCACCAGGCACGGCAGTTTGCTCTCTGCGTCCCCGCGTCTCCGCGAGCGCGATTGGCTGCGGAATCGTGGCACGACGCTCCGCCATCGTGATTGTCACCGCGTCGCCGATACGCCACCGCGGAACGTTCGCGTCAGTATCAGTGCGACTCTCGATCTCCGATTTATTGATTATGTTGGCGTCGAACCAGCATTTACTTCCTGCGGAGTGAGTACGGCAACCAGTGTAGTCAAGGCTTGACTGATATCAGCCCACGTAGGTAGAGTCGGCTGAGCGGCACGAATAATAATGCTCGTGTCGAGTAGAACTCTCATTCACCGTGTCCAGCGTAAATCGATTCACGACTGTCGTCGACAGGATGCTCGAGCTTTGGAAACCGGTCAGCCCACTTCCTGAGCCACAGGTTGAAGTCTTCCGTGTTTGTAGCAACGACAGTCGGTTCCGATTCCGCCAACCGCTCGGTG
>JAGWWZ010000267.1 GCA_018970165.1 Planctomycetota bacterium | reverse complement strand
GAACATGAACGTCTCGGCAAAATCTTCGCTAGCATTCGTCGTGGCGTAGTCGGTGATGAACTCATCAAGCAAATAACTGTAGAAATGACGCAGTCGCCCCCGCTCGGTCCGACATCGCCCCTTGCCAGCCAAATACTCCGGATTCCGCTTCAACTGACTCCGCCAGCGATTGTAAGGGGTCGGATTGCAGTTGCTGTACGACGCACCAAACGTTCGTGGAAACCAATCATGTCGGAAGAAAACCGGATCATGGAAAAACCATGCATGCCCATACTCGTGACGAATCGTATCGCACAAAGTCATCCCAGGCTTGCGCGGCTGATGCGGCAAGTCGCGAGGCAAATAGATTACCCCCGGCTCATATCCCCACTTGGCGTAATGCCCCACCTGCTCAAAGACATATCCCCGTTCCCCCTCGCTCTTCTCTCCCGAAACCACCAACTCCACCACATCCAAATACACACCATCAGCCAACAAACCGATCTCGGCAAGCTCCTGGCGAACATGGTTGTAGGCACGGTCGACGTTGGTCATAACGGGAAGCGTTCAACAACTCAGCGAAGTGGAAAAATACTGAAAAAACCGAGAGCCTTTCGATCTTCCAGCGGGTGTCTGCCATCGCTTCCCTGCTTCCTTCAGTCTGCTTCGGGCTAGCTATCCCTTCAACGTCGAACCGGAGAAATTCTCCCTGATCACCCAATTTAGGGGGGTGGGGTTGCTCGTTGTCCGAGAGGTGCTCAACCTGCGTCGCGAGGGGATTTTTCAGGGTATACCACCCTCCGGCAATGGTGGCCCGATCCCCCCTGCACCCCAAATCCCGCCCCAGTCGATGGTTGCGAGCCGAACCGGAAAAAACAAACCCGCCCGGACACCTACGGCCATATCGCTTTTACCTGTCCCATCACGTATACTTAACGTGACGGCCGTAAATTAGTAATTTTACTTATACAGAATTGAGGTTCCCGTGTCGGACTGGAAGCAAATCTGCCGGGCCTCGTTTTTCTGGCTTGCGTTAGGATTCCTGTTTGCCGCGACCGGTTATGCGACCGATCCCCAAGAACTTCGCAAACAGGCCAGTTGGAATTGGCCAGATGCCAACCGATTCCGAACTTCGTTTGAAGAGTGGATCGATCGATCGCTGAAGGAGGATGCGAAGCGGGAAGCTCGTGATGCAGCAACCGCGCTCTCGACCAAGCGAGGGATCACACTTCACGAGGCGGTCTTGCATTTGGCGAGTGAATGCGATGCCTCGATCAAGTCTTTTGTAGATAGTCTTCGCGGAACATGGGGTGCAGACTCGTTGCAATCGCTCGATGCCCAACTTAGTTCCCTGATCGCCAACGGCGCGATTCCTGGCTGGATCAAACCCGACTTGCAGTTGGCGTATGCGCGGGCCTTAGTGCATCATCAATTCATTGACGAAGCGGTCAGCCATCTCTCACCCCTGACCATCGATTCAACCTCCGATCCGTCATCGTGGCTATTCACCATCGCGATCTGTCAGCACCACTTGTTGATGAAGCAACCCTGCGAAGAAAGCCTGGGAAAGCTTTTGGAACGGGAAACGGAGATTCCCTCTCGATACGCGATTACCGCTCGCTTGATGCTCACCGACATCGAGCCACTCAAGGAGGATTCCTTGGACGAGATCGCCCGGATGATGAACGACGTCGAACGCCGCTTGGCCCTAGGTCGAGCGGGTAAACAAGTCCGCGACCAGGAGCAGGCGATCATCGACAAACTTGAAAAGATGATCGAACAATTAGAACAGCAACAACAGCAGCAACAACAGCAGCAGCGTCAACGCGGTGGTTCTCAGCAACAACAGCGCCCCAACCAAGATCCGATGAAGCAGAGTCAACCGGCTGGCGCTGAAGGAGCAGGGGACGTAGATGAAAAAGATATCGGCGATGCCTCGGGCTGGGGCAATCTTCCACCTGCTCAACGCCAGGAGGCTCTTCAGAGCATTACCAAGGATCTGCCGAGCCATTATCGCGAAGTGATCGAAGCCTATTTCAAGCGATTGGCCAACTCACCTTCCAAGCCCTGATGGCGAGTGCCACGCAAGAATCATGCAGGACACGGAACACAACGCTGTTGAAATTTCTGCTGAATCCGGCCCATGGTATCGTGGAGGATTGTCTTTTCAATGCACCGGTTGCGGCAACTGTTGCAGCGGTCCTGCGAGTGGGTTCGTATGGGTGAATGACGAGGAGATTCAGAGTCTCGCGAACAAGCTTGGAATGACCGATACCGATGCGTTCGAACGCAAGTTTGTTCGCAAGGTCGGTAACCGCAAAAGTTTGGTGGAGTATTCTGACGGGGATTGCATCTTCCTCGATCCCCCTTCGCGACGGTGCATCGTTTACGAATCCCGTCCGTCGCAATGTCGAACGTGGCCTTTTTGGTCATCGAATCTCGCCTCGCCAGCCGCGTGGGGTAAAGCAGCCCAGTCCTGCCCAGGCTGCAATCAAGGCCGACTCTATTCGCTACAAGAAATCGACCTCATGGTTCAGGCCAAATCACAAACCTAGAATTGGGACCGTTCGAGAATCAGCTAGTTCCCGTTGTCGTTCACAGCATGGAGTTTCGCGATGGCCATTCACTTGATATCTCGATCAATAGCCTGCCATGGGGCTTTATTGTTCGCGATCCTGTTGTCGATGCCGCAACTTTTCGCACAAGGGGTTCCATCGCTGTTGCCATCGGGCAAGGCCGAGGATTGGCCCAAGCATCGTGCTGCGATCCTTGAGGGAATGCAACAAGTCATGGGAAGATTGCCAGCACGAGATTCTCTTCCCCCAGTATCTGTCGAAGTCATCGCGCAAGTCGATTCGGATCCCAACGTTGTTATGCAGACGCTTCGTTTTCAGTCGGAGCCTGATGTTTGGGTGCCTGCTCATCTTTTGCTCCCCAAGGGTTCATCTAAAGACCCGCGACCGGCAGTTCTCTGCCTTCATCAAACGACACCCATCGGCAAGGGGGAACCGGTCGGCCTGGGTGGAAGCCCCAATCTTCATTACGCGATAGAACTAGCTCGGCGAGGCTTTATTGCCTTGGCGCCGGACTATCCATCGTTTGGTGATTACCGCTATGACTTTGCTGGTAATCCGCAATGGAAAAGTGGTTCGCTCAAGGCAATTTGGGACAATATGCGCGCAATCGACATGCTCGTCGCGCGGTCGGATGTTGACGCAGCCAAGATCGGATGCATCGGTCATTCGTTGGGTGGCCACAATACGATCTTCACTTCGGTTTTCGACGAACGAATCCAAGCTGCCGTCTCGAGCTGTGGTTTCACGAGGTTTCATAAATACTATGGTGGCAAACTCAAGGGCTGGACGAGCGATCGTTACATGCCTCGTATCGCGACAGAGTATGGATTGGATCCGGATCGAGTGCCATTTGATTTTCCTCAGTTGATCGCCGCGATCGCTCCGCGCGCTTTCTTCAGTAGTTCTCCGCAGCGCGATGACAACTTCGATTGCGAAGGGGTACGGGAATCTATCGATGCCGCTCGTCCTGTTTTTGAGATCCTCAATGCATCGGATCAACTGCGCGTGATATACCCCGACTGTGCGCACGATTTTCCACTAGAGTCGCGAGAGGCCGCGTATCGATTCCTCGAGGAGCGATTGCGATGACCGCTCAAGCACAAGGCTAAGAGACGATCTCGGAGATAATTCTCGCACCTTCAACACCGCTCAATCGGAAATCCAGGCCCTGGAACTTGTAGGTGAAGGCTTCGTGGTCGATCCCGAGTTGTTGAAGCATCGTCGCATGCAGATCATGGACCGTGCAAATATTTTCAACGGCCGCGTAACCCAATTCGTCAGTCGATCCGAGTACCATCCCTCCTCGTATGCCCGCTCCGGCTAGCCACATTGACATCGAACGATTGTGGTGATCGCGACCGATGGGGCCTTTGTTGCTCTGAGACATGGGCGTACGTCCGAATTCTCCGCTCCAA
>JAGWWZ010000088.1 GCA_018970165.1 Planctomycetota bacterium | reverse complement strand
TATCTGTCTGGTCTACATACACTTGATCGATGATGTTCATCACTAATGCAAGATCTCTGACACCGCTTAGAGACTTCGCATTTCCATGGCAGAAAACGGACACGAGCACAACGACACAGAGCCACTTTAAATTTCCGGTGCTCACACTGGCCGCCTATGTTCTTCGGGTTTGGATTACCGCGGTTTCATCGCAAGACACAAGTATTGCGCCCCGAGGGGTATTTTGCAAAGGTAGGGTTCCATTACCCGCAGCCATTTCAATACTCGGGGAAAGTAGAAACAAGTATCTACGCAAATCACCTGCAGCTTGGCTTGCTCAAGGAGTCGTCGGGATTGGGGAATGGATATCGGAACCGCGTCACGATCGAACGGAATCCGCTTCATTAGGAAGCGTGTCCCGGGGTTCCAACAGTTGTTCTCCCAGTATGCAAACACCCCGCCGGGTCGCAGAAGACTCGTGATGGTTTCCATCGCCCTGGTTCGCTCGTTAGGCGGGATGTGGTGGAAGACTCCGTTGCAAAAAACAAGATCTGCATCTCCGCGTGGACGATAGGCATCTAGAGTGTAAAACTGGAACGTTGATGCGGGATGGGATGCTCGCGCGACTTGAAGCGATTGAATCGACGGATCCAGTCCAACAACCGCTCGGCATCCCAGCGTATGCTGCAGATGAGGTATGCTGTTGCCCGTACCACATCCGAAGTCGATGCCTAGGTGCAGAGATTTCGAGATGTTGAAGCGATTCAAACGTTTCCGAGTCCAGGCAGCGCGGGAGGCAGCGAAATAAGCCGCGGATTCCCCTGATAAATGCAGTCCTCGTTGCAGGGTCTCCTCGTAGTTGCATGCAACGGCATCAAATTCACTTGCCGGTACCTCTTGCACCGCGACGGGACTCATCGGTTGTTCTCCTGCATCATCATGCTTTCTGGTACACTTCTCGGGAATGTCTCTTAAATCTACCCCACCGGAAGAGCGCGACCGGATCGCTTCGGAATATTTCGAGCAATTGCTCTACCCGCCCTATCCGGTCCAAGAAGAATCGCTGCTGTCTTGGTTCACATCGGAACACGGCGTGCTGGTCTGCGCTCCGACTGGAACCGGCAAAACGCTGATCGCCGAAGGAGCGATCTACGAGGCGCTGCGCACAGGCCAACGTTGCTACTACACGACCCCGCTGATCGCTCTGACCGATCAGAAGCTGCTCGAATTGCAAAACTCCGCGCTCCGATGGGGTTTCCCGATTTCTTCGGTCGGATTGGTGACCGGGAATCGAAGGGTCAATCCCGATGCACCGGTATTAGTCGTCGTCGCGGAGATTCTCCTCAATCGCTTGCTTCAAACCGATGCCGATCCGATGGATGATGTAGCTTCCGTAATCATGGACGAGTTTCATTCGTTCAATGACCCGGAACGAGGTATCGTTTGGGAGCTGAGCATCGGCTTGTTGCCCAAGCATGTCCGATTGATGCTGCTGTCGGCCACGATTGGCAACAGTGTGGAGTTTTGCAGTTGGATGCTACGCGCCCACGGCCGCAACGTCGAACTGGTTCAAAGCAGCGATCGCAAAGTACCCCTTCAATTCGAATGGGTCGATGATGCTTATTTGGACGAACACTTGGAACGGATCGCAGAAGGGGATGAGATCCGTCGCAGAACTCCAGGACTTGTTTTCTGCTTCAATCGCGATCAGTGTTGGCAAGTGGCGGACCTGCTCAGAGGCAAGAAGCTGATCGACAAGGAGCGGCAAGCCCTGATCAGCAAACGGCTCGAGTCTTTCGATCTGTCGCAGGGGGCCGGTCCAAAGTTGAAGCAGATACTGATCCGAGGTGTCGGGATTCACCATGCAGGGATCCTCCCCAAATACCGACGGATCGTCGAGCAATTGTTTCAGGAGAAACTTTTGAGTGTCTGTGTTTGCACCGAAACATTGTCGGCAGGAATTAACTTGCCCGCGCGAAGTGTCATTCTGCCCCGACTGGTCAAAGGCCCTTTCGGAAAACAGAAGCTGATCGAGCCGAGCACGGCCCAGCAGATCTTCGGACGCGCCGGTCGTCCTCAATTCGATCGAGAAGGGTTCGTATACGCGATCGCGCATGAAGATGATGTCAAGTACAACCGCTGGAAACTTCAATACGATCAGATCCCCGAACACACTCGCGATCCGAATCTGATCAAGGCAAAGAAACAACTCAAAAAGAAAATGCCGACTCGGCGAGCCGGAGAAACCTACTGGAGCAAAGAACAGTTTGAGAAACTTCGATCAGCTCCCGCGGCTAGACTCGCCAGCCATGGTCCGCTTCCATGGCGACTCCTTGCACATATGCTGAGGATCAATCCTGAAGTGCAACCCCTTCGCGATTTGGTCGGCAAGCGGTTGCTCGCCGCGCCCGACCTCGCCAAGGCGCAAATCGAACTCAACCGCATGCTGGTGACCCTTTGGACCGCAGGTTTCCTCGATCTTGAACCAAAACCTCACCCCAAATCCTCCGCACCGAGTCCGACGCCCACCCGACCAACGACTCCCAAGTCTCAGCCATGGCTGAATGTCTCGATCCCAACGGCATCGCAACCCAACGAAGGGAATGAAGTTGAAGAAGACGATGAGCAACATGACAACGACGCAACGACCGATGAGGCTGCTTCTCGAGGCTACGACCTAGAGAACTACAGGCCGGAGCGGGTCGTCCCACGCCCACGGTTGGAACTCCTCTCGGAGATTCGGTCGGTCAATCCGATCTACGGTCTTTTCCTGATCAGCCATCTTCAATTTGCAGATCAATGCGAACGGATCCAGGCGCTCGAAAGCGTTCTGGAACTACCGGCCAACATCGCGAAAAATGTTCGCGTCCCACCCCCCGACCAACTCCCCTTCGGTCCTTTGGCAACGGAGATCCTGCATCCCAAGCTTCTGGAACTGGGCTTGATCGGCGTTGAAGAAATCACGGGAGTGCGAGAAGAAGAGGATGACGAGTCGGAATCCGATCGCCGAGATCGCCCCTACCAACCACCGCCGCGACCTCTTGCTCTGGGAGAAAAACTGCGGCGGCTTTTCGATTACGATTTTCCTGGCGTTCACGATGTCTACACTCGCAGCGTGTGGGTTGTCTCTGAACTACTGCAATTCGAAGGGGACTTCAATAAGTACATTCTCGCACACGGTCTGCAAAAACAGGAAGGGATGCTATTTCGACATGTACTTCGGTTCATCTTGTTGTTAAACGAAATCAGCGGGATCGCGCCGGAGAATTCCACGACCGAAGATTGGGAAGATCGATGGGACGCGATCGGAGATCAACTGATCGAATCGTGTCGCAAAGTGGATCCTGCGAGCACCGATGAGGTTCTTCAGGAGTTGAGTGACTCCAAGGATGAACGTCCGAGGCGTCGTTCCTGATGACTGAGTCCCAAGAGCTTTCGATTTCCATGCCTGAAGTAGCGATGAATCATTGGCCCCTTCTCGCGCTAGCTGCCATCGGAATCGGTATCACGAAAAGCGGCTTCTCGGGAGTTAGCCTCGTGCATGTGCTGATCTTTGCACACGTCTTTGGTGCAAGGACCTCCACCGGCATCGTCCTTCCCATGTTGATTGCCGGGGATACCATGGCGATGCTCATGTACGGCCGGCATGCGAATTGGAGCTATGTACGTCGCATGATGACTCCGGCAATCATCGGCGTGGTGATCGGATGGAGCTTAATGCATTGGATCGATGAAGCCGCATACCGCCCACTCATAGGGACCATCATCCTGGTTCTGGCTACCATGCAGATTCTGCGTATGGTTCGTGAGTCCTGGATGGCGGGTGTCCCCCACGCCACTTGGTTCGCTTGGTGCATGGGAATTCTGGTCGGCATCACAACCATGCTCGCCAATGCGGCCGGGCCGGTCTTTGGATTGTTCCTGCTCGCAATCGGGTTGCCCAAGCAAGAGTTCGTTGCCACCGCTGCTTGGTTCTTCCTCCTGCTGAATATCGCAAAGATCCCATTCAGTCTGAACCTAGGGTTGATTCGAGGCGATACACTCGTCGTCAACCTTCTCTTGCTGCCGTTGATCTTCATCGGTTTGGCCATAGGAAGAGCTATCATTACTCGCATTCCTCAACGCGCCTTCGACTTGGTCATCCTAGCGTTCTCGGCCCTGGCTGCGATTCAAATGCTGGTCCGGTAATTGACCTAGACCTGCATCCCTTGGTTTTCCTACGATCTTACCGCGAGGCAATAGAGGAAAATCGCACACTAGAGGATAATCGCGGTAGAACGGAATCGAGATTACGATGCACGCGTTCGAATTGGGGTGTGAGAGAACCTGGCGTAAAGCCCATTGGCGAACCAGTCGTGGCATCTCCGCCGAAGCTCCTTGCCTGGGAATTCTTAGCGATTGCGGCGCCTCCAAGCCCTACTCGGTCTATCCGGCGATCCAACGCGGAACACTGAACGCCTCCCGCCTTGCGATGCTCGAATCGATCATTCAGGAAATCCGTTGGATGATTCCCGGCCTTGGTGTAGGAGTTCTTGCATCAGGATGCCACGCAGCGGAGTTCCCCCCAAGCATTCCTTGCCAAACGCTTCCGTTTTTCGTAACCGCAACAGCGATAAATCCATCCGAAGCCCTGAACTGGATATGCGGTGTGGATGTTTGGCTAATTGCAAGCGAGTTGCCGATTGCTTCATCTCTGGCGGAACTAGCAGATCACCTGAGGATTCCGTATTTAAAATGCGAAAGCCAAGCGTCTTCGGGTGATATCGCAACGGAACTTAGCCGCTGCTTTGAGGTGTCTCGGGCCAGTCTTCCAATGCTGGCTTTCCGATCACCGCAAAAATCTCTCGACTCGAGTTCGCCATTTGTACACGGGGATTCCCTAATCACGGTGGATTCTGCACTCGAGACTCTCGAAATCGCTTTGAATCACTCACAGGAAAAAGGTGTGGCCCTTAGTTCGTCCATCAAACAAGACTTTCTGCGTCCAGCCGCCTAGGACACCACATATGCTAACGATTGTATCGATGTATCCTCTTTTTGTGATTGCATATCTTGAGAGCGTTCGATGAACAGATGACCGGAGGAATTGCGACCGCGGACGAGTGACGCCAACCCCCCGACAATCACAGCTAAAAAACGGAGTATGAGCTAGATGGTTTTTTCGCATTATTCGAAATGGGGTCGGGGTCTTCTGGGGATGGGCCTCTCAGCGTTTCTCTCGCAAGGATTGCTAGCACAACAACCCCCGGGATCCGCACCGGGCGCAACCCCCGAATCGGTGGGTAAGAATCTATCGGAACCTGTGTTTCGAATTTCCAAGAACACTCCCGCAGGGGCACCTGCCGCAGCACCCGCGACAGCACCGCACCCGCTCGATCCCGCCCTGGAGTTGGCTCGGCACTCGTTGACCCTGATGCAGTCGCAGATCAACGACTACACCGCAGTCCTCGTGAAGCGAGAGCGGATCGATGACGAACTGGGCGACAACGAATTCATGTATATCAAGGTTCGTAATCGCAAAGTGGTCGACAACCAGGTTGTTGTTCCATTCAGCGTTTACCTGCAGTTCCTACAACCTGCGTCGGCCAAAGGTCGCGAAGTGATCTTCGTTGAGAACGCTAACGATGGAAAGATCATCGCTCATGAGGGAGGCGTCAAGCGAATGCTTGGAACTCACTTCCTGGATCCGAATGGCTTCCTCGCGATGAAAGGTCAGCGTTATCCGCTCACGGATATCGGTTTGGAGAATCTAGTGCTCAAGTTGATCGAGCGAGGAGAGAAGGACAAGCGATTCGGCCATTGCCAAGTCGACCTGTATCCAGGAGGTAAAGTAGGCGGTCGCCCTTGCACTATCCTCCGAGTTGTTCACCCAGAGAAGCAACCTCACTATGATTTCCATGTCGCTGAGATTTTCCTCGATGACGAATGGAAGATCCCTGTTCGCTATGCAGCGTTCAGTTGGGACAAGAATGAAAACCAAGAGAACGAGATCATCGAAGAGTACACCTATCAGAAGATCAAAATCAATGTCGGCCTAACCGACAAAGATTTTGACATGGCGAATACGGAATATAACTTCCATCGTCGTTAAGCCTTAACTCTCTGGAAATGGGGCGATGCGTTTACTTTTTGCGCTCGCCCAAGGCGCGAAAGTACGCTCGGATAGCATCGGAGTACTCCGGATCAAATGCATCCCGTTTTCCTTGAGTGACATCCTCGGCCTGTTGATCACGCAAGCTTCCCCAGTCCTGCCCTAAGCGATTGACTACCGCAGGCAATCGCGAATCTCCGGCGGGTGCATTTTGTGTGCGTCCTTGATCATCAGGCTCAGTTGCAGAAGCAGATCGGCTGGTGTTTTTGGAACTCCGGGAATCGCGTGCGCGGTTGCGTGCTTTGGCCAGTCGTTCATTTTGAAGTCTCGCTGCGATCTCGTCGGCCGACTCCCGGAGCGCATCGCGCAGTCGCTCATTGCCACGCGACTTGCTCTGAGCCGTATCGCGACCGACACCGTCCGATTCCCTCTGCCCTTCACCGTTTTGAGGCTTCGTGTCCTGGTTCAACGAAGATGGTGACGGCGAGTCTTGACCGGTCGGTTGCGATTGCGAGTTCTGACCCTGTTGTCCTTCGGAGGATGAGTCGCTCGCATCGGATCGGCCACTCTGGCCAGAGTCGTTTGGGGCACCATTCCGACCGTTGAGTTGTTGATCGAGGGAGTCCAACAAACGCGCCATTTCTTTCGGTGACTGGGACTCCCCGAATCCGGATGGAGCTTGCGATTGGCTATTCGCTTGGGCTTGCGCTTGGTTGCTTGATTCCGAGGCCGAAGTCTGATTCGACTGGGACTGCGAAGGCAGTCCCGACCGTGATTGCTGAGTTCCATTTTTCTCCGAGGGAACTGATCGGCTCGACTCGGATTGTGTTTTCGCATTCGGCTCTGGTTGCGTTGTTTGCGATGGTTGGCCCGGATCCGGTTTTGCCGAGGGGGCAGGTTCTGCTCGGTTCGGTCGTCCCTCCCTGGCCTCTGATGTCGCTTCGAACATCGGTGCAACGTTTTGTTCGATATTGCGAGCTAATTGGGACAATGTATCTGCAGCTTGTTGGGTGCGTTGGCTAGCGAGTCCTGCTCCTGGGGGTGCAGTAGGGTTAGGCGTGGGTGCTTCGCGAGATCCCTGGGCTTGGTCCCGCTCTGCTTGAGAGGCGCGTTGCGACGCTTGCTTGAGTTCCTGTTGCGCCTGGGCGATTGGGTTGGACGCAGCCTGATCGATTGCCTTGGCCTGTTCGGCCAGCATGCGGCTTCCCGTATCGTTTATCAATCGCTCTTCATGGCGAGCGCTGCGGGCCATCTGCTCAGCAAGTTGCTCGACCGTTTCGGTCACCTGGTCTTGTCTCGCTTTGCTCTGCGCTAGTGCCGATGCATTAGGCTTGGGTTCGGACGAATGGTCGGGTTTGGCTCCATTTTGCATCTCTTGGCGAATGGCCTGCAGTTCCTTGTTGGCGGCAGCGATTTGCTCCTCTGCCAGGGAAGCGACAGGGTTGGGGCGATCGAGATTGGCGCGAGCGGCATTTTCGATCGCTTGAGCCCGTTCGGCGGATTCCTTAGCTAGTTTCTGTGCGGATTCCGCGAGTCGTTTTGCATTCTCCGTCTCGGCAGTGGCTTGCGAAGCCGCCATCGTATTGCGATCCAAGGCGTCCTTGAGATCATCGCGATTGGGGCTGGCTTTCAGTTGATCCATGACCTGCTTTCGAGCTTGCAGTTTCTGTTGCAGATCTTGGTTCCTTTGCTCTGCTTGCTTTTGAGCTTGATCGGATGCTTGCTGCAATTCGCGCGCTTGGTCCTTCGCTCGTCGAACGGAATCGTCTCGCATCAGGGACTGCCACGATTTCATCTCAGTAAGTTGCCCTTGGCGCTGCTGTTCATCTTTCGCTACGGCTTGTTCGATCTTGCCTTGAATGGCAGGAGTGAGTTCATCGAGTTTCTTTTGTGCCTGGTCGACGCTCTCCATCAGTTTTTGAAACTTGCGGTCGAGTTCCATTGCAGGCTGCTGCGCGTCGGAGTTTTTGGCTTGGTTCGCGGAAGATCGCAAATCCTCCATGGCTTGATGGATGGATTTCCTGGTCTCGGGCAGATTCATGCGCTGCACAACTTGTGACGATTTCTCAAGCATGCTTGCCGCCATTCGGTCGACTTCATCGCCCAGACGGCGCAATTGCTGAGTCTGCAATTCCTTGGCCCCCTTGCGTGCGACATCTGCGTTTTCGAGATCGCGAACGATGGACGATTCTTCTTTCGCTGCGTTCTTGAGCTGGGCGATGGTGTCGGCAGCGGCTTGTTGTGACAGTTGAGACAACTCGCGTTGCATCGGTTCATTGCGTTCCAGTTCCTTCTCCAGTTCCTGAAGCAATGCAGCAGGATCGCGGTTGGCCATCGAAGACAACTGGTCCGCTGCGTCGTAGCTTTCGAGTGGCTGACGATCGGGTTCCGCCTTGGGGTTCAACTGCGCGCGAGACTCTTCGAGCTGCTTCGCTGCTTGTGCCGAGGCCTGCAGAGCGGGATCCTCGAGCATGGCAAAGTGTTTTTCGATCGTTTCTAGCGCCGCGGCAACAGCTTCCTGCTGCTGTACTGCTTGCTCCGATGCGGTTTCGATTTGATGGGTATTCTCGGCTGCTTGCTGTGCACGCAACAGAGACTCCGTTGCCGATTGCATGGGTGGAGTTAATTCGTTGAGCCACTGCGAGGCGCGATCGCTATCCTTGGCCACGTCCAACTGCTGCTCATCGAGGATATCTTGCCGCATCGCATTTTCCAGTAGCGCATCCTGCAATCGCTCGATGCTCTGCTGAGTCTGTTGCAGCTGCTGTTGCAATTCGCGAGGTGCAACCGTTTGCTCGGGATCGGTTTTGCTCTGTTCCTGCAAGGCCCGCGTCTCGCGAGCCGATCGGCGTGCAAGTTCGGAGAGGGATGGAGACAACGATGCGAGGAACCTTCGAGCCTCATCGATCGTCGGTTGAGCATTGCCTTCAGCAACGCGCAAATCGGTTAGCCAATCCTCGAGCTCTGCAGCGAAACTGACCAGATTCTCATTGTTGGCATGACGGCGGGGGTCGAGTTTGCGGCGCAAGCTATTGCAGGAATCGTTCCACTGCACGGCGCGGTACGCATCGGCGACTGGATGTTGAAATCCAGATTCCTTCATCCACTGGCTGATGTTGTCGATACGGTTGGGCAGGCTGTCCCAAATCCGTACATGAGCGAGTTTCCCTTCGAGCGATTCCCACTCATATTGCTCATGACGTTGCAAGGTCTCCGCCGTCACTCGCACGTCGTGCATCTCGTGGGCCGTTTCCAAAACGCGATAGGCTTGAATGATCTTGATCAAGACATCTTTTTGTTTCCTGCTTTCTTCGTTGATCGTTGGGAAAGCTGCCCACAGTTCCAGTTGCGATTCCCAGGCTCGCATCGCCAGCCCCATATCGCTCGCGAATTGCGGGTCGATCGGCATGCGATGCTGGTGCAATTCCCGTCGGTCGACCATTTGCTGCGCCACAGCGCGGCTTCGATTTTCAGCCGATTGCATCGAGATCGCGCGCAGTTGTTGCAGTAACTCGCTCGGAATGTTCTTGTCCGCCAGTTCCGCCTGCTCCCGTTCCATCCGTTCGAGCGTCTGCGTTGCGAGCACATGCAACCCCATCCCGCGCTGAATCAAATCGCGGCGAGTATCGGCGATATTCGACCAAAGGCCGCCATCGAGATTGAAAGCCCAGGACTGATGCCGCAGATTCTCCGTGAATCGCCTGATTTCATTAGCCAGCGCCGTTCGATTCTCCGGGGTCGATTCCTGTTGAGATCGATGATTCAACTCGGTCCGTGTTTGGTCGAGC
This sequence comes from Planctomycetota bacterium, assembly GCA_018970165.1. Classification (GTDB taxonomy): domain Bacteria; phylum Planctomycetota; class Planctomycetia; order Pirellulales; family Pirellulaceae; genus JBKCUI01. The sequence continues at coordinate 13,529 of JAGWWZ010000088.1, read as the reverse complement.
GTTTGTCCCCAGGATCGCATTCCGTTCTGCAGATGCTGAGATACCAACGGCTCCATCCGTTTGCCAAGAGCTTGGATAGAGTCGATATACTGCGTCGCGATTTTTTGTGATCGGGCCAGCATCGCGAAATCCATTTTCTCCAGACGCTGCAATTGATCCTCTTGGTGTTGCTTGAGATAAAGCATGTCTTTCGTCAGGGCAGTCAAAGTCTCATGACCGAGGAACTGCCGATAGATATCGACCAACCGATGGGAATGGTCGTCTCCTTCGTTTACGCCTCTCAACGCTTGATCGATGCGATCTGCGATGCGCTGGATGAGTCTCTGTTCCTTTCCGGATTCAACGGAGAGGATGTCCGCGGCAGCGGTCAGCGTGGAAGTGTGATCTCGTTCCAATTTCGCGATCAAGCGGACGACAAACTCCGTTTCGCTTTGATCCAAGGGCCGAGGTAATTGACGGATAATACCATGGGACAGTATGCGGATGTCTCGACTGCAGTCGCTCCACTGTTTCGCTGCGCTGCGAAGGTCTTCCGCAAGCTTCGTCCGCTCCGGAGCAGGCATATTGTTCGATCGAGCCTGTTGCAGACGAGGCGTTAATGATTCCTTCGCTCCGCGCATCAGAGTCGATAAGCGAACCAATTCCGGCAGCAGCGCGGCGCGAGCGAGCAATGGATCGTGACGATTGCGATCGAAGCCTGGAGATGCCAGACTGAACTCGATGGTGGGCGAATAGGTGACTTGTTGGAGAGAATCCCGAGCAGCGATGCGAACAGCGATCGTATCTCCAGAGGATGCGCCCGCATTGAGAACGTCCCAAACCCAGGCAAATGAAGCATTGGTCGGATTTTCGACGCCATCGAGAGGAGTCCATGCGTTGGAGTCTAGCCAACCGGGAAGCGATCGAGTTTGCTCCCCTTTCTCATCGGATAAACTCCGCAACTGTGCCGATACACTGGTCCATGGTCCTCGGTTGATCGAGATTTGCTGTTCGATCGTTGCACCCGGCAAGTCGTCTGCGATGCGGGCCGCGAGAGGAACCAACTCCTCTGGCGAAATGATCCATGCCTGCTCGGGGCGTGGCGGCACATCCCAGAGCGTTCCATCGGTCGCCATCCAACCCACGGCTGGACGATGATCCGATGCCGTGTTGAGTTCATGGGTAGGACTAAAGGTGTTTTCGATTGGCTCGTCGCTATCGGGCATGTTTGCCTTGAGCTTCAATCGATAACGCATGTCCGCATCGCTGCGCCACGGGAAACTCCATACAGATTGATCTTTTGCATAGGTGAGAGATACAGTCTCTTGCTCACCGCTATCGAGTTTCTCTACGTTCGCGTTCGCAGATATTAGTGGTATAGATGGTTCAAAGCCGACTTCGATTTGAGAATCGGCCAGTGCGGTGATCGATCCACGTTCGCCAACGATTTCCGAGGGTGGCAAACCGGTGTATTCCGGGAAATGGATTCGATGCTTGAAGCGAGCAACTCGCGGACGGGGGGTGGGGCGGATTGTTCGCCAACTGGTCCTTCCATCACCCGCCGCAAATCGATACTCGATCGAATCGGTACCGATGGGGAGGGAACAGACAAATCGGGCTGGCGATTCATCGATACGAATCATCTTTTCCAATTTCGTTCCGGACGCGGGCTTTCCATTCGCAGCGCGCCATTCCATCGATGCTTCCTGAGCCGCGGCACCGGACAACTGAATCTCAAACTCGACCGCTTGATTCTCGGGAACGACGGAGACCGGTCGCGATGGTTTGACGACTTCGATGCGAGTCCGCGATAGTCGCTCTAAATCCGCAAAGGGAATCAACGCCCGTCTGAGCCGCTGCGGCATGTCCAAGCGTGAAAAGAAACATAGCCCCACGATCGCCAGGCAACTCGCAAGCGCCGCCAGGCAGGGGCCTCGAACCGTCGACCAAGGAAGCAGATCGCGAATCGAATGCTCTCGGAGCGCGTGAGCGACTCTGCCTTGTAGGGCAGCCAAAAAGTCACCGCTGAAGTTCCTGGCGCTCTCCTTCACAGAGCTCAATTCCACACAGGCCAACAACTGCTCGCGCATCTCCGGACAGATCGACTCCGCATCGGTGGCAACGCGAGTCAATGGCCGACGAACCCAAGGTTGTAGCAATCCATACGCAATCCCCAGCGCCAAGGCTGAAATCTCAACGCAGATCGTGCATGTCCAACGCCAAGGATCCGAAATGATTCCGATGGCATCCAAGACCATGATGACCGATGCACCTGCCAGGAGCGCGAGACCACCCAACGAAAGTCCTTGAAGGAATAACAGCCAGGATTGTCGTGCTTCGAAGCGACGCAACCACCCTTCGATCGACGACATGTTGCGAGGCGTTCGATCTTCAGGTTTGGGCAAAGACGTTACTGTTGTGGCGCTGCTCATCAGATCAACCCCGCTCGCTTGCGTAGAAACCACTCCAAAGACAACGTCGCAACAACTGCGATGAACCATGGAAAACTCTGCCATAATGGCCAACGCGACTCCTCGATTTTACCCGATTGCTTGGGCCGCAGGAGATCGCTGAGTTTGTCTCGATTCGCTTCATCGAGATACGTCCCACCGGTTTGCTGAGCGATCTGTTCCAGCAGGGAAACATTCTGCGCGAGGGATTGCATCTCGGCAGTTGCAGGTGCCTGCACCAGGAGATCGCTCTGCCATGGGATGTTTTCCACGGGAATACCAGGAACCTCGAGCGAGATGCTGAACTTCCCTTCAGGCATCGGAGGAGTGGCACCTGCATACATGCCCGAACCGGCCGGAAACTCGGCAAGCGGAATACTGTCCACGCGTTTCCCGTCTTGCTGGATCACTGCGTATACCCTCGCACCGCTCAGCGGGCTACGGTCGGTATCTTTGAGCAGTGCGCGGATAGGGATCATCGCGCCGACTTCACAAGTTCTATCGCCCGTATCCAAGGCTGCAAATTCATTCTCCATTGCGAAAGGAGATTGCATGCTCCACTGTGTGATCTGACTCCAGAAACGTTGATGGTACAAATCGGCGACGTTGTACCGCCATCGCCACGACTCATCGTTGGCGATATAGACCACTTTCCCTTGGCCAAAGGTACGCATCACGATCATCGGGATGAGTTCTTCGGAGTTGGTTCGGCCGACAACGAATACTTCCGCTCCGGGCTTCTCGGTGACCTTTCGGGCAACGCGAGGAGCCGGAAAGGTCGACCACAACTTCAAATTCGATTCCTCATCGGCTTCGAATGCAAATGCCCGTTCGCTCCAAGCAACCTGCGCTAATTCCAAACGCCGAATGGACGCCGAAGGGTCCGTAGTGCCCAGGCTCACAGGCAGCCACTCGAGTTCCACGCGTGATTCTTCGTTGGTTTTATCCCGACCGCTATCGATGCCGATGAATCCGGCTCCCGACTCGGCGATGTGATCGGCAACCCAGCGTTCTTGTGCGTCATTCCATGCTTGAACACTGTCCATCGAGACGATCAACACGTCGAACGGAAGCAACTCCTCGCGGCTAGCGGGAAACTTGCGTTCCTCAAAATCATCAGGCCCCATGATCGCATCGACTTCCCATGCCGAATCCCGCTCAAAAGCGTTCTTGATGTAGCGAGATTCCCAGCGACCTCGGCGATCCATCACGAGGACTCGATTGCGCCGCGTCACTCCCCACAATGACGATGCCCAAACATTATTCATCGCAACGGCATCATCCTGTTCCATATCAAGTCCAAAATCCAAATCGAGCGGCACCGATCCCTTCGCGCTGGAGATATCATCGCTGCCACTTTCAAACAGTGACTTGCCATCCACGCGATAATCGAGGGTTCGCGTCGGCGATCCATCCGCGGTCAATGTTTGCGACCAAAGGACCTTGCCGTTTCTCGATATCGTAAATCGATATGGGGTTTGATCAGGAAGTTGTTGTTTGATCGTTGCCGTTCCTTGGAAGACATCGGTTGCCAGGATCGACTTCGGATGATCGACACCGAGCATCGCCAGATCATTCGGTTCATCGGTGCGGCCCAATCCCAAGGCAAAGATCGGAACCTTGCGATCTCGCAAGCGATCGGCAACGTCGGCAATGGTGGTTCCAGAGTTCGACTGGCCATCGCTGACCAATACTACCGCTGCCGGTGTATTTCCCCCGCGAGCAATCGCATCCATCGCCTCGCCGATCGCGGTTGCTCGGCCATCGGTCTTGAGTTCCACTCGAATCGGATCGCTAGGCGATTGATTGTTTGAATCCCAAACCGTCCTCGGCCCTGACGATTCGGCTTCAGAAGATCCAAATCCGAAAACCTCCACATGGAAATCCTTGCGGATGCCTGTTAACCATCCCGATCGTTCTCCATCACCCTGCAACCAATCGGCGACTCGCGCACTTCGGTGCATCGACTTGTTATGATCTTCCAACAGCATGCTTGCGGATTCGTCGATCAACACGACGATATCGGCGAGGCTGCCAGTGAGCCATTGGCGGCTGAGGATCGGGCCCGTCAGCATAGCGAACATCAATGCGACAGCAATCGCGCGCAGCGTTGGAAGGACGATGGGCCAGGGACGGGGCAGTCCACGCGTTTCTCTTCGATACCACCACCAGATCCATGCGGCAGCGACGATCGCGAGGACGGCTCCGAGCCAGGGTGCGAGGATCCCTTCGAAATGAATGCGAGTCATGCTGCACCCCGCGAGGCATTGGTCGGTGGGGATTGGTCCGCAGTATTCGGAAGCGACGCGGACCGCTTGGGCTGGAAGGATTGCTGCAAAGCCATCTCTGCAAGAACCAAACCGATCAGCAGGACCCAACACCAGAACCAAAGTTCACGACCGCTCCAGCTGTTTCTCAGTAGCGACATCCACTGCTCGGAGGAAGATGCGTGGGATGCGTTGACTCGTTTCGCCAAATTCGCGAAGCCATCCGCTGCCATGGTTTCGCAAACGAGTTCTTGTCCTCGATCTGTTGGCGAAGTATCGATCATCATCTTGCGAACGCTTGAGCCGACACGAGCCTGCACAACGCCGATCGATCGCGGCGCATCGATCTCGGAGATGCCGTCGATCTTGCCGCTCGCCTCTCCACTATTTTGCTTGAATCCGGTCCGCTTGAATACAGCATTCGATACCGGTCCCTCGTTCTGTCGCCATTCGACGACAGTGTTAGGCTGCGGTGCAACCTCTTGCGTTGTCGCACCTGCATCGTGTTGGATATCCTTCCACGCTTCCACCCAGCGCTGTCCTGGCTCGGTGGACCGCCATCCCGTCGGAGTGCGCGCAGCGAACATCAGGAGCTTTTGCATGATCGGTAGATAGGCGGGACGCGACGGGAAATTGCTGTCCCCATCATCGCAACTCGAGGTCATCCACAGGCATCTGCCGTCGCCGACTGGATAAGAGATGATCCATGGCTGGCCGTCTTCGAACTGAAAACCGATGGTTCCGGATGGGTCGCTATCCTCGAACCCCTGGCGATGACGAAACTGGATTGAAGAGATCGACTCCATCACCTGCGGTGCAAGCTCGAAGAACGGTGTATCGGATTCTGAGAAACCACCGCTCCACTCGGCTCTCGGCAGCAACTTGCCGGGGCGCAAACCTCCCTCGGAAATCATTTCCCAAGTGTTGTAGCGATCGGCTTGCACCCCATCACCCAAAGCAAACAATGCTGCCCCTCCCTTTTCAAGGAACGAGCGAATCCACTTGCGATGCTGAGGGGATAAGTCGGGAACATTGCAGCAGACGATAAGATCATGCTCTTTCAGGATTCCTTCGTCCCATCCGTTCGAATCCACGACGCGTGTTGCGAAGGCGTCTCCAGGCAACCCTTGGAGCAATGCAAACGGAGTCAGCGCATATCGCAAGAAGTCCGACTCGCTTTTCATCGCTTCCGGACGACGCGCACCATCGACGAGCAGGACTCTTATCGGAGACGCGACTCGCATCACTCGAGTCATCGCATTGTCGGCGGGGGTACGGTCCTGATGATCCGCATTGACACGCAACTCGATGTCGCCATGGCTTTGAGGCACCCACCGAAATCGCGTGCTCAACGTGGAACGGGGTGGCACCGTCAATGACTGAATCTCGATCTCTTCATTATCTGCAGCCAGACGCACCGGAACCTGCTGAGGCGACTCGGAATAGTTTTGAACCGTAGCGGTGACTGTCAACGGCGCGCCAACTGTGGCAACGCGAGGGGCGATCTCCATCGTCTTGATAGCGATGTCCGAAGTTGGGCTTTCATCCACAGGGTTCTTGGCAACATTCAGGAACGACCACGGGACCGGAACGGTCTGACGGGCCAGCATGGGCTCGATTTCGCTCAAACGCGCATCTCGATCCCCGCTCCAATCGGAGAGTGCGAAGTCCGAAACCACGAGCAGATGCCGCTTGGCCTGTGTCGTTTTTTGCAACCATTCCAATCCTCGTTCGACTCCTAATCGCACATCGAGCTTCCCTGCATACGTAGTCTTTTGCGAGAGTTGTTCTAGTTCCTTTCTCCAAGTCGTGGGATCCAAATCGGAGCGGACTTCCAGTGGCGTACCGGACAGCACCATGCAAATTGCGCTGCCGCTGGGCAGTTGGTCTGCGATATCAGACAAATTCTGACACGCTGTCTGCCAACGGGTCTTCGTTGGATTTTGTCCTAGGTCGTCGATGCTCTGCATGGAGAGTGAATCGTCGAGTATGACCGCGAGCGCCATCGCGTTGGCGGTTCCGGAGTCTCGCCAGGATAGGATGATCGGTCGGGCCATCGCGAGAGCGAGCATCACGGGGATCAAACAGCGAATCAGCAGCAGGAGCAATTGCTTCCACTGGATGCGGCGTGCGTTGACGCGAACGGACGTTTCCAGAAATTGCATCGCCCCCCAGTCGATAGTGATGTACCGGCTGCGATTGAGCAGGTGGATAATCAAGGGAATGCTGAAAGCCATTCCGCCGAGTGCGAGAATCGCATTGAGAAACGTCATGCGGAGCCTCGACTCGCGACATAGGAAGCTACTACATCGCTAAAGGATTCCGAGGTTCGCACAGGGATCAAATCGATCCGATTCCGCTGACAGCCGTTGCGAAGTTGCGATTCAAACCCTTCGAAGTTGCGCAAGTACGTACTTCGCAATGAGGCGGGGTCGACCAGCATCTGTTGATCGCTGCGTTCGAGCGATCGAAACATCGTCCGATTTTGAAACGGAAAATCGACTTCATCATCGTCCAGGATTTGGAAGACGACCACTTCTTGATGGTTGCCCCGAAGGACCCCAAAGTTCTGAACGATCGACTCGACATCGCCAAAGCAATCGGACAGTAAGACCACCAATCCACGACGGCGGCAGATCCCGAGTACTTCCTGGAATGTCGTACCGAGATCGGTTTCTCCTCGGCACTCGGAACTCGCCAAGGACTCCATCAGTGCTCGCAGGTGACTGGCTCGGGATCGTGCGGGAACATTGATGCGCACCTTGGTGTCGAAGGTGACCAACCCTACCGCATCTTGTTGCGTTGCAAATAGATATGCAAGGCAGGCGGCGAGGCGAACTGCGTAATCGTGTTTGCTCTGGCCGTTGCTGCGCGAACCCGAGTATCGCATCGAGTTGCTTTGATCGACGACCAACGTTGCTCGGAGGTTCGTTTCATCTTCGTACTGCCGGATGTAGAGTCGATCGGTTTTTCCGAAGACCTTCCAGTCGATCGAGCGAATCTCATCACCATGCACATAGGGCCGATGTTCTTTGAAATCGACGCTGGATCCGATATGACGAGAGCGATGCATGCCGCCACTCAAGCCTTCGACGACCCCGCGTGCGAGCCATTGGAGTTGGGATACGCGAGCGATATCTTGAGGCTTGAGCCAACGAAACAGGGGATGGGCAAGCAAGGGTAGACCTGCTGGAGTTTGGCCAGTGCGGTTATCGAGCTAGGACAATCATCGGGCTTGACCTCTCCATGATACTGTCTTGCGCTCTATTTTTCACGCAGCATGCGGGTTTTCACCCCGTCAAAGAGCAGGCCTCATCGATGGCCTTGCACAGTCGCGGGAGCGTTGCTGTCGAGAGTCCGGCAACATTGATCCGTCCCGTGCCAACGATGTAGATTCCCTTTTCATTCTTCAGCCAATCGGCCTGCATCGCGTTGAGTCCCGTGTAGGAAAACATCCCCTTTTGCGATCGCAGAAACGAAAAGTCCCGCCCCAGGCTTTGCATCCCATCGATAAAGGAATTGCGCATCGAGGCGATTCGCGATCGCATGGCATCGACCTCCCCCTTCCACATGGCTGTCAGTTCGGTATCGCCCAAGATCGTGGCTACGATCGATTCGCCGTGACGAGGTGGATTGCTGTAGTTGGTTCGTATCGAGGTCCGCATTTGGCTGAGTACGGCAGGGGTAGATGCGGAACTGGCACTGACCATTAGCAGGGCACCGACTCGCTCCGAATAGAGTCCGAAGTTCTTCGAGAACGAGCTACAGATCACCATCTCGGGATGATGGAGCAGCAGGGTGCGCAGAGCATCGCAGTCTTCGGCGAGTCCATCTCCGAATCCCTGGTAGGCAAAATCCAGCCATGGGATCATCTTCTTTTCCGCCATCAGTTCCGAGATAGCTCGCCATTGTTCGGGAGTCGGATCGATCCCGGTCGGATTGTGACAGCAGACATGCAAGCATACAAAATCGCCGGCCGCTCCTCGCTCGCTCAGGTCCTTCAACATACCCTCGAAGTCGAGGCCGGTTCGATCTTGATTGAGATAGGTATACAGATGCGGATGCATGCCCGCTGCCTGAAACACGGCGATGTGGTTGGCCCAAGTCGGGTTGCTGATCCAGATGCGAGTATTCGGGAAATGACGCGCTATCGTGTCTGCACCTGCGCGTAGGGCACCGGTTCCACCGGGAGTGTGAGCTGCGGCAACGCGAGCGGGATCCACCGAGTCACCGAGAACAACGTCGATGACTGCTCGATTGAAGTCTGCACCACCTTCGATCGGCAAATAGCTCTTCGTCTTTTGGGTGTCAATGATCCTGCGTTCCGCTAATCGCACCGACTCGAGAATCGGTGTTCGCCCCTGCTCATCCTTGAAGACCCCGACCGTCAAATTGATCTTCTCAGGGCGTGAATCCTTTTCGAAAATTTCGTTGAGTCCGAGGATGGAATCGGGCGGTGCGACAGGAATGTGCTCGAACATTTCAATGCAGCAATTAAGGAAACGGGAAAGGTCTTTGAACGTCGACTGGAGGTTAATCGCAAATGGCGAAAAAGACGAGGGCAAACAAGTTGCAGTCGGAAAAATGTACCCACCTGCCTCAAGGCATAATGCATGGCATCCCATGAACCGAGCATGCCTTTCACCCAGCTTGCCTCGGTAGTGGCGTCAATTGGCAGCAACAATCGCTCCCCTCAAGTGGATTCTTCCCTTCTTTCGCCCATGACGGAATACGGGTGGCACGTCCCAGAGGCTGTGTTCGGGTGGCACGCCCAGTGGCTTTGCGATGGGCGTGGAGAAGTATTGTAAGCCGAGCTGCACAAGCATCCGGGTAGAAGTGCGCAGTAACGTGCTATGTTTGCCTCACTTCCACCGGACGGCTCGCGCCGTTCCGCTTTCATGGATTGCACGAGCTTGCCTCGTGTCTCAGAAAAGGTATCTCTGCCCAGCGGATGAGGCGGGTGGGCGATAGGCGCTCGTATTGAGCGGCTCGAGTCGATGGGCGAGAGAGTGTTTGGTTCTGCATATTTCCGCCAGCTTGGTCCATTGATCGGCGAAGAAACCTTCCCCACGCATTCTGCGACCAAACTGGCTATCGTGGAGTTCTCCTCCCCGAAGCGCGCGGATACGGTTTAGTATCTTCTCTTTGGCAAGAGGTTGGTGCCGATCAAGCCAGGCCTCGAAAATCTTCTCCACAGCACCGGGCAACCTCAAGAGCGTCCAGCTTGCGCTCTTCGCGCCTGCCTCGGCGATCGCGGCCATCAGGGAAGGCAACTCTTGATCGTTCAGCCCTGGGATGATCGGCGCGATATTCACATGGACAGGAATACCTGCGTTGGTCAATTCCCGAACCGCGCGAAGCCGCGCCTCGGGAACTGAACAGCGGGGCTCCAGGACCATTGCCAGGGATTTGTCCAGACTAGTGATCGACAGCACAACGGCCGAAGCCCGGTCGCGAGCCAAGTCCGCGAGCAGATCGATATCCCGAGTGATGAGTGCGTTCTTGGTGATGATCGAGACCGCTTGGCGAGCTTCGCACAGCACTTGCAGTATACTTCGAGTGATCTCGAGTTTTCGCTCAATAGGCTGATATGGATCGGTAACTCCGGAGAGGTTGAGATGATCCTGGCCTGACCATGCAGGGCGGGAGAGCCAATCTCTTAGCAGATCAGCCGCATTGGACTTTACGAGGATCTTGGTTTCGAAATCGGTCCCTGCGTTCCAACCGAGATACTCATGGTAGGGGCGAGCATAGCAATAGGCGCATCCATGTTCGCACCCACGATACGGGTTGATGCTGTAACGAAAGGGAATGTCAGGACTCTCGTTCTCCGCAACGATGGTTTTCGTATCGTCCCAAAACCACTCGGTACGGACGGTTCGCACCGATCCATCGAGATCTAAATCGGGATCGCAATACTCATCAACAACGGTCGAGATCCGCTCAAATCGATTGGTGGGATTGAGATCCGTACCTCTTCGTTGCATTGTTCCATCTGCTATTTCTTGACTGTCTCTTCGTTGATCACGGTCACCGGAGCGATCTTCTCGAGATCTGCTTTGATCTTCTCGGCTTCACCCACGACGACGATGACCAATCCTTGTCGACGGATCAATTTCCCTGCGACCGTCTTGACTTGGTCCGCCGTTGTCTTGGTGACATCGCCGAGGAACAGTTTCTGGTAATTGGAGGGCAAGCTTTGGGTTTCGAGCAACCACAGGTCCCCTACCGTCGCCTCCGGAGTTTCGCGGTCGCCAGCAAAAGAACCGGTGACAAAGGTTTTCGTATCTTGCAACTCCGTTTCTGTTGGATTTTCATCCTGCATGGTTTTCACTACATCGAGGATGACCTGAATCGTATCCGCAGTGCTAACCGTTTTCGAAAACGTACTGATTTGAAATTCACCCGCGAAGCGTCGCGCTGCGAGTCCGCCGCGAGCACCGTAGGTCAAACCTTTATCCACACGAATCGCTTTATTGAGACGACTGTTGAACGACCCTCCCAAGATACTGGACATGACCATCGCCTTGCTGTAATCGGAATCCGTTCGACTGATGCTGACATGTCCTACGCGGATTTGGCTCTGTTCTGAACCCGGTCGATCGTACAACAGGATTTGCGTTTCGTTGATTTCGGGAAGAGCAGGCAACGCGGGAAGATTCAACTCCCCATCAGCGTTCCAATCCCCGAGATATTTTTCAACGAGCGCAAAGCCTGCATCGGAGTTGATATCGCCTGCCAAATAGAGGGTGCAATTGTCCGGTCGAACATTGGCAGCGAACCACTCCTTCATGTCGTCGACTTTGATCGCGCGCACATCGGAGACTTCGCCGGTCTCGGTGCGAGCATAGGGATGGGTGCCGTAGATCCGTCGGCGGAATTCGCGATCGGCAAGGTACTCAGGTGTTTTCGTGGAGATGGCCAGGCCGACAAGCGTCTGCGATGACAAGATGTTGTACTCTTCCTTGGGGAAGACGGGATTGCGTGCCATATCAGCTAAGAGTTCCATCGCGAGGTCCGCCTTGTCTGCAAGGGCTGAACCGGTGATGGACGCGGTATCCATGCTTGCAGAGCCAGCCAGGCTGATGGCATTGCTTTCAAGAATCTCAGCCATCTGTTTCGCGTTTCGATTCTTCGTTCCCTGCGCCAGCATGCTCATTGCCATCGCTGCGACACCTGGTTTTTGTTCCGTCCACGAACCGCTGCGAATACCGAGGACCATGGTTAGCATGGGAACTTCGCGGTTGCTGATGACCGCCACGTTCAAACCATTTGCCAATTTCTTTTTGGCGACTTCCGGCTCTGGAATCGAATCGATCGGACCGGCGACGGGTGGTTTTTCGGGGAATCCCGGGGGACGTGTTGCACCTGCCTTGGGGCCGGATCTGTCAACAATGCGGTTGGTCGTCGGTTCGGCGGGCGCGGGCCCTTCGTCGTTGTTGGTGCTCTTGCCACCACCGAACAAAGACTTCAACATGCCACCGGTGCTCGGTTCGATGCGAATGTCGCGACGATTGTTCTGCACCAAGTATTTCTTGGCCACCCGTTGCACATCTTCTACTGTGACCGCTTCGATCTCTTTGAGACGCTGATTCACTCGCTCGGTGTTACCCTGAAGGACCGCGTAATTTCCGAGACGCTCAGCTTTGCTCGCTACGGTTGTTGTTCCTGTGACTTCATTGCGGCGGAGCTGATTTTTCATCTTGTCGAGTTCCGCTTGCGTGATCGGTTCGTTCACGATTTGATCGATGTGTTTATCGATGGTCTTCATCAACAGCGCTTTGTCGCCGACCAACGGGAGCAACACGCCTCCGGCACCGGCGATTCCGCTATCCTCGAAGGAGAATGACCCGCCGATCGCGATTTGAGCGATCTTCTGCTCTTTGACGACATCGACGTAGATTCGGCTTGATTCGCCACCTCCGAGCACTCCCATAAGGACTTCCAACGCAACCGAGTCGGGATGGTCGGAGCCGACGGTGTAGTAGGCGCATCCGATGAGAGGCAGGGGCCCTTTTTCTTCGGCGACTTCGATGGGAGGCCGCTGCTTGTCCATCGAGAAGGGTTTGACTTCGGGGCGTTCGGGATCAGGGCAGCGAGGGATCCAACCAAAATACTTGATGGCCAGGGAACGTACATCGTCATGCTTCACTGCTCCCGTCACGACGAGGGTCGCATTGTTGGGAACGTAGTACTTGTTCCAGAAGGCTGCCAGTTCCTCGATGGGAGCTTTTCGAAGATGCGGAATCTGGCCGCCAGGGGTCCAGGCGTACGGGCGATCGCCATACATGGCCGCGAGCACTTTTTCTGGCGCTCGACCGTAGGGACGATTGTGCCCCATGCGCAGTTCCTCTTCCACCACCTTGCGTTCGGTATGAAAACCTTTCTCGTCAATTTTCAAGAAGGCCATCCGTTCGGCTTCGAGCCACAGGACCAACTCGAGTTGATTGCTTGGGACTTCGTTGACGTACACGGTTTGGTCAAAGGATGTGTATGCGTTGCAGTTGCCCCCCACTTTGCGAATGTTGTCGAAGTGTCCCGTTTCGTTAAGCCGATCGGTACCGCGGAACATCATGTGTTCGAACATGTGCGCGAAGCCTTGTCGATCCGGTTCCTCATTCTTGGAACCGACGTGGTACCAGACTTGGACCGCCACGATGGGGCAGGAGAAATCTTCGAGAGAGATAACCCTCAGGCCGTTATCCAGGATGGTTTCTCGATAATCGAACGGTTTCTCCTGAGCATCCAATACCGGAACAAGCATCAGAGAAAAAAGAAATACGAAAAGAACAACGTGGGGTCGCATGTGAAGTTACTCTGGTGACGCAAAGGG
>JAGWWZ010000266.1 GCA_018970165.1 Planctomycetota bacterium | reverse complement strand
GACCGCAGGGGTCTAGGCATAGTGATTCTCCTCGGCAGAGCAGGGTAGCAGAAAGGGGAGGAAAAGCAAATAGGTGGGTGGCACGTATAGCATAGATTCTTCGCTGCATATCGCAATGCCGAGTCGGTCGTAGACCGGACCGGTTCGAACCGAGACGCGTCAAGCGACGAAGGGACCAGTACACGCTAATGATGGAACCCCGAGACAAACTGCGACAGAGGCTCAGCAAGGGAGATAACTCCTTTGAGTAAAACAAATTACGTCAGCCGTACAGTGCCATTCGTGGGTGGCACGTAGAATACGCTTTTTGAAACGGTCGTGCCGTCGGAGCAAAGGCTCAATATGCCATTGCTCCAAGCGAATTAAGATAGCGTTAGGATCAAGATCCAGCAGGATGAATCCTAAAAGACTGCGTTCACTCGCACGCCATACACAAATGCATCTTCGGCAAGCCTACCTGCTTCGGGCTTGATGTACTGAACATCCGGGCTGATCGACATCCAAGGAGTCGTTTGGAAACTGTAGAAGAGTTCCACACCGGTACCGTCTCGTGGTCCAAAGACAGCTTGAGGCAATGGACCGAACTCGTTACTGGCTCCGATGTAGTACCATCCGAGTCCGAACTTGTCGCCGCGCTCTTGGCGAATCGGGCTGTAGCCTCCGAGTCCTGCGCTCAAGAAGTATTGGATGGGGGTCGGGTTCCCATCGCTGATGGAGGCGCGAGTGAACAAACCATAGCCTCGTTCGGGTTTGTCAGCGAACTGCACGAAGTATTGATCGCCACCGATATAGATCGTGTAGGCGTTTGATAACGTCGCAAAACCGGGGACCACCGGTTGGGGGTAAACGCCGGGCGGTGGTTCGTTGAATCGCAGATCGGTCTGGTCGACGTGTTTCCAGATGCCTCCGACGTGAATATCACCCTTCTTATCGAAGAACTGCGTATTCCGCTTGATCTCTCCTCCCACGATCACACCCTGCGAGAACAGATCATCGATTTCGAAGAAATCTTTGATTCGGTTTTGTGGATCGAGCACGTAGGTGGTCATCCTGCCCCACTCGCGAGGCAATACCACACCGGCTGTGAACGAACTGTAGGGCAGCCCCAGCAAAAAGGCGGGGTTTGCGATTAGTGCTTGGTTCATGAACTGGGTTGTACCGTCGCCGCCCGCGAAATCATCTTGATCCACGCCACCAACCACGTCGATTTTGCCCGCGTACACAACTAGCTCCGGTGAGAGCGGCTGTGTTACGACGAAGTTCGATAGGAATATCTGGCCAGGATCCTGGGGCGTCGGAGGAAGAGCGGCTGGAAAAACTGCTGGAGGGAAAGCGCCGGTTCGCAACGATACGTTCCCATACTCTCCGTACCAATGCTCGGCCCGCGCGAGGAGCGTTCCTTTGGGCAGCCCCCCAAATTTCTCGAGATCGAATATCAGGTCGTATTCTCCCCGACCGGTGTACTTGAAGGTATCGCCGAGCCCCAATAGCGGAACCGGCGGAGGCGCTTGAATTCCCCCTTCTACGCCGAAACCAAAATGGGTCGAGCGACCGGCAAAAGTGATGCCCGATTCCTTGAGCGCAGTCCTTTGCCCCCCCCAGTCACCCGTGAGCGTGTCGCGAGTCCAAATGCATTGCTTTGCTCGGTGGACGGAGAACCCATCGCAACCGTCGGAAATCGGCAAGCCATCGCAGGAATCGCATGTTTCCGTTTCGCAAACGGCAACATCTTGCGCAATTGCGATCCGATCTACTGGAAGAGCGATCTCAAGTCCCGTGAGAGAGACTGCGATCAAAAGCCGAACAGCATCCTTGCCGCGCATCATTTCTTTGTAATTCCTTAATAACTGCCGATGCGCCGAGCTGATCCATTCTGTTTCGGCACCTCCAACCCACCGATTCTTTCGGCGTCTGGTTCCGAGGGAGGCAAGGCAAATCCTGCGTCTTAACCATCTGCGTCAGACGGTGTAGTCAAAAACACCCTACAACCGGTAGAGTTCCCGCTGTCAGCACAGCTTCGAATGCCAATTTCTGAAAGTTCCAGAAGTGGCTTATGCGACCGAGTGAAACCAGGATTTCTCAGAGATCATCCGAACCCGACGCGTGACGGCTCGTTGCTTTAATTGGGTTAGAACTCGAAAAGCCTAAGAATTCCCCCCGACCCCCGCGCGTGCGGGGGCCTTGGCTGAGTTTCGAAGTTTTTGGGTTCTTAGGAATGGTGGACGGGGAAAGAGCTACGATGCTACTTCCGGTTTCGGTGGACCTGCACCGCCTGAGATTAGGCCCATCAGTCGGTGGAGGTTAAAGGCTGCGGTTAGCCAATGCCATTCACAGCTAACCTTTGCCAGTCCTCGAGTCAGAAACCCTCGTGCTCCGAATTGGCTTTTGATTGTCGCGAATGGTCGCTCACCAGCGTGTCGACGTCGGCCATATTTCTTTTTCGATTCAGGCTCAGCCATCTTTCTTGCGTGCTCTACACGATGACTCTCGTGTTGCTCGTGGCATACCATCCGTTGTTTGGTAGAGGCAGCAATACATTGAGATTTCAGAGGGCACGACGCACAATGGGTCGCATCTGCGAGGTACCGAAGTCGCACCCGCGTTCGGCCATTCTCGGTCTCGCTGGTCGTGCTGTTATAGGGCAGTGCCTTGCCCGCCGGACACCAATAACAATCATTCTCTTTGTCGTATACAAACGCGTTTTTGTTGAATTGCGTTGTCGTTGTGCCATCACGACGCTTGGTGGTGGTGGTTGGTAAGCGAGCAATATCCTCAGCAGAAATGGCTCGGCTGGGGTCCTCGCGTTGCGCAGGGTTGTCCCCCTCTGCTCCCAACTTGATCGGCGAGTAGAAGTCGATTCCGAGCGATTTGCACTCAGCCAAGTTCTCCCCCGTACACATCATGCCATCAGCGAGCAATTGCTCAGGGGGATGCTCCAATGAGAAGGACTCCATCACATCCTTCACCGCTTGGATCATGTGCTTATCTTCGTCTGTATTGGCTATCACGTCCGCAGCCACGACCAGGCCTGAATCGACGTCAACGGTTGCCGTTGGCGTGTAATTCGGTGCAAATCCGCCGTCTTTGTTGGGTGTTATGCGTGATTGCGGATCGGTGGTTGGCACGCGTGCGGGAACCTTTTGGTCTGCCGTTTCAAGTCGCTCGATCTCTGCCAATGCCGCGTCGACTTGCATCTTTCGTCGAGCAACATCGGCTAGCTCCTTGTTCAGTTGGCGGCCATTGGCATTACCGAACTGTTCGTCATCCTGCTTGTCAGCTTGCGTTACCTTGGCTTCTAGTTCATCGAACTTTTCGGAAAGCTCGCGTTTGGCTTGCCGAAGTTCTTCTGGCGTTCGTGAGCCACTCTTGCGATTGCTAGCTCGCATCCTTGTTCCATCAAATCCCAGCGTCGCCAATGGCAAGTAGCCCAGAGTTCGTGCAACCAACGCAATCTGAACGAACAACTCTTTAATCCGCGAACTGTTCTTGGTTCGAAATCTGCTCAGTGTCGTATGGTCGATCGACCAACCTTGAGCCAGCCATCGGAAGTCGGTTCGAACCTCCAGAGCTTCTTCGAGAGCTCGTGAGGATCGAATCCGCTTCATAATGCCGTAGAGTATCACGCTACAAATGACACGCGGATGGATTGGCGGTTGTCCACGCTCAAGCACATAGAGGGATTCCCAGGGTTTCCAATCCAAACGGTCGAGAATATCGTCCAGGAGACGAACTGGATGGTCAGATGGGATGACATCATCTAACTTTTCTGGAAATAGCACCAATTGGTGCCGCCCAAGCGGTGGAACTGCGAAATCGGCCATGAAATCACTCTCCTATGCGCCCTATCATAGCGCAATTTCACTCGGTCACCAATACATTAAAGCAACGAGCCGTTACGTTTCGGGTTGCGGTCCCTTTGTATCCCACATCCATAGACCGGACGAACTTCCGTTTCACTCGGCAATCTACGGAACCGTCAAATCTTGACTCCCCT
>JAGWWZ010000265.1 GCA_018970165.1 Planctomycetota bacterium | reverse complement strand
CCTGGTTTCCCCTGGTTTCCCACTGGTTTCCCATTAGGATTCAGCAGGGGGCTGAGCAGGTCCGAGTTCGTTTTCCCACTTGCTGACCACTGCGGTTGCTAGCGTGTTTCCGAGGACGTTCGTGGCTGTTCGGAACATGTCGCAGAAATGATCGATGGGCAGGATCAGTGCGATGGCCTCTGGCGGTATCTTGAACATAGCGCATGTCGCGGTCACAACCACCAAAGAAGCGCGTGGTACTCCCGCGATCCCCTTGCTGGTCAGCATCAACACCAGCAACATCGTCAATTGCGTACCCATATCCAGCTCGGTGTTAGTGGCCTGCGCTAGAGCGATGCTGGCAAAGGTCATATACATCATGCTACCATCGAGGTTAAACGAATAACCTAGGGGCAGAATGAAAGAAACGATTTTGTCCTTGCAACCGAATCGCTCTAACTCCTCGGTCAGCTTCGGAAAAACGGCTTCGCTACTGGTCGTGCTGAAGGCGATGATCAATGGAGAAAGAATGTGCCTCAAAAGCTCGAAGAGTCTTTTCCCTAGGATGAGGTAGCCCACAGTGAGCAATATCAACCAAAGCAATGAGATGCCGATAAGAAAGCAGAACAGGTACTTGCCATAGAAGAGAAAGACCCCTAAGCCTTTTGCGGCGATCACGCCCGCGATGGCACCGAAGACCCCCAGTGGCGCGAAATTCATCACATAGCCAACCATCTTTAAGATCACGTGGGTCAAGGCGTCCAGCCCCTCCACGATCACCTTAGCTTTCTCTCCCATGGCCGCGGTAGCTACGCCAAAAAAGATGCTGAATACGACCAGTTGCAAGATCTCATTGGTGGCCATCGCTTCCACGACGCTGCGCGGAACGATATGCTCGACAAACTTTTGTAGATTGAACTGTTGCGTATTGCTGGCCAGTTTCTCCGCCTCAGCAGCGTCCCCTTGAATGGCTTCAAACCCGACACCTGGTTGAAACAGGTTCACCAAGACCATCCCAAGCAGCAAACTGGTGAGCGATGCTGCAACAAACCACAACATAGCTTTGCCACCGACCCTACCAACCGACACGACATCTCCGAGCTTCGCTATGCCTACCACCAAGGTACAAAAAACGAGTGGCGAGATGATCATCTGTACGAGGCGGATGAAAATCGTGGTAAGCAGTTTGATATTCTTCGAGAACTCCGCGATGAAGTCCTGACTAGCGCTGATATGAACGACGTACCCCAGGACAGCCCCGGCAACCATGGCGATGATGATGTAGAGGGTAAGTCGATTCGACTTTTTCATTGGAACTGCCAGCGAGCCCGCCACTGCTTACTTCCCTCCCGGCGGGCAATACTTGGTCATCCAGGCGAAGACTTCACTATGCCAATGGATGCTGTTGTGTGATTTGGAGACCCAGTGTCCTTCGTCGGGAAAATTGACGAAACGGCTGGGGACCCCCTGTCGCTGGAGAGCTTGAAAGAGTTCATGCCCTTGGCCGATCGGACAACGGAAGTCGAGGTCGTTATGGATCACGAGCATCGGTGTTTTGTGTTTGCCGAGATTGCCAGCCAGGGTGTGGGGGCTAAATTCTCGATACTTGCCGGGGATTTCCCACGGGAGTCCGCCATGTTCGTATTCATCGAACCATAGTTCTTCGGTCGTGCCCCACATGCTTTCAAAGTTGTAGACGCTGCAATGCGAAATCAGGCAGCGAAGATCCTTGGCGATGTCGTTGACTGCGAACCAATCCTGCATGTAGCCGCCGAAGCTGGCACCGGCAGATCCAATGCGTTGCGAGTCGACGTAGGGTAGCTTCTTGATCGCAGCAAGTCCTGCCACCAAATCGCGGTAGCATTTGCCACCCCAGTCGCCGCTGATTTCGTCGCAAAACGCCTGACCGAAACCGGTCGAGCCACGCGGGTTGGGGAGCACCACGACGTAACCCTGGGCGGCCCACAGTTGCGGGTTCCATCGAAAGCTCCAGCCGTCTTCCCATGCCCCCTGCGGCCCACCATGGATCAAGTATGCAACGGGCCATTTCTTCGAGGGATCGAAAGCGGGCGGCTTCAGAATCCACATCTGCATCGACGTCGATCCTTCCACCGGAACCTGGATGCTCTCGGGACGAACCTCGAAGATCTCTTTGGCCAAGGCATCATTGTGATGCGTAACTTGCTTGGTCGTCGGCGACGAAGTCATTGAGATGGTGAAGATCTCCGCTGGCCGATTCATCGTTGCTCGAGCCACCGCAAGAGTGTTGTTATGGTTGTGGATCGCAGTCAATTGACCGAATCGGCCATCGCCAAAGTCGATCGGAGCCTTGGTTGGCTTGCCACCGATAGCGACTTTATAGACTGCGCTGGCTCCTTGTTCTTCCGTTGTGAATGCAAGATTGTTGTCGTCGATCCAAACAAAATCGCCCAGCGATCGATCGAGCCCTTCGGTGAGTGTTGCGGGTTTGCCCGACCAAGAGCCATCGGCGTTGCAACCGACCACCAAAAGATTCCATTTATCTGCCTCGTAGCCGGGTTTAGCCTGGGCGCGATACGCGAAGCGTTTTCCCGAAGGACTGAATTTCGGCGAACCATCGGCCGCTGGGTTCCCTGCGGTCAACGACTTCCATTGCGTCGATGGTTTGTCGATCTCGATGCGGCACAAATCGTAATTGGTGGTCCAGGCTTCTCCCTTCTCGGGAACAGCAGTGACGATCAAGGCTTTGCCATCCGGGGTGAAACAAAAGTCCTCGTTCGCGCTGAAGGTCGTGCTGGTTGGATAGGCATCGCGATCTCCGGGGGTCACATCACGACAGTTCTTGCCGTCTGCATCGATAACGAAGATGTGTTGACGCTTGTCCTCCACATAGGAATCCCAATGTCGGTAGAACAACCGGGTGAAAGTCTTGGCTTTCACAGGATTGGATTCCGCCGCATCGGCTTGTTCCCGATTCTTGGCGTCCGATTCCTCGAAGGGGAGTTCGCTGAAGGCTGGATTCACGGTGGAGACAAAGGCAATTCTCTTTCCGTCGGGAGACCAAGTTCCGTTATTGGCACCGGTCGCGATGCTGGTCACTCGACGTGGTTCGCCCCCCTTGGCCAGATCCAAGATGTAAAGCTGAGATGTTCCATCTCGGTTGGACTCGAAAAGGATTTGGGAGCCATCGGGAGACCAGCGAGGATGGGTGTCTGACTTTCCGGAGTAGGTCAATTGCCGAGCTTCTCCACCCTCGGACGGGGCAAGCCACAGTTGGGTCGCCTTGGCGTTTTTGGCTGGGTCGTTGAATCGAGTTGCCTGATAGACCAGCGAGCGACCATCAGGGCTCAGACGCGGGTCTGCAAGCCGGTCGTAACGGAACAAATCCCCGATCTGCATTGCTCGAGGCGTCGATGGCTGGGCAAGATTGGATTGAGCGACGGATTCGTCCTGCGGCATGAGCAATCCTGACAAGGTAAAGGCAAGAAACGCACGGGTCGAGATTCGAGTGGACATCATGATTGAGTGAACGGATATCTATGGGGTGAAAGCGGAGAGCGTAATGATACTCCAAGTCCAGATAGCCAGTGCTAGCGTTTTCGTGGGCCGTTACATTTTCTCTAATCTGTCCCTTCGGAGGGGGCGAGGGGGAAGAAAACTTGTTTTAGCGAAACGTTGTTTCCATCGAGAGGCACGAGTCGGTCGAAGATGGATTACGTGAAGGATGTCCCAGGGATTTGGGGAAGCAAGGATGGCCAATCGTTCCGGGTCGACTAGGAGAGGCGTTCGTTACGCGATCGCTATTGGTCTCGTATTGACAATCCTGTTTTGTGTTGGGGAGTATACCTCCGACTGGAAGCGGCCCGGGTATTACCGCGCCCCTCGGACCACGACTTTGCTAGTCAGGGCCCAGCCTGGAAAAGTCATCAAGATCGTCGCTGAACCCCTCCCGATCCAGTCCGAGACACCCATCGAATTGCTGGATCGCTCGATGTGGGCATCGTACAAATCGGAAGCTCCCAACCAGTTATCGATGATCGAGCC
>JAGWWZ010000087.1 GCA_018970165.1 Planctomycetota bacterium | reverse complement strand
CGTTGTTTATGCAACAGCAGTAATACGCACGCCATCGGCTATTCCATGCGAGGTCCGCGTCGGCTGCATCAACGCCCAGAAGGTTTGGGTCAACGGCGTGGAAGTCATCTCGAACGAGGTTTATCACACAGGCATGCAGATCGACCAATACTCGGCACCCATCACTCTCAAACAGGGTGAGAATCGGATCTTGGTCAAGATCTGTCAGAACGAACAAAAAGAAGCATGGGCTCAGCTGTACTCGTTCCAGCTTCGACTCTGCGATGAGACCGGCAAAGCGATTGCACTCGCGCAATAAACCTAATACTCAAATTGAAATCAATCCTTTGCATGGATAGGAAAGTCATAACGATCATGAAAAAGCATTTTTCACCCGTCGCTTGGGCCGCATGTGCTGCAATGTTCGTCTCGTCTGCGGCAACGGTCGCAAGCGCAGACGACTGGCGTCAGTTTCGCGGGCCGGGCGCGACGGGCGCATCGGCTAGCGCAAAATTACCCGAGGAATTCGGCGGCGAGGCATCAAAGAACATCGCATGGAAAGTCAAACTTCCAGGCCGTTCCGCCGGTGGTGCGATCATCGTCGGTGATCAAGTGATCACTACCAGCAGCGATGCCATGGACCAACGAAGAATCCGTTTGTCCAGCCACAGCACCGAAACAGGTAAACTGCTGTGGGATCAGCAATGGATCGCTCGCGGGCGTCCCTATTGCCATCCGGTCAGCGCGAATGCGGCTCCGACCCCTGTGTCGGACGGTGAACGTGTTTTCGCGTTCTACAGTTCCAACGACTTGGCCTGCGTCGACTTGCAAGGCAACCCGCTGTGGTATCGTTCCCTCGCAAGCGACTTCCCCAAAGCGGGGAACGACGTTGGCATGAGCAGCTCCCCGGTCGTGGTCGATGGTGTTGTCATCGTTCAGGTCGAATGCCAGGGTGATTCCTTCGTTGCTGGGTTGAGCGCCGAGGATGGTTCCATCCTGTGGAAGCAGGATCGACCCAAGAAGGCAAACTGGTCTTCCCCTTCGGTCATCCAACTGCCAAACGGCAAGCAAGCGGTGATCATTCAGTCCGGCGAAGATCTTCAAGCGGTCCAGCCCAAGGACGGCAAGGCGTTGTGGCGATTGAATCTCCCTTGTTCTTCGATCCCCTCTTCGGTCGCAGACGGCAATCGATTGATCGTTCCCTCAGGAGGCCTGACAGCACTGGATCTGTCGAGCGCTGGGGAACCGAGCACTCTCTGGAAGGAGAATAAGCTCAATCCGAATGCTTGCTCCCCAGTTGTCGCGGGGAAGAACGTCTATGTGGTCAACCGAACGATTCTCGTATGTGGCGATGTATATACAGGCAAGGTGCTGTGGCAGCTTCGATTGCCCGATGCGAAACAGATCTGGTCTTCGCCCGTTGTCGCAGGTGACCGACTGTATCTGTTCTCTCTGGAAGGAGTCTGTTCTGTGGTTGCTCTCGATGGCGAGGAAGGAAAAATTGTGCAGACCAATAAAATCGAAGATGAGGTCTTAGGGTCGCCCGCGATTTCCGGTAATGCGATGTTCGTTCGCGGTGCCAATCACTTGTGGAAGATCGCGGTTCCATAGCGATGCATGGGGCTCAATCGGTTCATTTCGAACCGGTACTCGCTCCTGTCTCCGGTTGGGTGCGAGTCCCCGGTTCCAAGAGCATCACCAACCGTGCCTTGATCTGCGCAGCCATGGCCCATGGCCGATCGCACCTGACCGGTGTCCTGGAAAGCGAGGACACGGAGGTGATGGTTCAGGCTTGGCAGTCGCTCGGCCTGAATCTCGAATGGAATCGGGTTGCATGCGAACTGAGTATCGATGGCTGCTCGGGACAACCTCCGATCCGTCGCGCCGATCTGCACATCGCCAATAGCGGCACCTCGATAAGATTTTTGACTGCAGCATTAGCCGCGACTCATGGAGAATACTCACTCGACGGCGTGCCGCGTATGCGCGAGCGTCCGATCGGTGATCTTCTGGATGGTCTTCGCTCGTGGGGAGCAGATGTGCGAAGCATTAACGAGACCAGAGGCGATTGCCCTCCCGTGCTCTTGAAAGCTGCAGGCCTTCGCGGGGGACCCGCAAGCGTACGAGGCGAGGTTTCCAGCCAATTCCTCAGCGGCATGCTGATGGCTGCTCCCTACTGCGCGAGCGATGTTGAACTGACCGTTGATGGAGAACTCGTATCCAAACCCTACGTTGCAATGACGCTGGAGGTTATGCGATCCTTCGGTGTGAATTCGCAGGCTCATGGGTATCAACGATTTCAGATTCCCGCACCGCAAACGTATCAAGGGATCGAGTATGCGATCGAACCTGATGCCTCCGCAGCAAGCTACTTTCTGGCTGCCGCCGCGATCACGGGCGGGACCGTTCGAGTCCTCGGACTGTCGAAGCAATCCTTGCAGGGTGATGTCGGTTTCGCGCTAGTGCTCGAACAAATGGGTTGTACAGTCCAATGGGGCAAGGACTACATCGAGGTTTCCGGACAAGCGGAACGTGGAGTCGATATCGACATGAATGCCATCAGCGACACGGTGCAAACGTTGTCGGTCGTTGCCCTGTTCGCGAAGGGCCCAACGATTATTCGCGGTGTCGCGCACAATCGCCATAAAGAGACCGATCGAATCGGCGATCTCGCGACGGAACTCAGGCGGTTGGGGGCAGACGTCGACGAACAACCCGATGGGCTGATCATACATCCACGCTCATTGAGAGGTTGCGATCTGACGACATACCGAGACCATCGCATGGCCATGAGTTTGGCCTTGGCGGGATTAAAGGTTCCCGGTGTTCGGATCCTCGATCCTGGCTGCACGGGCAAGACGTACCCGAAATTCTTCGAAGATCTCGGATCACTTCTGGGCCAATCTCCCCAGTATGCGTGATTTGCCAAAATACGCTTTGCCCCGGGCGTTCGCGAACCGCAGAGGGGCTCTTGTGACGGAGCTACTCTTGACATTCCATGCGAGCATTTTCTACAAGCAAATGGCAAAAAGGCAGCAACTCATGGATGACAAGAAACCAGCGATGAATCGAATTGAGAGTTTTCTTCTCGGGCTAGTTCTCGGTGTCGCCACACTCTACGGAGCTATGCATTACACTGTTGTTCGCGCTCAAGACGGCTTTCATTTTGTACCCAAATTCACGGCCCGGCTGGATACTCCCTATGTCGATATCCGCTCACTCAATTTGGAGCAGTGGCAACGTCGGCAATTGCTGGCTATGTCGATCCTCAAGGCAAAGAAGGGCTACCTTCTCGAAGCCCAGCAACTCTCGGCTTTTAAGCTTTCGACGCAGCAGTTGCTCGAACAGTATGCCGCAGATGGTCGAACGCGTACGAGCCGACTCTAGATCTTCGAAGTTGCGATTCTGATGGTTACAATTGCTAGAAGTCAATGTTATGCCGAGGATTATCGCAACCCGACGCGTTAGCGAGGGACACACGCGGGAAGACATCGCAATCGACGTAGGTACATCCCTCACTTACGTTTCGGGTTGTGATTACATCGAAAATCGCAACTTCAAAAATTTCGATTTTACATAGATAACGAAGGGGGAGGCGATGAGTATTGCGTTGGAGAAACGCAAGCTGGGCGAGACTGGCTTGTTGCTGACTCGGCTTGGATTTGGTGCATCATCGATCGGTGCGGAGTTCGGGCAATTCGATATTGAGTCGTCTCTTTCGGCAGTCCGCATCGCGTTGGATGCAGGAATCAATTTCATCGACACTGCGGCCTACTACGGTCGCGGCATGAGCGAAGTTTTGTTGGGGCAAATCCTTCCTCGTTACCCGCGCGAGCAATTGGTGGTCAGCACCAAGCTTGGTCGTTATGCTCCCCGTCATTTCGACTTTTCCGCAAAACGCGTTGCCGAAAGTATCGATGTATCGTTGGAGCGGATGCGTCTGGATTATCTCGACATCGTCTTCTGCCATGACATCGAGTATGGGGACGTCGATCAAGTCATCGATGAGACTCTTCCGGCGTTGCGACGCCAAGTGGAGCGAGGCAAGGTTCGTTACGTTGGAGTCAGTGGATATCCGATGAGGAACTTTGAACGAGTCATTCCCACAGGCTTGATCGATTGCTTTATTACATACAACCACTACACACTTCAGAACAACATGGCGCTGCGATTGCTGCCTATCGCTGAAAAACATCGCGTTGGGGTGATCAATGCCGCTCCATTTTCGGCTCGGTTGTTGACCAATCTTCCACTTCCTCCGTGGCACAAGGCAACCCCAGAGGTGCGACGAGTCGCAGGGGAAGCGGCTCTTTACTGCTCAGAGCATGGCTCTAGTATTGAGAAGCTCGCACTTCAATTCTCGATCAGCCATCCAGGGTTCACCAGTTGTCTCGTGGGAAGCGCGATCGGTGCCGAGATATCCCAGTGGATGGCATGGCTAGATGAGCCAATTGATCAGCAGTTGCTAGCATCCGTACAGGCGATCCTCAAACCTATCCACAATTGGTACTACATTGAAGGGCGGCCCGAGAACAACGACTTGAGTTGGCCAACTTCTGTGCAGCCTTCGGAATGAAGTCTCTGCTTTGCGAGTTTTCAAGTCGCGCTTTTCGGCACAATCTCAACCCGAAGCGCGAGTTTTGAAGTTGCGCTTTTCGATGTAATCACAACCCGAAACGTAAGTGAGGGATGGACTGACGTCGCTCGCGATATTTTCCCTCCTGTGTCCCTCGCTCACGCGTCGGGTTGTGATAATCCCTACGAAAACATAGGCTGCTAGCGATTGCAATCATCAAAAGCACAACTTCAAAACGTCTGAGCGAAGGTTGTTTGCCCGTGGGCCTACTTCACCAACTCCGGGAGGTATTTGACGGGGAGAGTGCCACAGTTGAGAACCTGCTCGTGGAAGGGACCCAGGTCGAACGAGTCACCGCGAGACCGCTGCACGGATTGACGCAGCCGATAAAACGCGGTGCGACCCACGAAGTAAGTAGATAGCTGGCAGGAACTTTGCTTGGCCCGTTGAACTTTGCCGTACGCTTCCCCTTCGGTCTGGTAGCCTCGTTGTATAAGAAGTGCCATCGCTTCATCGTCGCTCATTTCGGTGCAATGCATTGAATGGTCGAGAATCGCATTGAGCACCGCTCGCAAATAGAACTTGAGTTGATGGAGTCGCAATGCCAGGTCGCCGTTTCCGTACCCTTGGTCGAGCATCATTTGCTCGGTGTATACCGCCCAACCTTCCGCGAACACGCCGGAGGAAAAGACTTTGCGAATCAACGACGGAGATCGGTTCGAGTAATCGAGTTGGACATAATGACCGGGGTATGCTTCGTGAATCGTGAGGATTTGAAGCATGTATTGATTGTATTCCTCCAAGAAAGCGGTGCGCCGCGATTCCGGCCAGTCGCTCGGAGGTGGCGAGATAGCGTAGAGACTCTTTGCGTCTGCATCGAGCGCAGGAGCCGGGTTCAAATAGGCGGCCGAGAATCCACGTTGGAACTCGGGCATCTCGATGATTTGGCATTGGTCCGGATTGGGCAGGGTAAGGATCCCCTTTTCCCGGATCATCGATTGGATCTTGGCGACGGTCTTTCGCGCATCCTCGACCAGTTGTTCCGGTTTGCCGTGCGATTTGCCGAGCTGATTGAGAACCTGTCGCACGGTATCGCGTCGACCATCGGAATCATCGGGAGGGAGCACGTGATCTGGAAAGAGTTCGTGCCACAGTTGTTTGGCCACGTAATACATTTCGCGCTCGACACGGTCCGCCTCCGATCTCGCCTCTGCGATGACTTCATCGCCGGTCAGGCCAGCGTCGAGCTCCAGTTCGAGCTTGGCATAGAATTTTTCCTTCCCCAATCGCCATGCTCCATGGGAGCGAGGGAGGACATCTGATTGCAGGAATTCCTTGAACTCAGTCAGGGATGCAACAGCTCGTTCGCATGGCTCCCGCAACAAGCTCAATGGACGTGATTCATCCGCGAGGTCAAAGATACCATTGCGATAGAAATCGATCGCACCCTGTGTTCGCTGAATCGCGATCTCTGTCAAAATTTTTGGCGGGTTCTTGATCGACTCTTTCGCGGCCGCGACAACGTTGGGAATCTGGCCGATGCGGCGAGCTGCGTTCTCAATATTGCGATGCTTTGGCAGGGTCGACTGAGTCAACAGTCCAAACACACTGTCGGATGCGTACGTCAAATAGACTCGCGGATCCTTTGCGAAGTCGTCGGTCTCGGTCGCTTGCCAGATTCGGTATCGCAGCGTGTGCATCCAAATCTCGGCATCGATTTGGGAATTGCGCGGCATAGAGGCCAGATCGAGTTCTTTCGACAGGCGATTAAGCCACTGTCGATAGCGTTCAACATCTTTCGCACGAGCAGCCGGGGATAGATCATCGAGCAAATGATCGTAGCTATGGTTCCCCAGCGAGCTGGCAAAGGCCGGATGGATTCGGCATTCCTCGTCGAGAAACTCCTGGAAGATGCGATCCAAATCGGCATCCGACTGAGCAAAGGCTATCGAGGCGCTGTACCCTAGGCTGCAGCAGAGGAGTGCGGCGACCGACAGGGCATACAAAATCGCTCGCGGATACTGTATTTTCATGTTTCACTCAAAGAGTTCAAAAGAGTCTCGTTTTCAACAGCGTTTTCGACGGGGAATACACGAGAATATTCTAATCGGTTCATGCAGCCAAGAGTGGCGCGACCATGATTCCGACTCTATGCTGTTGAACGATTGCGAACCGAAAAACCTTGAGGATTGAGCCGAACGATGAAGTTATGGATTGATGCCGATGCGGCACCGCGCGATGCCAAGGAACTCGTCTTTCGCGCCTCCAAACGACTCGGTATCGAAGTCACCCTCGTTGCCAATCAATCCATCGGAGTTCCTCCCGGGAATCGCTTGATCCAGGTGGTAACGGTGCGAGACGGCGCCAACGTTGCCGATCAGTATATCGTCGGGCATGCTCAACCCGGGGATGTGGTGCTCACCGCTGATATCCCGCTGGCAGCCCAATTGGTTGCAAAAAAAGTTTTCGTACTCGATCCGCGCGGTGAGGTTTACGATGATCGCAATGTCGGCGCGCGATTGGCTGCTCGCGATTTTCTCGACGCGGCTCGAGGAGCCGGCATGGAGTTGTCGGGCCCCCGTCCCTACAGCCAACGCGATCGTACGTCCTTCGCCTCCGCGCTGGACCGCGTCCTGACCCGCGCACTCAAACTGAAAGAGCGTAATGCATGATGGGGCTCTATAAGATCCCCTTCGAACTGGGAATGCCAACCTGTCGCGCGTCGAACTCGGCAGCGATCCGAATCGCGCGTGCAGTAGCTTTAAAAATCGCTTCCGCGATGTGGTGCGTGTTGCGGCCGTAATGAAGCAGAATATGAAGATTGCACTGCGCATTGGCTGCGAATGCTTGCCAGAAGTCCTCCACCAATTCGCTATCGAAGTCTCCGATCTTGGAGGAAGGCATCGGGGCTTGGAAAACCAAGTAAGATCGGCCGCTGAAATCGACAGCCGATGTGACCAGAGTCTCCTCCATCGGAAGCACCATGTGACCATAGCGACGTATCCCCGATTTGTCTCCCAAGCATTCGCGAAACGCCTGCCCAAGACAAATCCCAACGTCTTCGGTCGTGTGATGCGAGTCGACCTGTAGGTCCCCCTGTGCCTTGATCTCCATATCGACCAGGGAGTGTCTCGCGAACAAGACCAGCATATGGTCTAGGAATCCAACTCCGGTCCGGATATCGTTCTTGCCCGTCCCGTCGAGATTCAACCGGATTTCTATAGAGGTTTCGGCGGTTTGGCGTTCGAGTTGGCTGGTGCGAACGGGGTTCATGCGATGGCCTGCGGGGCAAGGATCGTGATTCTATGGTCGGTCTTGCGGGACATAACTATAATAGTGTAGTCCCCACCACATGCATTCTTGCATCTTCATCGCTCTTTGTATCGACCCAATTGCATGCGACGATCGAAATGTTCCCCTGTTTGGGCCGGTTTGGCTGTTGTTGCGTTTGGCTTGGTAGCGAACCGGGCCGCTGCGCAGACTGACGAACAAATCCGTTTTAATCGGGATATTCGCCCCATCCTGTCCGATGCGTGTTTTTCTTGCCATGGACCCGACAAACACGGTCGCCAAGCCGACCTTCGTCTGGATGTCCGCGAAGATGCTATCGAACATGGTGCGATCACCGCAGGAGACTCGAGCGCTAGCCAGATCATTGACCGCATCATCAGCCAGGATCCCTCGGAGGTAATGCCCCCTCCGAAAACCGGCAAGAAACTGACCGCGGAACAAATCGAACTCCTTCGAAGCTGGATCGATCGGGGAGCAGCGTACGAACCGCACTGGGCGTTTGCTCCCGTCCCGAAAACTATCAGCGCCCCCGCTATCCCCGAAGCATGGAAAAGCTGGCCTCGCCAAGATCTCGATTTCTTCGTTCTAGACAAACTGATCCGCAATCGGATGGAGCCTGCCGATCCGGCCGAACCGCTGCGATGGTTGCGACGGGTCAGGTTGGACCTGACAGGTTTTCCACCCACCGAACAAGAGGTCGATGCCTTAACCAAAGACTCCTCCGAAGCATCGCGCGAAGCGATCGTCGATAGTCTCCTGGCCAATACAGCCTTCGGCGAACGGATGGCAAACATGTGGCTGGACATAGCCCGTTACGCGGACACATTCGGTTATCAAGCGGATGTCAACATGGAGGTTTGGCCGTGGCGAGACTGGGTCATCAACGCATTCAATCGAAACTTGCCATACGACCAATTCGTCATGTGGCAAATCGCGGGTGATCTGCTACCTGATGCTACCGATGAGCAACGCTTGGCAACCACCTTCAATCGCCTTCATCGTCAAACCAACGAAGGGGGAAGTATCGAAGAAGAGTTTCGTCAGGTATACATCGCAGACCGAACCGTGACGGCCGGGACTGCGTTTCTCGGGCTGACACTCGAATGCTCTCGTTGCCACGATCACAAGTACGATCCGATCCTGCAAAAGGATTTTTACTCCTTTGCCGCATACTTTGCGGATATCGATGAGCATGGTCTGTATTCGCACTTCACCCGTGGCACTCCGACACCGGCGCTGTCTCTTTACACTCCAGAGCAGAAGGAACAGCATCTTCAATTGCTTCGCGAGATATCCGACCTCGAATCGAAACGGAATCAGTTGATTGCGGAACGCAAACAGGCATGGCTTTCACGACAATCGACGGCGACCGTTGATCTTGCCGTATTC
Source organism: Planctomycetota bacterium (assembly GCA_018970165.1). GTDB lineage: Bacteria > Planctomycetota > Planctomycetia > Pirellulales > Pirellulaceae > JBKCUI01. The sequence goes on along the minus strand of JAGWWZ010000087.1, from coordinate 14,387 downwards.
GATGCACAACCTCCACAAACCGTCTGGACCTTTCCCTTAGAGGGTTCCGAGGATGGAGTAATCGGCAAGGGGACGCGTTTCAACGGCGATGATGCGATCACGTTCCCATTGATGGTCTCAGAAACAGACGATCCGAACAAGAAACGGCAGATTCAATTAGGGCGTCCCGATCCGTTCTCCATCAGCCTGTGGGTTAAACCCGAGCAACATGCGGATCGTGTCGTGATCGTTCACCAAAGCCAAGCCGCCGAAGACGCTGCTTTCCGCGGGATGCAATTGGTCCTGCATCAAGGGAAGCCGCAGTTTTCGCTGATCCATTTCTGGCCCGGAGATGCGATTCGCATTGAGTCCGCGGATGCGATTCCCGTGCAGGAGTGGACCCATGTTGCCGTTTCCTACGATGGCAGCAGCCATGCTTCCGGCATCCGGCTATTCGTCAACGGACGGCCTGTTGCCGTAAATGTTGATCGAGATCAATTGACCCGCGATTTCCGACATCGGAGCGAATGGGGCGACTCGGCGGCCGGCACCTTGCCGATCACGGTCGGTGCTCGCTTTCGCGATATCGGGTTTCGAAATGGATCGATGGATGAACTGCAGATCTTCGATCGCGAACTCAGTACGCTCGAAATGGCCCGGCTGTATACGAAATCGCCGTCTGTGAACGAACAGGACAAAAGGATGGTTTTGCAATCGGCGGCAGCCGAGTGGGATACGGCTCTTTTGCAAGGGGATTCCCAGTTCGATGCGTTGGTTGCTTCGCTTCGTGATGCTAGGCGACGAGAAAATGAACTAGTGGTCCAGGTGCGGCAGATCATGGCGATGGCACCCGCCAAGAAACCCCGCACCACCTATGTGCTCGAACGGGGAGCCTATGACGCGCCTCGCGATCCCGTAGTCCCCCATCCGATCGAAGCAGCGATCGTCGGAAAAGCTAATGGAAACAATAGTCACGTGCCAAGCAGCGAAACGCACAACGATCGATTGCAGTTGGCGCGGTGGATGATCGATGAACAAAATCCGTTGGTCAGCCGGGTCGCAGTCAATCGTTTCTGGTCTCTGTTCTTCGGACGAGGCATCGTCGCGAGCCTCGAAGATTTCGGTAGCCAAGGCCAACCGCCAACTCATCCTGAGCTACTGGACGCACTTTCCAGACAGTTCATGTCGCAGGGCTGGAATGTCAAGCAGTTATGTAAAGAAATCGTCCTTTCGTCGACGTATCGCCAATCTTCGACAGCGCGCAACGCCGCTTGGGAACAAACGGATCCGGAGAACCGATGGCTTGCGAGAGGACCTAAACATCGATTGTCCGCCGAACAAGTTCGCGATGCAGCATTGTTCGCCAGTGGATTGCTGGTCCCGACGATCGGTGGACCGAGCGTGATGCCCTACCAACCCGAAGGTGTTTGGGAAGAAGCTGGTACCGGCAAGTCGTATCAACAAGCCAAAGGAGATGGCCTGTATCGACGCAGCATGTATACGTTTTGGCGGAGAACCGCTCCACCACCGAGCATGTTGGCCTTCGATGCAACCAGTCGCGAGACCTGCACCGCACGCCGCGAAACGACCACCACTCCCCTCCAAGCATTGGTACTGTTGAATGATCCTCAGTATATCGAAGCTGCCCGCTACACCGCAGAACAAGCCATGCGAGCACATCCACAAGATCTCGCATCGCGATGGAACGCGATGGCTATTCGATTGATCAGTCGGCCACTCAATGAGAAGGAACACGCCGTCATCGACAAAGCCTATCGCGAACAGCACGCGTATTTCAGCGATTCTCCAACTGCGGTACCAGAGTTCTTGAAAATCGGAACTCGGGTCGCTGATGCTTCGCTGAATCCTGTCGACCTTGCGGCTACGTGCGTCGTCGCAGAGACACTGATGTGTTTTGATGAATTCGTTATGAAACGCTGAGCACACCATACCGGACGCGTTCATGCGCAACCAAGGGAATCAACTTATGTTCAACGACATGCGATTCGATGCACCCAACAAGCATCTCGGACGAAGAGATTGGTTGTTCCGAGCGGGAATGGGATTGGGTGGCATCGCGCTAGCGGATTTGATGGCGCGAGACAGCAGAGCCTTCGGTGACGATAGAGCGAAGGACGGTTCCTCTGAGTCAGGTCTTGGGATTGCGTCACGCGGTGTCTTGAACCCCACGCACCACGCTCCAACTGCAAAGCGAGTCATCTACCTGTTCATGGCGGGCGGACCGTCGCAACTGGAAACCTTCGATTACAAACCCCTCTTGAACGAGAAGCAAGGGGAACCGCTCCCCGACTCCGTGCGACAAGGACAACGTTTAACCGGCATGTCGGGGAACCAAGCGATCCTGCCACTGGCCGGCTCAATTTTCAAATTTGCCCAGCACGGTCAGTGCGGTGCATGGGTCAGTGAACTGCTGCCCCATACGGCGAAGTATGTCGACGATATGGCCATCATTCGGTCGATGACTACCGAAGCCATCAACCACGATCCCGCGATTACGTTTCTGCAGACCGGCAATCAAATCTCCGGTCGGCCTAGTATCGGTGCATGGATCCAATATGGATTAGGTACCGATAACGAGAATCTACCCAGCTTCGTTGTGTTGATCACCAAGGGCAAAGTCGATCAGCCCCTTTACTCACGTTTATGGGGAGCGGGTTTTCTGCCTGCTCGCTATCAAGGGGTCCAGTTCCGCTCTGGCAAGGAGCCTGTGTTGTACCTGACCAATCCGTCAGGTATCGATGCGACCAGCCGACGACAAATGCTCGATCGACTCCAGGATCTACATCAATTGCAAGCCGAAACGACTCGCGATCCGGATCTGTCCGCTCGCATCGCCCAATACGAGATGGCGTATCGCATGCAGTCGAGTGTTCCCGAAGTTACCGACATGTCCTCCGAAAGTGAGGCGACTCTAGAGCGCTACGGTACGAGCGTTCGTACGCCCGGAACCTTTGCAGCTAATTGCCTTCTGGCGCGAAGATTGGCGGAACGCGGAGTGAAGTTCATTCAGCTATACCATCAAGGCTGGGATCATCATGGCGGTGTTCCCGGTGGGATGCGCACGCAGTGCGGAGAGACCGATCAGCCAACGGCAGCCCTACTTCAAGATCTCAAGGATCGCGGGATGTTTGAGGATACGCTTGTGATCTGGGGAGGTGAGTTTGGCCGCACCAACTACTCCCAAGGCAAACTCACTGCCACCGACTATGGCCGCGATCACCATCCTCGGTGCTTCTCCATGTGGATGGCTGGCGGAGGAGTACGAGGGGGTGTGACCTACGGCGAAACATGTCCGTTTGGATATAGCGTCGTCGACAAGCCGGTCCATGTCCGGGATTTCCACGCGACCTTGCTACACACCCTTGGAATCGATCATGAGCGATTCACTGCGAAGTTCCAGGGGCTCGATGCCCGCTTGACTGGCGTCGATCCAGCTCACGCCATCCGTGAGATTCTGGCTAAATCGTAACGGTTGCGACAAGCTCCAGTGATCATTTGCAGGACGTCATTCAACCGATCCGATAAACGATCTGTGTCGATAGATCGCGCGTCATTCGCGTGGGTTTTCGTTGTTCTCCCGAGCGAAGTCGTTTGAACGATCATCTTAAAGGCCGGCCCCGCCCCCCCTACCTTCGGGCCCTTGGACGAGCTGAGCCGCCGACCGAAGTCGAAGTGGATGGCGTTCGATATTTCCGACGAGAGATCTTCAAGCATGATTCCTGGGCAGCCACAGCCGTCTACGGCGATGGTGTAGCCCCCGTTGACCCTGGGTCGGGTGAAAAGCAAGACGAGAAGCGAATCGTCTGCAAGTTCAATCGCCTGGCTCCGTTGGGATTCATTCCGATGCGCTGGCTGGGACGGTTCCTAGCTCGACGCGAAATGGATTTGCTAGCGAAACTCCAAGGGGTGACCGGTATTCCGGGTGTCTGTCGTGATGTTCGGATTGATGGAAAGAAGGTTCGGCATGTGTCCGCTCACGCATTCATCGAAGGACAGCCCCTTTCGTTGGCCTCCGATGTAGATAGGGACTTTTTTGATTCCCTGGATCGACTGGTTCGAGAACTTCATGTGCGGCGCATCGCGTATGTCGATCTGCACAAGCAGGAAAACGTAATCCTTGGCAAGGACGGGAATCCTTACTTGATGGACTTCCAGATTTCTTTGCAAGTGCCGAATCGGAGATGGTGGAATTCCCTGTTGCGAATCTTGTGCGATTGCGATCGATATCACATTGCAAAGCATCGTTCTGCACACAACATCCACGGGAGCGAACCCCAGCGTCCATGGATTATTCGTATTCATCGCAGAATAGGAAGACCTCTGCGTACTCTGCGTCGTAAATTGCTGGTCTGGATCGGCGTTCGCCGAGGAGACGGTTTCGCGAGTACCGAAGTTGCCCCAGAAGTGGGACTAAGAGTCTAATTGTCCGAAGCATGCCGAAATAACTTCGGTGCATCTATTTGTTAATCAGTCGTTCGTGGGGTTGACTCTGTCGTGACTACTGTATGTAGACGTCAGCTCAGAGATGTGAAGACTGAGAATCCGACGTAGTTCTTCGACAGTCTCGGGATGCTTGAGCAATCCGTTGTGCGAGGCCGGGATTTGCTTTTCCGAAATCGCATCCGGATGTTGCGCACTGGTACGCGATACGATGCCATCGGAGGGAGGGTGGCCAGGCAGGCTAACCCTGGTTCCGAGAATCGTGTGCTTTGGAACGCATGGGTTCAGTCGCAGCCGACCGATTGTGTCGAGGAACGGCTGCCTCGGATCGAGCATGTCGATCGATGTCGGTAGCCCGGAAGCAACGGAGTCGCTGAATCCACCGATGTTATCTCGCAATAGTTGTTCAAAGGTGGAATCGTCGTTGTACACCAGCGCGCTGGCAACTTTTCCACAGATGCGTCCGGCGGAACTGCTCCCTTGATGCGGCGTTGCGATAAAGACTGTTCTACGAATCATGGGGTGGGGGTCGAAGTAAAGCCTTTCGATCAATCGTGCTCGAGTCGCCTCGTCGGTCGCGACCGTTTCGATGGGTAGATAGGCGATGGAATCCCATAAAGCTTCGTCGCTATGAGCAATGGCCAACTTGGAAATGAGGCCCCCCATGCTGTGCCCTATCATCACCGATCGGTGAAGGAGATGCTGATCGTCTTCCTCACAATAACGTTGCAAAGCAGCATCCATCTGAATTCGCAGGTCTGCAGCGGATCGTACGAACGGAGCGCCAGTCGCGTACTTGAACCCCCAAAACTGATAGGTTTCCGAGATCTCGGGGGCCGTCCGAAGTTCGTTGATGATGTTCGTCCAAGCATCGGGGCTAGAGAGCAATCCGTGCACGAAAATTACCGGTATCTTATCGGGTTGATAAGGTTCTAAAAAATAAAGGAGCGATGGATCTCTACTCGAATCCGGACGCAGAAAATCCTCGATTCGAGTCTGGGGATGAAAATGCAACCCATAGGCAAGATCCGCCGTCGTATCCGTTGCTAAGGGTGTCTCCATACCTTCGAAGGAGTCCTGTTTGAATCGTAACGGGGCATAGAGACGAAGGGATGATCCATCGGGAGTGAGGACAGCGGTGGCTGCAAACGCAGCTGTCTTTGGGAGGAAGTCGCATGAATGAGAAGCGGATGCTGGCTTGTGTCTCAGTATCACGACTGGGACGCCGAGGCCGCTGGTCTGGTGGTAGTTCGATATGTTGCAATGGTAGTAGCGACCTACCACTCGACATTCGTGGAAGTCCTCGCTGGTCCACGGCAATCCTCTGGTTTCAATCGGGATGATACGCACGGTTCCCGCATGGTTTACTTTTAGCCCCTCACGCAGATCCAAACGTCCTCGCGCTTGCCCCTCATTCAACAGTCTAGCTAACGCTTGATTCGCGATTTCCTGGGCAGGGGAATTGAGTTGACCGGCACCTGCAAGCCAACTCCATAACACAGCCGCATAGTACTCGTCGACGCATTCCTGCGATGAGCTAGCAGCAAGTTGTTCCGCTCCCCGAAAACGCAAGCGGGCCATGTTTATTGGATCCACGTCCTCGGATGCCCCAGCGCTGGAAAACCCGAATGAGGACGATGGGATGGGTTGAAGGAGTTGATTCCAGTCCAAGGGTTGATGGCAAGCCTGGAGGCCATGCATGGTTTTGCCACCTTCAAACCATGCGGACCTGCAGCACAAGGTGGAACAGCCGGTTGACGAGATAAGGATCGCGGTGAAACAAACGGCAAAATGGAGAAGCGGCGCTCGACGAAAGGTCGGATACCAAAAGGCTGAGGGGAAATCGGACCGTCGAAAGTTCATCGCGAGATGCAGGGTGACCACAGGTTGGGGCGGCGACCCTGCCGAACTAGACGATTCCGTTCCAGTCCTCCTTCCTTCGACACTCGAGCGAAAAAGAATCAATCTTTGTTCGCTCTGGCCGATTTTGCCGTCTCTTCGGAGGAGAAGTCCGGCGGCAGAACTCTCGATACGCTGTCCGAAATTTCCGGTTTCGAAAGATTGACATGTCGGGATATGTCGATATATTGTCTGGCAGGCAGCGGTGAGGAAAAACGACTCGCCGGGTTTTGACTTTGGGAAGGTTCAGCATCCGTATACATCAAGGATAGGGAGACGAAACATGCAAACGATTTCGCCGAAAGAGCTTCACGAATTGGTTCAGTCAGGCAACCAGATCGAACTGATCGATGTGCGGACGCCTGTAGAGTACCGGGAGTTACACGTGTCGTTTGCTCGCAACGTTCCTCTCGACCAATTGAAAGCCGCCGACATCGTAGCCGGACGAAACGGCAATCCGCTCTATGTGATCTGCAAATCGGGAGGTCGGGGCAAGCAGGCTTGCGAAAAGATCGCAGCAACGGGATTCGGCAATGTGGTGAACGTCGAGGGGGGGACCCAAGCGTGGGACCAAGCCGGTTTGCCAGTGGTGCGAGGCAAGAAGGCGATGAGTCTGGAACGCCAAGTGCGAATCGCGGCGGGATCGTTGGTGCTAACCGGCGCAGTTCTAGGTTTCTTCGTTCACCTCTACTTCATCGGGCTGTCAGCTTTCGTAGGAGCGGGTTTGATATTCGCTGGAGTAACGGACACCTGTGGCATGGGAATGTTGCTGGCGCGCATGCCTTGGAATCAAGTCGCTGCTACGCCCTCGAATTCAAAAGCCCAATGCGCGACTTGATCTGTTTGTTGTTTCCACGCGGCTAACGAGGAGATTTCATGCAACGGTTGTTACTTCGATGGGCGCTTTTCGTATTGACCCTATCTGGGTTCGTTGAGTTGATCTCGGCTCAGGATAAAAGCATCAATCCTGGGATTAACGACTCCTTCGCGAATCCCGATGTTAAGTCTTTTCAAGAAAAATTCGAAGTCGAAAGCCGTGAAGTCTTTAACAAGCGACATGAGATCTTAGCAGCTTGCGCCATCGCGGAAGGACAAACCGTCGCAGATATCGGTGCAGGCACCGGGCTTTTCACTCGTCTGTTCGCTAAGGCTGTCGGCAGCGATGGGCAAGTGATCGCTGTTGACATTGCCCAGAACTTTTTGGATCACATCATCAAGACCAATCGCGAGCTCGATATCCGGAATGTCGATACGCTATTGTGCAAACCAGACTCGACTGAGCTTCCTGGTGAATCGGTCGATGTGGCCTTCATCTGCGATACCTACCATCATTTCGAGTACCCCAGAAAGACGATGTCTTCCTTGTATCAAGCGATGAAACCCGGTGGTCGAGTGATTGTGATCGACTTCCAACGCGTTGAGGGGGAGTCGAGCGAGTGGGTGATGAAACATGTTCGGGCTGGACAAGAACTCTTCGAGTCGGAGATCCTCGAATGCGGGTTCATCAAAGTCCGCGATGTCCAGGAAGTGCTTCAAGAAAACTATCTGTTGGTCTTCCAAAAGCCTTTGAAGTAGTGCGTGACCAGCTCAGAGCCTGTCCGAAACATTAGACGCCTTGGCGTATGAATGATGTTGAAATGGCATGCTAAGCTCGCTCTAGCTCGGGCATCGATACGCCGCGAACATTTGCCAGTAGATGACGATACTTGGTGCTGAGATGATTCAGCCACAGACCGAAGTAAACATTGAGGATAAACGACAGTACCAAGAAGAATGGCACCCAACTTCCGGGCCGGGTCGAATTGAGAACATCGCGCACTTCGGTTTGTTCGTCGCGCGGGGGCAATCTCCAGCCGCTACCAGTAGTCGCGCCGCTGGTCGTCGAAGGCAATAAATTCGGTGGTGGCAATACGGGGCCTTGTGCAAGATGGCCCTGCGGATTCGTTAATGAGCCCTGCATTGCATAGGTCGGGCCGTTCGTGGAGACCGGAACACCGTAGTTCGGATTGGTGGGGTAGTTGGCGTTGGGATTGTAAAATCCAGGGTTCGAATTGGGTGGATTCATCTGGCCGTTGTTGGCAACGCCGTTTGGAAGAATCGGTTCATTGACCGGTGGATACACCCCTGTGTTCGGATTGTTGGCCACCAAGGGGATATTGCCATAGGTGCTGGTACCATACGGAGCATTCCCGTAGTTGTTGCCGCTATTGTTGGTTCCGCTGTAGGTCACATTGCCCTGGGTGCTCGTTGGTCGGGTGCTTCCAAACGGCATGAGCGATGGCGGAACCACGCGATTATTTGGAGCGAAGCCATCGTTGCTCGCAACGGTTCCCGTCGGTCGGGGCGCGGCTGTGTTGTTGTTCCAGACCGGAGGTGGAGATGTCACCGTCGGCGACACAACGGTGCTGGGTATCGTTGTATTGGGTATCGTTGTGCTGGGCATATTCGTACCCGGTACGATTGGGATTTGCGTCGTCGAAGCAGTCGGGATCACTTCCGTGGAACGAGGCTGGTCGATGGTGACCGGGGTTCTTCGATCGAGGTTTGCAATCTGTGGTGATTGCGACGGAGTGCTTTTGGGCAACGGCATGCTGGCAAGTTCCGATTCGGATGGAAACTGCTCCACGGGACCGGTACCGAAGCGGACAATCACCTTCTCGATGCGATTGCGGAGCATCGGTGGTATGCGACTGGTCAATTCCTGTCCGCGTTGCCCTGCAGCGAATGTCTCAATCGCGGAAGGAGCGATCTGGATAACCATGTACATCGAACTATCGGACGGATCGACACCCCATCCGACTTTTGCTTCCGCAGTGGGTGCTCCGGTTGCGATCGGAGGGCTCGACGGAGGTTGTGTCGTGGTGGAAATCAATCGCGTGTTTTCCTCCGTAGGTGCCAATTTTCGGGGGGCAGGGAGGGTTTCGGCACGAGATGCCGTCGCGCGCGATGCTTCAGGTGGAGGCTTGGGAGCCGGCAGAGGTTCGTCGAAGAGGAAACTCGTCACCAAAAGGATGAAAAAACCGCTCATTCTCGTTACCTTCGTCCGACACCGCGGTGGATTATGGCCTTTTAAGGTCAGCATCTTGCTGACCGATGTCGACCGCATAATAGAGGAATCGCAGGGACTGCGTAAAGGGAAATCGTTACGCGAAAGATGGCAATTTCCTGAATTTCGGCAATCTGGGTTGGCTTCAGAAGCGGAAAATCAATTCTTTTCGATTGAGAAGGAGATGCGCAAGAGCCCGATATGCATCGCTTGCATTCCCGAATTCACCCGAGCGAATGAACCCCAACGCCTGCTCGACCTGAATCGAAGAGGGCTCCCGCAACGATACCTGTTGCAACATTGCTATGACACGCTGTTCGTCCGTTCCGTATTGGGTCACGACACGATCCGACCACCGTTGGGCCAATGCATGGACGAACGGATCGTTGAGCAGGATCAGTGCCTGAGCAGGCACGTTGGAGACATTTCTTCTTCCCATCGTGCTAAATGGGTTAGGCATGTCGAAGGCGGTCATCATCGGATTGAGGAAGTTGCGGCGGACCTCGAGGTAGAGACTGCGTCGACCGCGGCCATCCATCGGGCCCGTCCGATTGGGGCGACCTCGACCTTCCAGAAAGTCGGTTAGGTGGACGGGTACGCTCGCTTCGTTTTCCGGCATCCATCGGAGGTCCAACTCACCGGTGACCGCTAAGAGCGTATCTCGTATTGCCTCGGATTCCAAACGCCGAACGCGAGCATGAGACAGAAGTTTATTGTCGGGGTCGACTTCCTGCGATTGAGGAGTCGCCCGAGAGTCTTGTTGATACGTTTGCGATAAGCAAATCGACCGGATCAATGCCTTGACCGACCATCCCCGGTCGATGAAATCCTGTGCGAGTGTATCGAGCAACTCAGGATGGGTGGGTGGCGTGCCTAGTACGCCAAAGTCATCGGTCGTCGCGGCTAATCCCCGACCCAGCAAATGATGCCACACGCGATTGACGATCACTCGCGATACCAACGGGTTCGACGGTTCCAACCATTGTCTTGCCAGAGCCAGTCGCCCGCTCCCAATGCCGTCAAACGCATGCTTGCTCGGGGCTAGTGCTTCGAGATTTCGGCGTGGGATCTCATGGCCTGGACGGAGATGATTACCGCGGATCAGCACGAAATCGTTGATTCCGCTACCATCGCGCATCGCCATCGCAAGTTTCGATTGCCACGGAAGAGAATCCGCCAAGGCCGACTCTGCGCTGCGCCAACGATTCGCAACTTCATCCAATGCTCGAGCATTCGAGTTCTCGGCACTCAACCATGGAATAGGACGATGCGCGATTTCTTCCAGAACTGCAGCGCATTGCACGCGCTGCAACTCAGTCATGTCTTGGGGATGATTGAGCCACGTTGCAACCGCTTCCTTCGTGGTTTCGAACACGACTGTGGGAGAGAGTGATTGCCCGTTGTTCGGCTGAGGCGGGAGTCCTTCGACAACTTGCACGATCGCAAAGTCGTTATCCGCAAGGGGAGAGAACTCAACATGAATGGTCTTACCTTTGTAACGATCCAACGAATGAGTGACCCATCGATAGGTGTCGTTGGGTCCGCTGTTTTCGAACAGAGTTTCACCGTGAAGGGGACCAGCTACCAGGCGGTGCGAATCGACCGAGGCAAAGGCTCGGAATGAACCACGCACCAAATAAGATACTTTGCCCGACTGCAGTGGGAACGCTTTGGTCGGCAAGATCTTTCCTGCTTCGGCAACTTGTGCATAGCGATTTTGCCGATTCACCGCATCGACTTTTTGGGTCATGGGATCCCAGAAACGGTCGCGGGCACCTTCGTCAAAAGGATGGATCAGTCCTAACGTTGAACCGGATCGCAAAGGAGCCGTAGCCGTCAGAGGCTTGCTGCTGTCGGTTCCAAAGACCACTCCGTCCGATTGCCAAAGCACTCGATCCGGAGTTCGTGCATCGAACACGACTCGTGGGTCGTCAGGAGGATAGCGCGTTGCCGCCGTATTCGACCACTGAATGCATCGATCGATTAATTTTTTAGCATGTTCCGCTTCGATATCGGTTGTTTCGGCGACCCTCGTCCAATCTTGCGCCAATGCTTGGAGGACGCTGTGTACTTCCTTTTGAAATGGCTCACGCAGCGTTTCGAGTCGTTTGGTGGCATCGCGATGGGCAACGTCGGTCTCGTAGCGGACCATGCGATAGTGACTGCTCCGCAAATAACCGAAAAACGCGTAGTAATCCTCAGTGCTGATCGCATCGAATTTATGGTCATGGCATCGGGCGCACGCGACAGTCACCCCTAGAAAGGTCTTGCTCGCTACGTCAACCATGTTGTCGAAGCGATCGGTTTCATCTTTGCGCGTATCGACCGGTGAGTGCACCCAATCTCCGAAATGCCAGAAACCGGTGGCGAGCACCGACTCATTGAAACCAAGCTGAGTGTTCAGCCGTGGCGAATCGAGCAAGTCACCTGCGAGATGCTCCATCAGGAATCGATCATATGGCAGATCGTTATTGAACGCCCTCACCAAATAATCTCGGTAGGCCTCACCTGCCGGAATATCTTCATCGAATTCATGACCTCGCGACTGCGCATAGCGGATCAAATCCATCCAGTGTCTCGACCATCGGACTCCGAACTGCGGATCGGCAAGCAACTCATCGATTAAGTTAGCATCCCAATCAGGGCGAGGATCCTTGATGATTCGAGATACTTGTGCCAACGTTGGAGGAATACCCAGGAGATCGAGGTAGAGTCGGCGAGCCAATGCAACTCGATCTGCGGAGACGCTCGGCTCAAGTCCTGCTTCGCGTACTTTGCTGGAGATATAAGTATCGATCGGATCGCGCGACCAGCTATCGAAGGGGAGTTGCGAGCGACTGTTGATGTTGCGAGGTTGCCAGGCCCAGTGGGAATCCCTGCGTGATTTCAAATCGAATGAAGTATCGTCTGTACGATCCTCTGGCAATGGTTCATCCGGCCATGCTGCTCCTCGCTCGATCCAAGTTCGAAGAACTTCGACTTCCTCCTGTGGCAGCCGTCCATCCGGCGGCATCTCGTACCCTTGATAACTCACGGCTTGGTAGATCAAGCTTTCGTCGGGTTTGCCAGCGACGATTGCAGGCCCCGAGTCTCCACCCTTGAGGATGAGTGTTCCGTGATCGAGTCGCAAACTTCCCTTCGATTCTCCCGCCTCACCGCTGTGGCATGTCCAGCATCGGTTGGCGAGTATAGGGCGAACTTTAGACTCAAAGAATGGATCGAGATCGTTTCGTTGTTGGGCAATCGCGTTGATCGTAGCGACCAACCAACATGGGAGAATCATCACCAAGCAGGTGGCTCGGATGGTGCATCCGATGGATCGATGGCGAAAAACTTCCATGGTTTCAGCTATTGGCAGGTGAATTAGCGGCAGTTGAATTAGGCAGCGGGCTCAATAAAGGTAGGAGAGATTTCTGGGGGCGGGATCTACGTATTGTAGCCCCGAATCGCTCTCGGCGTAGCGCGGGAATGCTAGAACTCCGCAGATCGGGCTTCCACCTCGAAAGGATTATCCCAGTAGGCATCGCGACGATGCATCCATTGCCACCAACCACTAACGAAGTATGCGGGCACGAACAGAGGGCCCCAGCGTTCATACTGGCGAACATGCACGTACTCATGATCCCAGACTTCGTAGAACGCCGATTCCGAAACGGCCCAGATCGTATGTCCTAAGGTCAACGCAGCCGCACCACCGTGAATCGGGGCCCAAGACAGGAGTCGCTCCACTGCGGGGCCTACAATGCCGATTGTCCCACGATGTACGATCCAGCGGCGTTGGCCGCTCCAGGGGGCCAACATCAGCCAAAAACCAAGGACCGTGTAAGGGCTCGGCCAGAGATAGCGCCACGCAATCTTTAGCCAGCCAGCGATGCGATTCATGATGCCGACTGCTTGGGACGACTTGCAAGCCCGACGATCAGCATCACGAGTACGAGCACACCGAATGCTGCTAACGATGGGTAGACGCTCTTGAACCACCACTCTGGAATCCAGCCTGCGAAGAGCGAGATGGCTTTTTTCCCTTCTTCGGGCAACCCTTCGGCAAAGTTGACCGCTTTGAGAATTTCTGGCCGAAAGTTCATGAAGGAAATCAGCACCGCTGCGATGGCGCCGCCAGCAATGTAACCGGAGCTTAGCAACACTGCCGGACTCGAGTCATCTTCGCTGTCGGACTTCTTGCGAGTCACTCGATCGACAAACCATCGGATGACTCCTCCTGCGAAGATCGGAGTTGATGCAGCGAGAGGGAGGTAAACGCCCACGGCGAACGGCAAGCTCGGTACGCCGCTCAATTCCAGCGTGACAGCGATTAACACGCCGAAAAGAACCAGACCCCATGGTAAACGACGGTCGAGAATTCCATCGATGATCAGTTGCATCAGCACGGTTTTGGGTGCATCAAACTTATTGCCAGTGATGTCGTTTCCGTTGTCGTCTTCCTTGAGCATGCCATTGATCGCTGGGTCTACCAAATAAGCGGGCTTGCCATCGCTACCGATTAAATATCTTCCTGGCGGAAGTTGTCCACCTGTTTCGGCTCGCCCTAGATTGAGAACATAGTATTCATTCTTGTCTTCGGATGCGTAGGGACCTGAATGAACAGTGTCTTTATCCTTAAGGTTACTTACGTCGACCACTACATCTTTGTAGGGCTCAATTGCTTTTTTGCTGTAGGTCGAATTGGCTTCGTTCATGGCTAGGAGAACCAATCCGACAACGAGTGCAGAAGTGAACGCACCCGTCAGGATAGCGAGTTGTTGCGAGGCCGGTGTGGCTCCGACGAGATGTCCTGTCTTCAATGCCTGAGCCGTACTGCCACCGTTCGAGGAAGCGATGCAAACCACACCTGCGATCGTTAGTGCGGTGAGCTTGATTGTCTTGTCGATCTCAACCCATCCGAGACTTTCCAGTCCGAGCAATATCAGGCAGGTCAGCAAGAGCGTAGCAACGGTCATGCCCGAGATCGGGTTAGAAGAAGATCCTATCTCACCGGTCAATC